>DASWYU010000038.1:0-24427 GCA_036404795.1 Nocardioides sp. | reverse complement strand
GGCGGCCTGGGACGCGATCGTGCTGCAGGCGATCGCCGACCCCGACGGCTTCGTGGACGCGAGCGCGGCGGCGGGCGGCGCCGTACCGGCCGGCGAGCTCCTCGACCTCTGGCGCTCCCGCCGCGCGGACCTGGGGACCGCGCTGCGCGACCTCGCCGCCGAGCGGCCGGGCGAGCGGATGCCGTGGTTCGGCCCGCCGATGAGCCCGGTGTCGATGGCGACGGCGCGTTACATGGAGACGTGGGCGCACGGCCTCGACATCGCCGACGCGCTCGGCGTCGACCCCGAGGACGACGACGGCGTGCGGCACGTGTGCCACCTCGGTGTCCGCACGCGGGGCTTCTCGTTCGCGATCCGCGAGCTGGAGGCCCCCGCCGCGACGTTCCACGTGAAACTCACGCTGCCGTCCGGCGCGACGTGGACGGACGGACCCGAGGACGCCGAGCAGCGCGTCGAGGGCTCGGCCGTCGACTTCGCCCGGCTGGTGACGCAGCGCCGGCACCGGTCGGAGCTCGCCGTACGGGCCGTCGGCAGCGACGCCGACCGCTGGCTCGACGTCGCGCCGGCCTTCGCCGGGCCGCCGGGACCCGGCCGCGCCCCCACGACCGCCACCACCTCAGCCACCACCACCGAGGGAGACCCCGCATGAGTGCACCGACGAGCGACGTCCTGCGCATCGGCAACTGCTCGGGGTTCTACGGCGACCGGCTCTCCGCGATGCGCGAGATGCTCGAGGGTTCGTCGACCGGACCCGACGGATTGGTCCACGGCGTCGACGTGCTGACGGGGGACTACCTCGCCGAGCTCACGATGCTGATCCTCGGGAAGGACCGGATGCGCGACCCCGAGGCGGGCTACGCGCGCACGTTCCTCCGCCAGGCCGAGGACTGCCTCGGGCTCGCGCTCGCGAAGGGTGTGCGGATCGTCAGCAACGCCGGCGGTCTCCACCCCGCCGGCCTGGCGCGCCGGCTCGGCGAGGTCGCGCGCGGGCTCGGGCTGAGCCCGACGATCGCGTACGTCGCGGGTGACGACCTGCTCCCCGGCCTGCAGGCCGGCACGGTCCACCTCCGGCCCGCGGCCGGCGACGAGCGCGACTTCTCCGACGCGCTGACGGCCAACGCCTACCTGGGCGCCTTCGGCATCGCGGAGGCGCTGAACGCCGGCGCCGACGTCGTCGTCGCGGGCCGCGTCACCGACGCCTCGGTCGTCGTCGGCCCGGCCGCGGCGCACTTCGGCTGGACCCCGGACGACCACGACCAGCTCGCCGGGGCGGTCGTCGCGGGCCACGTCATCGAGTGCGGCTGCCAGGCCACGGGCGGGAACTTCTCCGGGTTCGGCGACCTGCCCGCCGCCGCGCTGACGACGCCGCTGGGGTTCCCGGTCGCGGAGGTACGTCGCGACGGGTCCTTCGTCGTCACCAAGCACGACGGCACCGGCGGGGCGGTCACGACCGACACGGTGACCGCGCAGCTCGTCTACGAGATCCAGACCCACCGCTACCTCGGCCCCGACGTGACGACGCACCTCGAGTCGGTGCGGCTCACGCAGGAGGGGCCGGACCGCGTGCGGGTCGACGGCGTCACCGGCAGCGCGCCGCCGCCCGACCTCAAGGTCGGCGTGAACGTGCTCGGCGGCTGGCGCAACAGCATCGAGCTCGTGCTCACCGGCCTCGACATCGAGGACAAGGCGGCCTGGGTGCGCGCCCAGGTCGAGTCGGCGCTCGACGCGTCGCCGCACGGCCGACCGGCCACCCTCGACTGGTCGGACACCGGGCCCGCGACGCCGGACGCCCCGACGGAGGAGTCCGCGTCGGTGCTGCTGCGGGCGACGGCGCTCGATCCCGACGCCGACACCGTGGGCCGGGCGTTCACGTCGGTCGCCGTCGAGCTGGCGCTCGCGTCGTACCCCGGCTTCGCGCTCACGGCGCCGCCGGCGAAGCCCTCGCCGTACGGGGTCTTCCACGCCGCCCTCGTCGACCGCTCCGCCGTCGAGCACACCGCGGTGCTGCTCGGCGCGGACGGCGAGGAGAAGGAGCGGGTGCTCGTCCCGCACCCGCTCCGCACGGAGGAGCCCGAGGACGGGGTGGTGGCGCGGCGGCCGTCGCCCTACCCGGCGCCGGTCGACACCCTCACCCGGCGCGTGCCGCTCGGCTCGTTCGTGCACGCCCGCTCCGGCGACAAGGGCGGCGACGCCAACGTCGGGCTCTGGGTGGCGACGACGGGTCGGCGCTACGACGCGGAGCGCTACGACGCGCGCGTCACCTGGCTCACCAAGCTGATCTCGCCGAGCCGCATCCGCGAGCTGGTGCCGGAGGCGGCCGAGCTGGACGTCGCGGTCTACCCGCTGCCCAACCTCGGCGGCGTCAACGTCGTCATCACGGGCCTGCTCGGCGAGGGCGTGGCCGCGTCGACCCGTTTCGACCCGCAGGCCAAGGGCCTGGGCGAGTGGATCCGCAGCCGCATGGTCAGCGTCGAGGACGCGCTCCTGTGAGCCCGGTGAACCCGGTGCGCCAGGGAGGCGCCGACGTGACGACGCCGCTGGCGAGCGACGTCGCCTTCACCGCCACACCGGAGCGCCGGGCGCTCCGCGCGTCGGCCGCCGCCTTCACCCGGCGGGAGATCGCGCCCCACCTGCAGGAGTGGGAGGACGCCGGGGCGCTGCCCCGCGAGCTGCACGCGACCACCGCCCGCGCCGGCCTGCTGGCCGTCGGGTTCGACGAGGCCGTCGGCGGCGACGGGGGCGACCTGCTCGACTCCCTCACCGTCACCGAGGGCATGTTCGACGGTGGTGGCTCGGGCGGTCTGGTCGCGAGCCTCTTCACGCACGGGATCGCGCTGCCGCACATCGCGACGGCAGGCGACCCGGCGCTCATCGACCGGTTCGTGCGGCCCACGCTGGCCGGCGCGACGATCGGCTCCCTCGCGATCACCGAGCCGGAGGGCGGCTCCGACGTCGCCTCGATCCGCACCCGGGCGGTGCGCGACGGCGACCACTACGTCGTGAACGGCGCCAAGACCTTCATCACCTCGGGCACGCGCGCGGACTTCGTGACGACCGCGGTGCGCACCGGGGGCGACTTCGAACCCGGCCGCGGCCACGGCGGTGTCTCCCTGCTCGTCGTCGAGGCGGGCACACCCGGGTTCACGGTCGACCGGAAGCTCGACAAGATGGGCTGGCACTGCTCCGACACCGCGCAGCTGTCGTTCGTCGACTGCCGGGTGCCGGCCGTGAACCTCGTCGGCGGCGAGGGCACCGGCTTCGTGCAGATCGCCGAGCAGTTCGTCGTGGAGCGGATCGGACTGGCGGTGCAGGGGTACGGCGCCGCCGCCCGCGCGCTCGCCCTCGCCGCGGCGTACGCCCACGAGCGCGAGACGTTCGGCAAGCCCCTCGCGTCCCGGCAGGTCGTGCGGCACAAGCTCGTCGAGATGCGGCGCCAGGTCGAGGTCGCGCGCACCTACACGCACGCGGTCGCCGCGCGGCACGTCGCCGGGGAGCAGGTGATCGCGGAGGCCTGCCTGGCGAAGGACACGGCCGTGCGGACCGCCGAGCAGGTCTGCCACGAGGCGGTGCAGCTGTTCGGCGGCACCGGTTACATGCGCGGTTCCGAGGTCGAGCGGCACTACCGCGACGTGCGGCTGCTCGGCATCGGCGGCGGGGCCACCGAGGTGCTGGCGGACCTGTCGGCCCGACTGCTGGGGTACGCCGCGTGAGCGGGCTGCTCCGGCCACTGGGTGGCGAGGTCAGCGTGCACGTCGAGGCACCCGTCGACCGGGTCTGGGCGCTGGTCAGCGACGTGACGCGGATCGGGGAGTTCTCGCCCGAGACGTTCGAGGCGCGCTGGACCCGTGGCTCCACCGGTCCCGAGGTCGGCGCCACCTTCAAGGGGCACGTGAAGCGCAACGGGGTCGGCCCGACGTACTGGTCCGGCTGCCGCGTCACCGTCTGCGAGCCGGAGCGCGTCTTCGAGTTCGCCGTCGGCACGGAGGCCGCGCCGATCAACAACTGGGGCTACCGCCTCGAGGCGGAGGGCACGGGGACGCGGGTCACCGAGTACTACCGGCTCGAGCCCGCCCTGCCCGTCCGCCTCTACTGGCTGCTGCTCGGCCGGCTGCGCGGACGCACCAACGAGCGCGGCATGCGCACGACGCTCGACCGCATGAAGGCCGTCCTGGAGGAGGAGCAGTGAGCGCGACCGAGACGACCCCCGAGCACCGCCGGCAGGCGATGCTCGAGAAGATCGCCGCGCTCGACGCGGAGAACGCGAAGGCCGTCGCGGGGGGCGGGGAGAAGTACGTCGCGCGCCACCACCGCCGCGGCAAGCTCCTGGCCCGCGAGCGCATCGAGCTGCTCGTCGACCCGGGCACGGCCTTCCTCGAGCTGTCGCCGCTGGCCGGCTGGGGCTCCGACTTCACCGTCGGCGCGTCGCTGGTCACGGGCATCGGGGTCGTCGAGGGCGTCGAGTGCATGATCACGGCCAACGACCCGACCGTGAAGGGCGGCGCGTCGAACCCGTGGACGCTCAAGAAGGCGTTCCGTGCCGCGCAGGTCGCCGCCGAGAACGGGCTGCCGACCATCGCGCTCGTCGAGTCGGGCGGCGCGGACCTGCCGACGCAGAAGGAGATCTTCATCCCCGGCGGCCGGATGTTCCGCGACATCACCCGCGCCTCGGCCGACCGGCGTCCCACGATCGCGCTGGTCTTCGGCAACTCGACCGCCGGCGGCGCCTACATCCCGGGCATGAGCGACTACACGGTGATGGTCAAGGAGGGCGCCAAGGTCTTCCTCGGCGGACCGCCGCTCGTGAAGATGGCGACCGGCGAGGAGTCCGACGACGAGTCGCTCGGCGGCGCCGAGATGCACGCCCGCACGTCCGGCCTGGCCGACTACCTCGCGGCCGACGAGCGCGACGCGATCCGCATCGGGCGGCGCATCGTCGCGCGCCTGGGTCACCGCAAGGCGCGCGCCGAGGCCGACCTCCCGACGTACGCCGACCCGGACCTCGACCCCGACGGCCTCCTCGACCTCGTGCCCACCGACCTCAAGGAGCCGTTCGACCCGCGCGAGGTGATCCTCCGCGTCGTCGACGGCACGCGTCCAGGCGTCGGGGCGGACGCGAACGTGCCGTTCGACGAGTTCAAGCCGCTCTACGGCCCCTCGCTCGTCACCGGCTGGGCCCGCATCCACGGCCGTCCCGTCGGCATCCTCGCCAACGCGCAGGGCGTGCTGTTCAGCGAGGAGGCGCAGAAGGCGACGCAGTTCATCCAGCTCGCCAACCAGATCGACACGCCCCTGCTGTTCCTCCACAACACGACGGGCTACATGGTCGGCGCGGAGTACGAGCAGGGCGGGATCATCAAGCACGGTGCGCAGATGATCAACGCGGTCTCCAACTCGACGGTGCCGCACCTGACGGTGATCCTCGGGGCGTCGTACGGCGCGGGCAACTACGGCATGAACGGTCGCGCCTACGACCCGCGCTTCCTCTTCACCTGGCCGTCGGCGAAGTCCGCCGTCATGGGCCCGGCGCAGCTCGCCGGCGTGATGGACCTCGTCATGCGCGCGGGGGCCGAGGCGAAGGGGCAGCCCTACGACGAGGAGGGCGCCGCCGGCATCCGGGCCTACGTCGAGCAGCAGGTCGAGGAGCAGAGCCTGCCGTTCTTCCTGTCCGGGCTCGTCTACGACGACGGCGTCATCGATCCCCGCGACACCCGCACCGTGCTCGGCATCTGCCTCTCCGTCATCGACAACCAGCCGATCCGCGGCACCGACCGCTTCGGCGTCTTCAGGACATAAGGAGATGCCCGTGATCCAGCGCGTCCTCATCGCCAACCGCGGCGAGATCGCCCGTCGCGTCATCGCGACCTGCCGACGCCTCGGCATCGAGACCGTCGCGGTGCACTCCGACGCCGACGCCCACCTGCCGTTCGTGGGGGAGGCGGACCGCGCCGTACGCCTGCCGGGGAGCACCCCCGCCGCGACCTACCTGCAGGCCGACGCGGTGCTCGACGCCGCGCGGGCGTCGGGCGCGGACGCGGTGCACCCGGGCTACGGCTTCCTGTCGGAGAACGCGGACTTCGCCCGCGCCGTCGAGGCCGCCGGGCTGACCTGGATCGGCCCGTCACCCGCGTCGATCGAGGCGATGGGCGACAAGATCCGCGCCAAGGAGCTGATGCACGCCGCGGGCGTGCCGCAGCTCGGCCAGCTCGAGCCGGCCGCGATCACGACCATCGAGCTGCCCGTCATCGTCAAGGCGTCCGCGGGCGGTGGCGGTCGCGGCATGCGCGTCGTGCGCGACCTCGACGAGCTGGACGCGGCCGTGCGGCTCGCCTCCGACGAGGCGGCCTCCGCGTTCGGCGACCCGACCGTGTTCGTGGAGCACTACGTCGAGCGCGGTCGGCACGTCGAGGTGCAGGTCGTCGGCACGCCGGACGGGGTCGTCGTGCTCGGCGAGCGCGACTGCTCGCTGCAGCGCCGCCACCAGAAGGTCGTCGAGGAGGCACCCGCCCCGGGCCTGCGCGAGGAGACCTGGCAGGCGCTCCACGAGGCGGCGCGGAAGGCGGCGGCCGCGATCGACTACCGCGGCGCCGGCACCGTCGAGTTCCTCATGGACGCCGAGAGCCAGTCCTTCTACTTCCTCGAGATGAACACGCGCCTCCAGGTCGAGCACCCCGTCACCGAGCAGATCTTCGGGATCGACCTCGTCGAGGCGCAGATCGCGGTCGCCGAGGGCACGCCGCTGCCGACGGCGCACCCCGAGCCGCGGGGACACGCGGTGGAGGTGCGCCTGTACGCCGAGGACCCCGCCGCCGACTACCAGCCGCAGTCCGGCCTGCTCGGGTCCTTCGAGGTGCCCGACGTCGACGTCGCCTTCACCGTGGGCACCGCGGCGTCCGGTCTGCGCCTCGACTCCGGCTTCGGCGCCGGCGACGAGGTGGGGACGCACTACGACGCCATGCTCGCCAAGGTGATCGCCTGGGCGCCCACCCGGCGCCAGGCCGCGCGGCGGCTCGCGGGCGCCCTGCGGCGGGCGCGGCTCCACGGCGTGCGGACGAACCGCGACCAGCTCGTGCGCGTGCTCGAGGACGAGGCGTTCCTCGCCGGCGACGTGTCCACCGCGTTCCTGGCGGATCGGGACTGGTCGGCGCCCCCGATCGCCGGCGCCTCCGGCGCCTCCCGCGTGGACGATGCCGCGGTGGCCGCCGCCGTCGCGCTCGCCGAGGCGGCGCGCGCCGAACGGTCCGTGCAGGCCCGCATCCCGGTCGCGTGGCGCAACGTCCCGTCGCAGCCGCAGACGACACGGTTCACGCACGGTGACGACGAGGTGGTCGTGGCGTGGTGGGGCGGGCGCGACGGGTACGTCCTCGACGGCGGGGCGGACGATGGCGGGGCGGCGGTCGCCGTCGTCGCCGCGAGCCCGACGGCGGTGACGCTGGAGAGCGGGGGCGTGCGTGCGACGTACCGCGTCGTCGTGCCCCCCGGCGGCACCGGCACCGTCGAGGTGGACGGTCCCGACGGGCACGTGGCGCTCGCGGTCGTGCCGCGCTTCGTCGATCCCGCCGACGCGGTGGCGAGCGGGTCGCTGCTCGCGCCGATGCCGGGCACCGTCGTGCGGGTCGCCGCGGAGGTGGGCGCCCGGGTCGCGGCGGGTGACGTCGTGCTGGTTCTCGAGGCGATGAAGATGCAGCACTCGGTCGCGGCGCCGCACGACGGGGTCGTCACCGAGGTCGGTGTGGCAGCAGGTCAGCAGGTCGCGGCGGGCGACGTGCTGGCGGTCGTGGAGCCCGCAGGGGCCGACGAGAACCGTGCGAACCAGGAGGAGCAGGCATGACGCAGGTGGCGTTCAGCGAGCCCGAGGAGCGGGTGGCGCTGCGGGAGTCGGTGGCGAGGCTGGCGGGGAAGTACGGCCGCGAGTACGTCGAGAAGCAGGCCCGCGACGGCGGCAAGATGACCGACATGTGGCTCGAGATGGGCCGCAACGGGTTCCTCGGCGTCAACATCCCCGAGGCGCACGGCGGCGGGGGCGGCGGGATGGCCGACCTGGCGGCGGTGCTGGAGGAGTCGGCGGCCGCGGGCGCGCCGCTGCTCATGATGGTCGTCAGCCCGGCGATCTGCGGCTCGATCATCACGCGCTGCGGCACCGACGAGCAGAAGGCCCGGTGGCTCCCCGGGATCGCCGACGGCACCCACCTCATGGCGTTCGGGATCACCGAGGCCGACGCCGGCTCCAACTCGCACGAGATCACCACGACCGCGACGCGCGACGGCGACCACTGGGTGCTGTCGGGCCAGAAAACGTTCATCTCGGGTGTCGACGAGGCCCAGTCGGTGCTCGTCGTGGCCCGCACGGCGGACGCGCGGACGGGCAAGCTGAAGCCCGCGCTCTTCGTCGTGCCGACCGACGCCGACGGCTTCTCCCAGCAGGTCATCCCGATGTCGTGGCAGGCGCCCGAGAAGCAGTTCACGCTGTTCCTCGACGAGGTGCGGGTGCCGGTCGACGCGCTGGTCGGCGACGAGGACGGCGGGATGTGGCAGCTCTTCGCCGGGCTCAACCCCGAGCGCATCATGGGCGCGGCGTTCTCCTGCGGCATGGCGCGCTACGCGCTCGACAAGGCGGTCGCCTACGCGAAGGAGCGCAGCGTCTGGCGCGACGCGCCCATCGGCGCCCACCAGGGCATCGCCCACCCGCTCGCGAAGATCAAGATCGAGCTCGAGCAGGCGCGACTGCTGTGGCAGAAGGCGGCGGCGCTCTACGACGCCGGCGACGACTTCGGGGCGGGCGAGTTCGCGAACATGGCGAAGTACGCCGGCGGCGAGGTCGCCTGCAACGCCACCGACACCGCCGTCCACACGCACGGCGGCAACGGGCTGACGGTGGAGTACGGCCTCGGCAACATGCTCGTCGCCGCCCGGCTCGGCCGCATCGCGCCCGTCAGCCGCGAGATGATCCTCAACTTCGTCGCCATGCACACCCTGGGGCTGCCGAAGTCGTACTGAGGACGCGTGCCGACTCTCAACGCGGTGGATCGCTGAGCACACGGGTGCTCAGTGATCCACCGCGTCGGCGTTCCAGGCCGGGGTCGTGGAGCTGGCCCTCACGGTTCGATCTCGCCCAGCACCTCCGCCGACCACATCGGGCTGAAGGCATCCTCGTCGGCGATCCTCAGGAGGACGTCATTCAGCGTCTGCCCGAAGAGGACGCACGTGTCGAGGAACGCCGGGAACGCCATAGGTCAGCGGATCCTCGGCACCTGACCGTCGGTGGTTGCGTAGAGCCCGTCCATCTCCGCGTCGGCGACGAGCTCGTCGAGGGCCTCGCGACGAGTGCTGCGGACGGCCTCCTGGTAGGAGACCAGGTCCGGCAGAGCCACGAGGCGGTGCCTGCCGGGCTTGTGCATGGGGATCTGACCGGTGTCGAGCAGTCGGACCAGGGTCGGCCGCGAGATTCCCAGGAACTCGGCTGCCTGCTGGGTGGTGAGCATCGCGTTCAGCGGGATGACGGTGACGCCGTTGCCGTCAGCGAGAGCTCCGACGACCTGCAGCAGGATGTCGAACACGGCTGGGGGGAGCTCGTGCGTGTGACCGTCGGCTGCGACCAGGGCGGGGCGTGCGGTGGCCGTGTCGAGGCCACCCTCGCGGAGCACCCGGACGAAGTCCTCGATCGAGGCCTGGTCGTTGTCGGGCATGTAGGTCCGGGCGTTCCCGGCGGCGCTTCTCGTCATGAAGAGCTCCCATGCTGAGGAGGGGCGGCAGGGACCCATCCTACAAACGAACAAAACGAAAATCCCGGTTCTTCTGGAGCCGCGGGTCGGGATGATTAGGTCGGCAGTGTCAGCACCGCGTCGGCGACGTCGGCCTCGCCACGCTTGCGCAGGGCCTCGTCGAGGGCGCCCGGATCGAGGTGCACGGCGTCGGCGATGGCGGCGCGACTCGTGGTCTGGGTCGCGGTGAGCCCGGTCAGCCACGCGACGCGCGCGGCAGTGTCGGTCTCGAGGGGCGCCGGGCCGCGCAGCGTCACGGACACGGAGCGGTCACGTCGATCGAACCTGAGGCGGAGCACGTCGCCCGCGCTCGCCGCCAATGCCTCGGCGTGGGGCTTGAGCGACCCGACCTGCGGGCCGGTGTGGCTGGTCTCCATCCACGACATCGGGTAGTCCCGGGTCGGGTTCGAGAGCTCGATCCGCATCCCGGGGCTGATCCCGACGAAGGTTCCGAGCTCGTACGGCGCTGCCCGGCCGCTGCCGCGAAGGATGTCGGCGTCCACGGTGAGGTTCCAGATCATGACATCGGGCGAGGCCTGGAACAGGCCCGCGACCTTCCAGGGCTGCGCGCGGGGCACGAACGGTTCGTCGGCTCCGCGCAGCCTGATCCGACCGCCGCCCGTCGCGAACACGGGAGCAGCCGAGTACATGACCACGGACGTCGGCGCGACGTCGAACTGGGCGGCCAGGTCGTCGGCGAGCTCGGCCAGATCGAGCTCGCCGTGCTCGTCGAGTCGTCGCATCATCGCGTCGACGACACCGCCGTACTCCTCACCGCCCCACGCGCGGAGGCCGACGGTGGTGCGCGACAACCGAGTGAGGCGCTCGTCGTCGAACAACCTCTGCCGCAGACTGCGCTCGCTCCCCCCGAGGATCGCGGAGAGCTCCACCAGCGCCATGGCCTGCCCCCGGGCCGCGAGCAGCGCGCACGCCTTGTCGACGGCGCTCCGTCCCCACCGCACGACGACTCCGTCGGCACGGGTGAGGCCGTCGATGGCATCGATCGCGAAGTCGACGAACGCGGGACGGACGCCGCGTCCGACGAGATCGGCCGTGAGCGCCTCGACGTCGACGCACAGTCCGTCCTCCAGGAAGGGCACCTCACCAATCCCGGGGAGGGAGAAGCCGTCGGCGACGATCCCTCCGGGGGTCGCCCGGAGCCCGACGAACCACAGGAGCAGGTGACGCTCGAAGAGCTCTTCGCCCGTGGACGACCGCGTGTCCACCAGGTGCCGAGGAGCGAAGGCCCCGAGCTCGTCCGTCAGCAGGAAGCCGGCCCAACGGACCTGGCGCCACGCCGAGGACGAGGAGAACTCCTGGTGAGCCTTCTCGGCGAGCCGCACCTCGAGCTGACGGATCCGCTCACGCGTCACGCCGTGGGCCGCGCCGATGGCGTCGAGCGTCTGGGGACGGACCTTGACGATGCGGCTCTCGAAGATGTCGCGATCGCGGGGCTCGAGGGCGTCGATCCACGCCAGCACGACGTCCCCGGGGTCGGTCTCCGGTGGGAGGTCGGCCGGGAGCGCGCGGAGCCGATCCAGTGCGGCGTCGACGTCGGCCGGCAGGGTCCGGTCCCGCAAGGACGCCTCGACCGCTCCGACGGTGGCGGCGCGGGCGGCGAACCTGCCCCACTCCTGCACGATCAGGAGATCCCGGCCCACCTCGGGCGTCGACCAGGGGCTCGCGGCGGGCGCCTCGGCGGGCGGGGCCGGGGTCGCGGGGGGCTGACCGGAGGGCCCGAGCTGCCCGGCGGCCGCGTCCGCCGCCAGGCGGCCCACCAGGTCCAGGATCTTGTCGCGCTTGCCCACGCCGATGCCCGGCCACGCGAGGATCTGCGCCTCGGTGACGGCGAGGACGTCACCGATCGTCGTGCAGCCGCCCTTGCTCAGCCACGAACGGACGAGACCGCCCTCGTGGGTGCCGAAGTATGACGCCAGACGGGGGTCGCCGAAGTCGAGGGTGGAGTGCGGGACCAGGGGCGCGTAGGCCAGGCTCAACGGCCCGTCCGGCAGGGGCGTGTTGCCCGAGTCGTCGAAGCCCTGCCAGTCGTCGTATGCCATCCCCACCCCCGTGGTCGTCCGGAAACGGCTTGCAGCGTAGCCGCCGGCGGGGACGGTTCCGGGGCGATCCACCGCCCGCTCACGCCACGAGTTGACGCCTCCGGAGGGCGGCGAGTGCGGTGCGGACGTGGGCCTCGGTGAAGAGCCGCCCCTTGCGCGGGCTCCATTCGCGGACGGTCGCGACGAGCGCGTCGTCGTCGGAGTCGGGGCGGTGGGGATGCGCGGCGATCCAATGAACGGTCGCGAGAAGCTCGAGGGAGTACGCCGACTCGAAGCCGGCGACGACCTCCAGTGCCTGGGCGATGTGGTCGGAGGTCTGCGGGTGGGCGTCGAGGAAGGCCTCTGCCTCCGCGCGCGCCGATGGCGTCACCGCGATGGGCTCGGCATCCTCGACCCGTGCACTGCCGTCGCCGAATCCGATGATCTGGTGACCTTCCAGCTCGCGGAGGACGTGCCGCAGGCGATCGGAGTACGGACCGTAGTGGTGCGGCTCGAAGTCGAGTCTCAGGTCCTCGCCCACGACCTCGAGGAAGTACATCAGCTTCTGCACCTCGATCGGCGAGGTCTCGTCGGCGACGTCTGCATAACGGCCCAGCGTGGCCACCAGGGCCGCCCGTGCCCGGGTGAGCGCTGGGGCTGCGGTTCGGTCGATGATGTCCGACGCCGCGGGGGCGCCAGCCGGCCCGAAGAGGAGGACCTCGACTCCGTCGAGTTGTCCGAGCTTCGCGTGGATGAGGGGCTCGACGACCCCCCAGTCGAGACCGCCGTGGCCACAGCCCAGCGGAGGGACCGCGATCGACGTGATGCGGTGCTCCCGGATCACGGCAACCAGGTCATCCAGCCCGCTGTCGATGTCGGCCAGACGAGACCGGGACTTCCAGTGACCCTTCGTCGGGAAGTTGATGACGAACCGTGGACCCGCCATCTGACCCGTCGACCAGACATGCATGCGCCCCAGCGCGAGCTCGTCGCTCTTCGCGGCCCGCGCGTAGTCCTCGAACATCGCCGGGTAGGCGCGCTTGAACTGCAGCGCGATGCCCTTGCCCATGACACCGACCGTGTTGACGGTGTTGACCAGTGCTTCGGCATCCGCCTCCAGCAAGTTGCCGGCGGCGTCAGTGATCATGCGGCGCTGCTCCATGCCCTAGAAGTACCAGTGAGGTCTGACAGCGACCGTGAGGTCGATCCCCGCCTCGGCAAGTATGCCGCGAACCGACAGCGCCGTGGCGTCGGTCTTGGTCACGATGCTCCGGAACGCGGCGAAGGGGATGGAGCCATGAACCAATGCCTCCGCCATCCGGCGCTCGCGGCGGTCGGGGTACTCCGGGGTGTTGAACCACCACTTCGCCTGCATCAGGTCCCAGTCGACGAACTCGCTCCAGTCTGCCTCGTCCGTGGACATCGCCGCGATGGCGAGCGCGGCATTCCGGTCAGTGACCACGGTGGAGCATCCGGCTGCGTGCAGGTCTTCCATCGTGGTCACGAGATAGATCACCTCGTTGAATCCGTCCCGGTACGTGTACTTGCCGTGCGCGAGTCCGCTCATCATGGGACTGCAGGGCGCGAAGTAGAGCGGCGCGTAGTCCGCGACGGCCCCACCCGGACCGCAATCCACCCGGTTGTCCAGCCGTTGCTGCTTGATTCCCCGGTCGCCGATCTCGACGCTGAGTACTCCCCGGTTGCGTGCGAGACGGTCGCTCATCAAGCCGTGCTCGATGATCGTCGGTAGGTGCTCGATCCGGGTGAAGTGCATGGCCCACGTCGGCACCGGCCGCCCGCTCACCGCGACCCCCGCAACGCCATCGCCTCCATCTGCTCGATGACGAGGGCGATGGCCTCGGGCTGCTGGTCGGGCGGGTACTTGTACTTCATCAGCAGCCGGCGCACCGACGAGCGCAGCTTCGCCCGCACGTCGTCGCGGACGGTCCAGTCGACGGTGTCGTCCTTGCGCATGACGGCGATGAGCTCGCGGGCGATCTGGGCGAGCACGTCCGGCCCCTGCTCGGTCAGGGCGGACTCGTTGTCGGCGACGGCGTCGTAGAAGGCGAGCTCGTCCGTGCTGAGCGGCGGCGTGAACTGCTCGCCGCGACGGGCTTCGGCGGCGACCTCCTTCGCCAGCTCGATGAGCTCGGCGATCACCTCGGCCGAGGTGAGCTGCTGGTTGGTGTAGCGCAGCATGAGCTCACGGACGCGCTCGGAGAACGCGCGCTGGCGCACGACGTTGTTCTGCGTGGACTTCGTCGACTCCTCGGTCAGCAGGGCCCGCAGTGCCTCGATCGCGAGGTGCGGGTTGCTCGCCCGCTGGGCGGTGCGGCTGTAGTCGGCGGTGAGCTCCGAGAGGCTGGGCTTCGGGATCCCGGCGGCCTCGTAGATGTCGACGACCTCGCCCGACTCGGTCGTGGTCGCGACGAGCTGCGACAACGTCCGCTGGACGTCCTCGGGCAGGGGTCGACCGCTCGCACGGGCCTCCTCGGCGTCGAACTTCGCCTGCCAGACCCGCACCTCCTCGTAGAACTTCGCGGTCTGCTGCAGGTGCGCGAGGGTCTCGCTGCCGGAGCAGAGGGCCCACGTGCGCGCGACCTGGTTGCTGAGCGAGCGGAACCTGTCCCCGAGGGTCGGCTCCCCCTCCGGCACCTGGTTGCCGGGGGTCCCGGGCGAGCGGAGGTAGTTGGTGAGGCCCACGCAGGCACCGATCCAGCTGCGGGCGCCGCCGTCGAGCTTCGCCCGCCAGTCGAATCCCTCGACCAGTGCATCGAGCTGGGCGAAGAGGTCCAGCGCCAGCTTGATCGCCTCGTCGATGTCGCGACCGACGGGGCGCTTCGCCCGGTCGGTGTCGGTGTACTCGGCCAGGGCCTGGTGGAGGTTCTCCGCGAGCGGTGCATAGGCCACGAGGAGACCGTCCCGCTTGCCGCGGTAGGTGCGGTTCACCCGGGCGAGCGTCTGCATGAGCAGCGCGCCCTTGAGCGGCCGGTCGAGGTAGAGCGTGTGGAGGGGCGGGGAGTCGTACCCCGTCAGCATCATGTCCTTCACGATGACGATCTCGAGCTCGTCGTCGGGCTGCCGCAGCCGCTCCTTGATCGCCTTGTTCTGGCCCTCCCGCCGCACGTGCTTCGCGACCTCGCCGGCGTCGCTGGCGCTGCCGGAGTAGACGACCTTGATCCGACCCTTGTCGACGGCGTCGTCGTGCCAGTCGGGGCGGAGGGCGACGATCTCGGCGTACAGGTTCGCGCAGATCTCCCGCGTCGCCCCCACGATCATCGCCTTGCCGGGGCTCTCGATGAACTCCCGCATCGCCGTCGAGCGCTGCTCCCAGTGCGCCACGATGTCGGCGGCGAGGGCGGTGAGGCGGGCGGGTGCGCCGTACACGGCGTTGATGACCGCGACGGCCTTCTCCACCTGGTCGCGCTCCGTCTGGTCGAGGCCCTCGGTGGCCTCGTCGGCCGCGAGGTCGAGCTCCTCCTCCGTGATGCCCTGCGCGACGCGGATGAGGCGCGGCTCGAAGTGCACCGGGACGGTCGCGCCGTCCTCGACGGCACGGGTCAGGTCGTAGATGTCGATGTAGTCGCCGAAGACGTCCCGCGTGTTCCGGTCGTCGAACGAGATGGGCGTGCCGGTGAACGCGATGAGCGTGGCGTGGGGGAGGGCTGCCCGCAGGTGGGCGGCGTACCCGTCGAGGTCGTCGTAATGGCTCCGGTGGGCCTCGTCGACGATCACGATCACGTTGCGCCGGTCGGTGAGCAGTGGGTGCTTGCTGCCGGCGGCGCGCTCGTCGGGGCTGAGGCCGAACTTCTGCAGCGTCGTGAAGTAGATGCCGCCCGTGGTGCGCTGCGCGAGCTCCTCACGGAGCTGCGCGCGCCGCGTGACGAGCACGGGCTTCTCGGGGAGCAGCGTGCTGCGGTTGAAGGTCTCGAAGAGCTGCCCGTCGAGCTCCTTGCGGTCGGTGACGACGACGAGCGTGGGGTTCTTGAGCTGGGGCTGGCGGCTCACCTTGTTGGCGTAGAGCTCCATCTCCATCGACTTGCCGGAGCCCTGGGTGTGCCAGACGACGCCGGCCTTGCCGTTGGTCGCCGCCGCCTGGACGGTGGTGCCGACGGCCTTGCTGACGGCGAAGTACTGGTGCGGCTTCGCGATCCGCTTCAGCAGCCCGTCGGCTCCCTCGTCGTACGCCGTGAACTCCCGCAGGATCTGCAGGAACCGTTCCTGGTTGAAGACGCCGTGGACGAGGAGCTCGAGGGCGGTGACGGGATCCTCGGCGTCGACGGTGACCACCCGGCCGTCGTCGTCGACGTTCCACGGCGCGTAGTGCTCGAGCGGCGTGAACGGCGTGCCGTAGCGCGCCGTGACCCCGTCGCTCACCACGCTCGTCACCGCGAAGCGGAAGACGAGGGGGAACTCCCGCAGGTACGTCGCGAGTTGCGCGTGCGCACTCCCGAGGGTCGCGTGCTGGTCACCCGCCCGCTTGAGCTCGACGATCGTGACGGGCATGCCGTTGAGGTAGAGCACGACGTCGAAGCGTCGCTCCTGCTCCAGCGACCGCACGATCACCTGGTTGACGACCAGCCAGTCGTTGTCCTGCACCTTCGGGCCGAGGAGGCGGATGGTCGGGTTGTGCTCGACGCCGTCGGCGTCGACGTAGCTGATCCCGCGGTAGCCGTGCACGAGGATCTGGTGGATCCGGTAGTTCTCGGCCAGCGGGTCCTGGGACCGCGGCGACGTGATCTCGGCGAGGGCCTGCACGAGGTAGTCGCCGGGCACCTGCGGGTTGAGCCTCCGCAGGGCCTCGAGCATGCGCTCGGGCAGGTGCAGCTCGGACCACGACGGCCGCCCGCGGTCGACGCCGGGGCGGATGTCGGCGCCGGTCAGCGGCGTCCAGTTCTCGAGACCGTAGGTCTCGATCGCGAGCTGCTCCCACGTCGATTCCGTGGTCATGCGGTTCCCCCTGGTGGTTCGGTGAGTCGATAGGACTGACGACCGGAGCTGCCCGTGCGCGTGGGTGCGACGAGACCGCGGCGCGTCAGTTCCTGGCTGCGGCGGTAGACGGTGCTCTGTGAGAGCCCGAGCTGCTGTCGGATGGCTGGCGTCGTGACGAGTCCGGCTCTGATGGCTTGCAGGATGGCATCGAGATCGGCCTCGATGCCGGCGTTCGACCGAACGCCCCCCTGACCTGTTCAGACCTCGTCGGACCTATGCAGACCTCGTCACGGCGTCGCCAACGGGACGTCGCGGCGATCTGAGTGCGGGCGGTCGTGCGGGCCGGGCGGTCTGCGGAGGTCATGCGCTGCGAGGGCTGAGGCCGCCGGTTCGCACGACGTACGGCGCGGGCGAGGCCCGGCGTGGCGGGCGGCGTCGGGACTGTGCGGTTGGTGCCGACCGGGTGGCCGGAGGGCGGGCGTTGCCGCACAGTTCGCGCCCCGCGTCGATCGGTGCCGAGTTCCGCGGAACGGATGCGCGACCCGCGGTCCTCCCGCCGCATCCGTTCCGTGGAACTCGACCGGCGGAGGAGAAGGCCGCAGGTCGTCGACCTCAGCAGGCGCTGCTCGAACGGGAAGACGGGGCCCGGCGCGAGCGTGTCGTCGATGTGGTCGTGCTGGTGGACGCGGTACGGCGCTTCGCCGTGCTCATCGACGTCCGCGCCCGACTCGGCCAGGTCGGACAACGCGCTCGACGCGACGCCGATGACGAGGCGGTGGTCGAGCTCAGACGCCGGCATCGGAGACCACCTGCTCCGCGTCCTTGACGCGCAGCTTGCCGGACATGAGCAGCGGGAGAAGCGCGTCGCGGGTGGTGGTGAGGCGGCGGTTCTCACTGGCCAGCTGGGCGTTCTTCGCGTGCAGGGGGCCGACGGTTGCCGAGAAGGCCGCGGCTGTGTCGTCCGCTGGCAGCGAGATCGACAGTTGCTTGAACTTGCCGCGGCTGAGCTCGAGGAAGGTTGCGCCGTTCGCGTGACTCAAGAACTCGGGCACCCGTCGACGCATGTCGTGGAAGAGCCACCACTGCAGATCCGGGTCGTTGGCGTTGACCACGATGAAACCCTGGTTGACCGCCGTCGCGTGCTGTGCGATCGCGAACGCGCCGATCGTTGCGCGAGACGTCATCAAGATCGATCCCTTGGGGTAGAGCCGCGAAGCGCACGACTCGAGCCCGGCCTCGGAGATCGTCCGGCTCGTCTCGGAGAGGTAGGGCGACTGCAGTGCGGTCACATCCGTGGGTGTCGCCCATCGAATGTCGCCGTGCCAGAAGTCCTCGACGGCTGTCTTGGGCGTGCCGCCACCGGCGACGTCGGCTACCTCTGCGAAGGTCGAAGCGTGCCCCGCGCTCAGGGATGCGGCAGCGAAGATGCCGTCGCAGAGATCGACGATCAATCGCTGCGCGTTCGCGTTCGCGGCGGTCTTGTCGTCGAGCGCGCCGAGGACGTCGGCGATGGCGCGCTGCTCACGCACCGGCGGAACGAGGAGCGGAACTGCTGCGAGTATCCCGGTGTTGAGATTCAGCATCGTGGCGCCCACTGCGTGTTGGACGATCCACCGCCGCACGTCCGGAAGTCCCAATGCCCACGAGATGAAGGTCGCGTCGTGGACAGTCGGATCTCCGACCCTGACTCGCAGACAGCCAGTTCCACAGAGCCAGCCATTGTTCTCTTGGCGCACCAAAGAGCGCCTTTCCACGTCGCCGCGACGCGAGTAGACGATGTCGCCAGGTGCAAGTTGGTGCCGCTTGAGACGGAGGGCGTCCTTCGCAGAGACACGCGCGATGCCCTCTTCGAGGATGCGGTTGTCCCCGATGTTCATCGGCATGACGCTGGGAACGCCCTCGGTCACGTAGTCGCGGGCGTGCAGTTGCGAGCCGAAAGGCCCAGTCTGAATGCTCCCTCCGGCCTCGCGGCACAACTCTCCGAGCGTCGTGCTCCGCCACTCGCTCACACCAACCTCCCCAGCTGCTCGCGCACGACGGCCTCGAGCCGTGCGCTCTCGTCGAACGCGGCGTACAGCTCGGTCGTCAACCGCGCGACCTTCTCCTCGACGGGCTCGCCGTCGTCCTCGACCTCGGCGGCGCCGACGTAGCGACCCGGGGTGAGCGCGTAGCCCGCCGCCTTGATTTCGGCCAGGTCGACGCTGCGGCAGAAGCCGGGGACGTCGGCGTACGCGGCCCGCTCACGCACCGCGCCGGAGCTGTCGGGGAGCACCGCGGTGCCGCGCCACGCGTGGAAGGTGTCACCGATGCGCCGGATGTCCTCGGGCGACAGCGAACGCTCGGCGCGGTCGACCATGAAGCCGAGTTCGCGGGCGTCGATGAAGAGCACCTGGCCCGAGCGGTCGACGGAGCCCTTGGCGCCGGCCGTCTTGTCCTTCGCGAAGAACCAGAGGCAGACGGGGATGCCGGTGCTGCGGAACAGCTGGGTCGGCAGCGCGACCATGCAGGACACGAGGTCGGCCTCGACGAGCTGGGCGCGGATGTCGCCCTCGCCGCCGGAGGTCGACGACATCGAGCCGTTCGCCATGACCACGCCGGCGCTGCCGGCGGGCGCGAGCTTCGACAGGATGTGCTGCATCCAGCCGAAGTTGGCGTTGGTGGCCGGCGGCACGCCGTAGACCCACCGCGCATCCTCCGTGTTGCGCGACCAGTCCTTGATGTTGAACGGCGGGTTGGCCATCACGTAGTCCATCGTGACGTCCGGGTGGATGTCGCGCGCGAACGTGTCGCCCCAGCGCGGGCCGAGGTTGCCCTGGAAGCCGTGGATCGCGAGGTTCATCTTCGCCATCCGCCAGGTGCGCTCGTTGAGCTCCTGGCCGTAGATCGAGATCGCCGTGCGGTTCACGTCGTGCGCCTCGAGGAACTTCTCGGTCTGCACGAACATGCCGCCCGAGCCGCAGCACGGGTCGTAGACCCGGCCCTCCGTCGGCTCCAGCACCTCGACGAGCACCCGCACGACGCTGGCCGGCGTGTAGAACTCGCCACCCCGCTTGCCCTCGGCGCGGGCGAACTTCTCGAGGAAGTACTCGTAGACCTCGCCCAGCAGGTCCCGTGCCCGCTGGTCGCCCTGCCGGCTGAACCGCGCGCTGTTGAACAGGTCGAGCAGCTCCGCGAGCCGCTTCTGGTCGACGTTGTCGCGGTTGAAGATCTTCGGCAGCGTGCCGGCCAGCGACGGGTTGGCGCCCATGACGAGGTCCATCGCCTCGTCGACGAGCTGCCCCACCGTGCCGGAGGAGCTGCGCGCGTTCTCCGCGAGCCACGACCAGCGGGCGGTCGGCGGCACGACGAAGACCCCGTACCCGTGGTATTCGTCCACGTCGTCCAGCAGACCCGCGATCGACGACTCGTCGTGGCCGTCGGCCTCGAGCTCCGCCCGGATCGCCACCCGCCGCTCCTCGTAGGCGTCGGAGACGTATTTGAGGAAGACCAGGCCGAGGATGACGTCCTTGTACTGGCTCGCGTCCATCGAGCCGCGCAGCTTGTCGGCGGCCTTCCAGAGGGTGTCCTTCAGCTCCTTGAGCGTGGACGGCGCCGCGGGCGCGGCCTGCTTCGTGCGGGGTGGCACGGGTCAGTCTCCTTCGGTCGGGATGGGGGCAGGGTCGAGGGCAGGGGTCAGGTCGAGGGTGCCGGTGGCGGCGCCCCTGATGAGGGCGTCGGCGAGGTCCGCGGCGAGGTCGCGGCGCCGGTCCAGCTCCGCCGTGAGGTGGTGGAGTGCGGCGAGCTCGGACTCGAGGGCCCGCGCCACGTCGGGAGGGAGGACCGGCACGGTCCACGCCCGCCAGTCGGTCGCCGTGGGCGGCTGTCGCTCGATGAGGTCGCGCAGCAGGTGGGGGCCGAACGCGGCCGAGGGACTGACGCGCAGGATGCGCGCCGGCGTCGCCACGAGCGAACCGCCATCGGTGTCGACGACGGCCCGCGGCCGCGGTGACGTCACGAAGACGACGTCGCCGGGCTCCGTGCGCACGGCGCGGGGGATGCGGTCCACGACGTCGAGGGGGTCGAACGTCTCCGGTCGCCACCCCCGCACGGGGTCGATCACGCGCACCGAACCGGCCGGCAGGTCCCAGGTCGGGTCGATCCGGAAGCCGTTCCGCAGGCGCAGGTCACCGGCCGTCACCAGCTCGTCGAGGCTCCGCTCGGTCGGCGACATCGCGCCGGGAGCAGCGGCGACCACCACGTCGTACGTCGGCAGCGGCGCCCCCAGCCGCAGCGTCAGCTCGTCCACCCGAGCGGCCTGGCGGCCGTCGTCGGAGCGTCCGAGGGGGAGGGCGTGGATGCCGGGCGGTACGACGACGTCCCCGGTCACCAGCCGCGTCCGCGCCAGGCTGCGGGTGTAGCGGGGCTGCCGCCGCGCGTCGCCGGCCACCGCCGCGAGGGCGTCGAGCCCGAGGTCGGTGACGTCGATCGCCTCCAGCGGCCCTGACGACAGGTCGGCCAGCGCGACCCGGTCGGGTCCGGAGCCCGCGACCACCACCCACAGGCCGAGGGCGCGGCGCGGAGCCGCGCCGTCGTGACCGTGCGGGAGCCGGGCCGCGAGGCAGAGCGCGTGGGACGCGGACCGCAGGACGTCGTCGCGCAGCCGGCGGGCCGCGCTCGGGACACGGGCGTCGCACAGGGCGCCGGCCGGGCCGAGGATCACGGCGAGGTCGCCGGGTGCGAGCTCGAGCATCGCGGCCTCGGCCGCCGTGAGGGCCGCGACGGGGTCGCTGTCGAGCACGGAGACGACCCGCATCGTCGGCCGGTCCGTGGAGACGGGCAGCTCGCGCACCCGGGCGTCGCGCCGCAGAGACCGGGACGACCCCGGGTCGGCGCGGTAGACCAGGCCGCCCTCCGAGGCCTGCACCACCCGCAGGGCGAGGGCGTCGCCTGTGATCGTCGTCGTGCCCTCGGGTGCGGCGAGTCCGGCGCACACGCCGTGCACCAACCCGACCACCGCGCTGCTCGGCCCGCGACCCGCCGCCGACCGCTCCGACCAGCCCGCGTCCAGCCGGTCGAGCGCGTCGCCCCCGCCGTAGGCCGACGCGACCAGCTCGTCGACGTACGCCAGGTCCACCGCCCGGACCTCCCCCAGCGCGGCCACCTCCGAGCGGAGCAGCTCGTCGTCGGGGTCGACGTCATCCGCGTGGTCGAGCAGGTCGTCCACGTCGCACCCGGCGAGGTCGGTGTCCGTCAGCAGGCGGAGGGCCAGCAGCAGGCGGAGGGTCGCCGGGTCGGCGCTCTCGCCTCGGGCGTACGACGCCACGTCCGTCGCGAACTCGGGGTTGTTGCCGCGGCCCGTGCGCTCGAGATAGGCGACGACCTCGGTGCGGGCGAACAGCTCGACACCGTCCGTGACGGCAGCCGGCGCCGGGAACGGCACCACGACGCCGCCGACGACCGCACGCCGTCGCCAGGTCGAGACGACGGGGCGCCGCACGTTCGCGGCGCGGGCGATGTCGCCCAGCGTGAGCAGGGTGGCGGGCACGGTTCGTCTCCTTCCGGCGTCGGTCGGCGGGGTGTGGTCACACCGTAAGACCTCGGAACGACCCGTGGGTGAGATCGCTGATAACCCCCGTTAGCGGCGACGCAATGGTGGCGGCGGTTCGATCGGATCAGGGTGGTGGTCGTGACGGCGGCTCGCCGCTCACGCTCACCGATCCGAGGAGGGACCCCCATGACCGAGCACCCGACCGCGACGTACGACGCCACCACCGCCGCCCTCGTCATCCGCGACCTGCACGTGCAGGACGAGGGTGTCACCTCCGAGGCACGCCGGTGGACCAACGGGCGCCGGGGGCGCGTCGTCGACGACCCGGGGGAGCTCGCCGGCAGCGACCTCGAGCCGTTCGTGCGGGAGGCCCTGCGGATCGGGGCGCTCGCCATCACGGCGACCGGCACCGAGCGCGACAGCCTCGACCTGGACCGCGTGGTCCGCGAGGTCGGTGAGCGCACCGCGACCACGAGCGCCGAGGCCGCCGAGCTGACGCGGAAGGCGGCGACCGACGCCGCCGCAGCGGTCGGGCTCGCTGCGACCGAGGCGCGCAAGGCGTTCGCCGCGGCGGACGGCGAGAACCGCAAGCAGTTCACCGCGACCGTGACGGCCGCGAAGCAGGAGCTCAACGGCGAGGTGCAGCGCCTGTTCGGCGGCGAGAACCCCGAGGTGCTCGACCGGCTCCGACCGCTGCTCGACAAGTTCGCGGGCGACCTCGACGCGAAGGTCGCGAAGCAGACGGGCGAGCTGCTCGAGAAGGCCGCGCGCCAGTTCGACCCGAGCGACCCGACGTCGCCCATGGCCAAGCACCAGGCGCACGTCGCCGCCGAGCAGGAGAAGCTCGCCGCGCGGATCGGGGAGAACCACACCTCGGTCACCGCGAAGCTCGAGGAGCTCGCGACGACGCTCAAGGTGCAGGAGGGACGGCGGAACCTCGCCAGCGTCACGCCCATCAAGGGCGGCACCTTCGAGGACGAGGTGCACGCGCTGATGCAGGACGTCGCGGCGGGCCTCGGCGACGAGTACGAGGAGACCGGCTCCGTCGCCGGACTCCTCAGCCGCAACAAGAAGGGCGACGGGGTGCTCCGGCTCGGCGACGGCTCGACGGCCGTCGTGCTCGAGATGACGGACTCGGTGCGGCCCACCTGGGCGGCGTACCTCGACGAGGCCGAGCGCAACCGCGGCGCCCTGGCGTCGCTCGGGCTCGTGCGCAGCCCCGAACAGAACGGTGGTCACACGCTCCGCGTGCTGGGTCCGCGCCGCCTGGTGATGGCATTCGACCCCGCGTCCGGGGACGCCTCCCTCCTGCGGACGGTGGTGCAGCTGCTGCGCACGGCCGCCCAGGCGGCCGCGGTGCGGACCGGTGAGCGCGACCTCGCCAGCGTCGACGAGCGGCTCGCCGAGGCGCTGCTCGCCCTCGCGAAGCTCGACGACATCAAGAAGTCGGCCGGGGCGATCCAGAAGGCGGCCCAGAAGATCGACTCCGGCTGCGACACGGTCGAGGCGCAGGTGCGCCGCGCCGTCGAGCAGGCGCGCACCTCGCTCGCCGGCGCGACCGCCGAGGTGACGCCGGTGGGGGTCGTCGGCGCCGCCTGACGAGCCGCGGCCGCGGGCACGGCGCCACGGGGGTGCGTCGGTCCGCGGTCGCTTCGTCGCGACCTCACATCTCGCCCCGCTGCGTCGTCAGGTTCTCGAGCGGCCCGGGACGCGGGCCTGGGCGAGAAGGAGCGGGACATGCGGGTCGCGGTGGCGGGCGGGACGGGGTTGGTCGGGAGGCTGACGGTCGCGGAGCTGGAGCGGGCGGGGCACGAGGTGGTCGTGCTGGCGCGGTCGACGGGGGTCGACCTGGCGCGTCCGGCGGCGGAGCTGGCCGACGACCTGGCGGAGCGCCTGACGGGGATCGACGCGGTGGTCGACGCGCTCAACGTGGTCACGATGAAGGCGGAGGTGTCGGAGGAGTTCTTCGGGCGTACGACGCAGGCTCTCCTCGCCGCGGAGCACCGGGCCGGCGTCGGGCACCACGTGGTGCTGTCGATCGTGGGTATCGACCGGGTCCCCTATGACTACTACGTCGGCAAGGTCCGGCAGGAGGAGCTCGTGACCGCGGGTCCGGTGCCGTGGACGATCCTCCGGGCGACGCAGTTCCACGAGTTCGGCGGGCAGATGCT
>DASWYU010000037.1:0-12674 GCA_036404795.1 Nocardioides sp. | reverse complement strand
GACGCCCACGCCGAGCGGCTGCCCCATCTGGCGGATCCCCATCGCGAGCCCGCGCCGCTCGGGCGGGAACCAGCCGACGACGACGCGACCGGAGGCCGAGTTGGTCGCCGCGCCGCCGACGCCGGCGACGAAGAGAGCGGCGGCGAGCGGCGCGAGGCCGCTCGTCTGGGTGGCGGCGAGGCCGCCGCCCGCCGCGAGCGTCAGGCCGCTGAGCAGGGCGAACCGCTCACCGCGGCGGTCGACGACCGCGCCCCAGGCGAGCAGCGCGACCATGATGCCGGCGAGCGGGGCGGAGGCCACGAGGCCCGCCTCGGCGAGGGAGAGCCCCTGCTCGGTGTGCAGCGCCGGGATGAGGAACGCGGGGCCGTGGACCATCACCGCCGACGACGCCTGGGCGCCCGTGCCGGCCGCGAGCATCGCCCAGCGACGGGTCGTGCTGATCCGGTCGTGGGCGGGCAGGTCGACGGCGGTCACCCGCTCAGTGAACCGCGGCCCGTCCGCGATGTGAAACGGAGATCTCGCGATGTGGACGGCCCTAGGGTCGGACGGTGCTCACCTCCGAGCGGCTCGGGGCCTACAAGCCGAGCCCGGAGCTCTACGCCGCGGCCGCGGCCGCCGTCGCCCCCGAGACCCTCGTGCACGTGGCGGCGTCGGGCCGCGACGTGCGGGGTGCCCTCGAGGCGGGGCTCGCCACGGTGCGGCTGGTGCGGCCCGGGCACGTGCTGGACCCGGCAGGTCCGCGGCCGCCGGTGGAGGTCACCGACGCCGCGGACCTGGCGGGCGCGGTCGAGCGGGCCGCCGCGGGCTGAGGATCAGGTCGGCACGACCAGGACGAGCCAGGCGACCAGCGGCGCGATGACGACGATGGACATGCCCCACTGCATCAGCCGCTTGAAGACCATCTCGCGCTCCTTGGCGTCGGCGTTCGCGACGACGAGGGCGCCGTTCGTGGAGAACGGGCTGCAGTCGACGACCGAGCTCGAGATCGCGAGCGCGGCGATGAGGCCGATGGCGTTCACCTGACCGGTGAGCAGGAACGGGACGGCGAGCGGGATGAGCGCCCCGATGATGCCCGTGGTCGAGGCGAAGGCCGAGACGACCGCCGCGATGAAGCACAGCAGCAGGGCGGCGACGAGCGGCGCCCCCACCTCGGCCACGCGCTCGCCGACCCAGTCGACGACGCCCTGGGCCTGGAGCAGGTCTGCTCGGGACCCCGGAGGCCTGACCGCCGCGGGCCGCGCCGGCCTCAGCCGACGCGGACGGCGAGGATCGCGACGTCGTCGTCCGCCCGGCGGCCGACCATGGCGTCCGCGAGGCCCTCGACGGCCTCGGGCAACGCCCGCCCCTCCTCGTGCACCAGCCGCGCGGTCACCGCGCGCACCTCCTCGACCATGACGTCGAGATCGGCGCGCCGGTCGTCGAGCAGGCCGTCGGTGTAGACGAGCAGCACCGCGCCCGGGCTCAGCCGCACCCGGTGGTCGTGCCGCTCCTCGATCTCGAGGTCCGGGTGCATGAGCGGGTCGCCGTCCGACAGCACGAGGCAGGAGCCGTCGGGGGCGACGACCAGCGGCGGCGGGTGCCCCGCGTTGGTCCAGGTCAGCTCCCATCCCTCGGCGAGGGGAAGGAGATGGCCGTGCACGACCGTGCCGTCGGCGTCGAGGGCGAGGGTGCGGGCGGCGTTCTCGACGGCCAGCACGGCGCGTGCCGGGCCCGCCTCGGGCGCGTCGGCACGGGCCTGGCGGAGCATGCTGCGCACCTGGCCCATCACCGCGGCCGCGCGGGTGTCGTGCCCGGTGATGTCCCCGACCGTCACCACCACGGGGCGCGCACCGCCGGCGGCGGGCACGGGCAGCAGGTGCACGTCGTACCAGTCCCCGCCCACCATGTCCGCCGTCGCCGCGGGGCGGTAGAGCGTCGCGATCTCGAGCCCCGGCACCGGCGGCGGCTCGCTGAGCATCGCCTCCTGCAGCTCGGTCGCCGTCGTCACGCGGTCCTCGAGCTGGAGGATCCGCTCGACCGCGGTCGCCGTGTAGCCCGCGATCGCCGTGAGCACCGCCTCCTCGGTCAGCTCCCAGGCGTGCGGCTGGTCCCACCCGAAGGCCAGCGCGCCGAGCACCCGGCCACTGCCGACGATCGGCACGCACTCCAGGGCACCGAGCCCGAGCGTCCGCCAGACCTCGTGCGCCTCGGGGACGTAGCCGTCGGCGCTCATCTGCGCCTCGTCGGCGATGAGGATGCGGCGCTGCTCGGCCACGCAGCGGGCGGTCGGCCAGGCGTCGTCGAGGCGGTAGCTCCCGTGCCGGGTCTCGACCTCCACGTCGTGCGTGGGGTCGGGCACCCGCACGAGACGGTCGCCGTCGACGAGCGACATCCCCACGAGCACGGGGTGGAGCGGACCGGTCACGAGGTCCCGCACACGGCGGCGCAGGTCGGTGAGCGAGCGGGCGTCGCCGAGCTCCACGGCCGCCTGCAGCATGAGCTCCGCGCGCTCGCGACCGCGGTCGACCTCGCGGCGGGCGGCTGCCGTGCGCCGTACGGCGATGCGCAGCCGCAGCGCGGCGCTGCAGGCGGCCGCCAGGTCGGCCAGCACCTCGAGCTCGCCGGGCGTCCAGGTGCGGGGCTCGTGGTCGATCGCGCAGAGCGAGCCGAACACCTCCCCGCCGTCGTCGGTCAGCGGCATCCCGGCGTAGGCGATGACGTCGAGGTCGGGGATCGCCAGGTTGTCGCGCACGAGGTCGACGGTGCGCGCGTCGCTGATCACGAGCGGCTCGGCCGTCGCCGCGACGTGCTGGCAGAACGAGTGCGACAGGGGCGTCGACCGGGCGCTCGCCCACGGCTCCGGCAGCCCGACCTGGCCGGGGAAGACCTGGCGGTCGGACTCCACGAGCGAGACGAGGGCGACCGGCGTGCGCAGCGCGGTCGACGCGAGACGGGCGAAGCGCTCGAGCTCCGGGTCGGCGGCCGCGCCCGCGCCCGTCGCGCGCACGGCGGCGAGCCGGTCGGGCGCGTGCAGGCCGTGCGGCGTCTCGGACACGTCTCCCCCTCCAGGATCTGCTCGCGGGGCGCGCCTCCCCGCGCGCTCCGGTCGCGCCATGATGACGGACGCCGCCACGTGCCGCGAACCGTGCCGCGGCGGCAGGTCCGCTCAGGCGAGCGCAGCGCGCAGCTCGGCGGGCGTCAACCGGGTCGGACCGACGTAGTAGAGCACCGCACCGGTCGGGACCGTCGTGTCCCAGGCCGGGCTGACGCGCACCTCACCGTCGACGGCGAGGGCCAGGAGCGTGGTCGCGCGGGTGGGGCCCAGCGCCTGCTGCCACGCGCCGTACGACGCGGTCGACCCCTCGGGCACGACCGTCGACCACGTGCTCGGCCCGCCGGGCGTCATCAGCTCGTCGTAGACCTCCGCGATACCCGGGTCCGACAGCTCGTCGAAGACGAGGCCCAGCGCGTGCCACTGCACGCAGTGCACGGTGGCGTCGATGCGTCGGATGGTGCGTCGTCGGGTGACGTCGCGGAGCGTGACGACGGTGTGGACGCCGGGCGCGGCCTCCTCGGCGGCCACCGTGAGGGTGACGGCCTCGTTGTCGTCGCGCGCGTCGACGAGCACGGCACGGGCGCGCTCGGGGTGGGCGCGGCGGAGCACCGCGAGGTCGGTGAGGTCGCCGCGCACGAAGTGGACGTCGTCGGTCTCGGGCAGCGGGTGCTCGGCGAGCTGGTCCTCCCACGCGCAGACGACGATCGGCGTCGGGCCGTCGCTGCGCAGGTCGGCGACGAGCCGGTCGGTGCGGCCGGGCGTCCAGCCGACGAGCACGAGGTGGTCGGCGAGGTCGTGGTCGAGCAGCCCGTGCATGCGGCGTCCCTTCGCGGTCGCCAGCGTCGTGGCGAGGTGGGTGAAGAAGGTCGTGAGGGTGACGACGCCGCCGAGCACGACGTAGGCGCCGACGATCCGTCCGCCGACCGTCGTGGGGAAGAAGTCGCCGTAGCCCACCGTCGACGCGGTGACGAGGAACCACCACCAGTAGTGGCCGGGGTCGGCGATCCCGCTGTCGCGCTCGAGGAGGGCCATCGCGGCCCAGCTGGTCGCGAAGACGGTGAGCAGCACGAGCAGCGGCGTGCGCCAGGTGACGGCGGTGGTCAGCCGGGACCAGAAACGGGCGAGGACGAAGACCACAGCGGCCTCAGTACCCGACCCAGGCGTGCTCGGAGTAGGTCAGGATCGCCGGGTCGAGCAGTGTCGAGACCTTGCCACCGGGGTCGTCGCGGTCGGGCGGGAAGACGGCGGCCGCGTCCAGCACGGCGGGGGCGGCGAAGCGCAGCGGTGGCGCGTCGTCCGCGAGCGTGAGGTCCGGCGCGTCGGCGGCCGTGGGCTCGCCGCCGTCCGCGGGGGCCTGCGCCAGCACCCAGCCCCAGTCGCCGAACGAGGGCACGTCCGCGTGGTACGGCGTCGTCGCCAGCCCGACGGCCTCCAGGGTGCGGCGCACGCACCAGAACGCGTCGGGCGCGAAGAACGGGGAGCCCGACTGCACGACCATCCGGCCGCCGTCGGCGAGCAGGCCGCTCAGCGCCGTGTAGTGCTCCTGCGAGTAGAGCTTCGCCAGCGCGGGCGAGTCCGGGTCGGGGTAGTCGACGACGATGACGTCGTAGGCGTCCTGCGGCTGCTCGCGCGCCCAGCCGAAGGCGTCGCCCGCGACGTACTCCACCCGCGGGTCCTCCCACGCGTCCTCGTTGAGCGCGCGGATCGGCTCGAAGCTGCGGGCGAGGTCGACGACCGCGGGGTCGAGGTCGACGAGGGTGACCTCCTCGACGTCGGCGTAGCCCAGCACCTCGCGCAGGGCCAGCCCGTCACCGCCGCCGAGCACGAGCACCCGCGCGTGGGGGCCGGCCATCGCGGGGTGCACGAGCATCTCGTGGTAGCGGTACTCGTCCACCGACGAGAACTGCAGGTCACCGTCGAGGTAGAGCCGCACGTCGTCGAACTCCGCGCCCTGGAACCAGCCGCGCGTGACCACGATCGACTGGTAGTCGGAGCGCTCGGAGTGGACGATCGGGTCGCGGTAGAGCGCCTGCAGCGCCGTCGCCTCGAACGCCGACGCCCGCCACGCCATGACGCCGAGCCCGAGGCCGGTCACGAGGCACAGCACGAGCGCGGTGACCACGGGCGTACGGCGCGGCCCGCGCCACCCGAGCACGACGGCCACCACGCCGGCCGCCACCACGTTGAGCGCGGCCACGGCGAGCGTGCCCTCGAGCAGTCCGAGGGTGGGGAGCAGGAGGAAGGGGAACGCGAGGCCGCCGACGAGCGCCCCGACGTAGTCGACCGCGTTGATGTCGGCGACCGCGTGCGCCGCGTCCTGGCGGCGCAGCCGCTGGAGCAGCGCCATCAGCAGCGGGATCTCGGCGCCGACGAGGAGGCCGATCGCGAAGGTCACGACGACCATCGCGGGGGTGTAGACGGAGAGCCACGCGAAGGCCGCGTAGAGCACCGGCACCGCGAAGCCGCCCACGACGGCGAGCGCGAGCTCGATCGCGACGAACGCCCGGAGCGGGCGGCCCAGCAGCGGCTTCGCCGCGACGGCGCCCACGCCCATCGCGAACATCGTCACCGCCAGCACGAGGGACGTCTGCGTGATGGTGTTGCCGAGCAGGTAGCTGCCCAGCGTCACCAGCGCCAGCTCGTAGACCAGGCCGCAGGCCGCGCAGACGAACACCGCGGCCAGCACCACGGTGCGCAGCGCGCGGTGGTGCGGCACTCCGATGCCCCGCTCGGGGGCCGCGGTGCCGGACGTGGTCGTCAGGTGATCGAGGCGGCGACGACGAGGCCGACCGCCAGCTGGAGGGCCACGGCCACGTAGACGGCCGGGTCGTCGGACTCGTCGACCACGAGCTCGGCGAGGCTGCCGGGCGTCAGCAGGTCGAGCACGAAGAACGACAGCCCGAGCAGCGCGACGCCGATGAGGCCGAAGACGCTCGCCTCGAGCAGCGTGTCCCAGGTGTCGCCCTGGGCGGTCCAGAACGAGGTGGCGACGATGATGCCGACCGAGATCTGGGTCGCGGCCAGCACGAGCGCGGCGTCGCGCTTGTGCTCGACGAAGACCTGGCGGCCGAGGTGGCCCGGGGTCAGCAGGTCGACCATGAAGTAGCCGACGAGGAGGAGCAGGAGGCCCACGCCGGCGAACGCCAGCGTGGCCAGGGACTCGTCGAGGAGCTCGGGCATGTCGTGCCTTTCGGGTGCGGGCGGGGTGCGGCCGGTGCGGAGGGGGTGTGCGGGTCGGGTGGCGGGGTGCGGTCGCCGGGCTACTTGCCCGAGCCGGAGCCGCCGCCGCGGTAGTCGCTGCCGCTGCTGCCGCCACCGCCGTAGTAGCCGCCCCAGAATCCGACGAAGGTGCTGTTCGACGCGTAGCCGCGGTCGAACTCGTCGAGCGTGATGCGCGAGCCGTCGCCGTCCTCGGACACCACGACGATCCAGTCGTTGCTGTAGCGGAGGAACGCCCGGCCGTCGGCCTCGCGGCGGTCGGAGGCGTCGGTGCCGGACGCGATGGCCGCGGCCGTGGTGGTGACGTCGTCGTCGGAGCGCCACGTGACGGTCTCGTCGTCGGGGTCGGAGCCCGACACGTGGGTGTAGCGGTCGTCGATCCAGTCCTTGGGGCCGTTGCCGAAGCCGCCGAAGACGAACGGGACGATCAGGATGCCGAGGAGCAGCAGCCCGCCGATGATGAGGAGACCCTTGGTGCGTCCGCTCATGGTCGCGGCCTCAGCGTCCGGCCGGCGCGGGGCCGTCCGACCCCGGGTAGACGGTCAGCTCCCAGGGCTGCACGGGCTCGCCGAGCGACGCCTCCCACGTGCTGCCGAACTTCTCGAAGCCCAGCAGGTGCTTGCCGTCGGCGCTCGCGTAGTCCGCGTAACCCGCCGTGCCCTGCGGCGCCGTGCCGGTCGAGCCGGACGCGCGGAACGACGCGTTGCCCTGCTCCTGCAGCCGGTAGGCGATCCCGCCGACGATGACGTCGCGGTCGCCCGCCGTGCCCTGCTCGACGTCGCCAGCGGCGAGGCTGCGCCACAGCGACACCTGGAAGCCCTCGTCCTCCTCGACCGTCAGCCAGCGACGGGTCGTGTCGTCGTCGAGGAAGTGCTCCGTCCACGTGAAGCCCTCCTCGTCGAAGTCGAGGCGGCCGCGCACGAAGAGCATGGCGCCCTCGTAGCCGACCACATCCCCGACCCGCAGCCGCCGCAGCGGCTCCACGGAGGCGAGGTCGGACTCGGCGATGACGTCGCTCGGCCCGCGGGCCGCCGACGGCTTCGGCGTGCGTGTCCGCCAGATGACGACGGCAGCCGCCACGGCGGCCGCGACGACCAGCAGCGCGATGACCCAACCCACGATGTGCCTCCTCGAGATGTCCGGCGCCGCGATTACCCCGTGGGTCGGTGTGCTCAAACCCCACCACAGGTCACCGACGGTCCTGGTGACCGGGCGGGACCCGCGGTGGATAACTGTCCGTGGCACCTCGTAGGTTCGCCACGTGACCTCTCCCGTCCCCGCTCCCGGGCTCCGCACGGCCCACGGCGTCCTCGTCTGCTTCGAGGGCGGCGACGGGGGCGGCAAGTCGACGCAGTCGCGGCTGCTCGTCGAACGCCTGCGGGGCGAGGGGTTCGACGCGGTCCCCACCTTCGAGCCCGGCGACACGTCCGTGGGCAAGGAGCTCCGCCGGATCGTCCTCGACCCGGCGACCGGTCACCTCGCCGCGCGCACGGAGGCGCTGCTGTACGTCGCGGACAAGGCCGAGCACGTCGAGAAGGTCCTGCTGCCCGCCCTGGCGCGCGGGGCCGTCGTGGTGACGGACCGGTACGTGGACTCCACGCTCGCCTACCAGGGCGCCGGCCGCGCGCTGGGCGAGGCGACGGCCGGGCTCGAGCAGGTCGCCCGGTGGGCGACCGGTGACCTGCGTCCCCATCTGACGGTGGTCCTCGACGTCCGGCCCGGCGCGGGCCTCGCACGGTTCGCCGAGCGCGACCGGATCGAGGCCGAGTCGGTCGAGTTCCACGAGCGGGTGCGGGACGAGTTCCTCGCTCTCGCGGCGGCCGACCCCGAGCATTACCTGGTCATCGACGGCACGGGCACGCGGGAGGCCGTGGCGGCCGCGGTCTGGGCGCGCGTCGAGCCGCTGCTCGTGCAGGCGCGACGGGAGTCGCGATGACCGTCTGGGACCACCTCGTCGGGCAGCGTCCCGCGATCGCCGGCCTGGCGCAGGCCGCCGGCACGGGCGGCGCCCGTCCCCAGGGCATGACCCACGCGTGGCTGTTCACCGGCCCGCCCGGGTCGGGGCGCTCCAACGCCGCCATCGCCTTCGCCGCGGCGCTGCAGTGCGAGCAGGGCGGCTGCGGCACCTGCCACGACTGCCGCACGGTGCTGGCGGGCTCCCACGCCGACGTCGGGGTGGTGCGCACGCAGCGGCTCTCCATCGGCGTCGACCAGGTGCGGGAGCTCGTGCGCCGCTCGGCGCTCGCGCCGGTCGGGCGGCGGTGGCAGGTCCTCGTCGTGGAGGACGCCGACCGGCTCACCGACCAGGCGTTCAACGCGTTGCTCAAGGCGATCGAGGAGCCCACGGAGCGCACGGTGTGGATGCTGTGCGCGCCGACGGTGGAGGACGTGCTGCCGACCATCCGCTCGCGGTGCCGCCTCGTCACCCTGAGCACCCCCGCTGCGGCCGACGTGGCCGCGTTCCTCGAGCGCAGCGCCGCGGTCGACCCCGAGCTCGCCCTGCGGGCGGCGCGGGCCAGCCAGGGCCACATCGGTCGGGCGAAGGCGCTGGCGACCGACCCCGACACGCGCCGGCGGCGCGCGGAGGTCGTGGGCATCCCGGGCCGGCTCCGCTCCCTCGGCTCCGCGCTGACGGCGGCCACGATGCTGTCCGAGACGACGAAGGCCGAGGCCGACGCGATCACGGTCGAGCTCGACGCGGCGGAGCGGGCGGACCTCGACGCGTCGTACGGCGTGGTCGAGCGTGGCCGCAAGCCGCGGGAGTACGCACCCGCCCGGTCCGCGCTCGAACGGGAGCAGAAGTCGCGCGCGAAGCGTCGTCACCTGGACGTCGTCGACCGTGCGCTCACCGACCTCGTCTCCGTCTACCGCGACGCCGTCGCCGTGGGGCTCGGCGTGGGCACGGAGCTGGTGAACGAGGAGCTCCGCGACCAGGTCGAGGCGCTGGCCGCCTCCGGCGGGCCGGAGGCGAACCTGGCGCGCATCGAGGTCGTGTTCGCGGCGCGCGAGCAGATGCTCGAGTTCAACGTGCCTGTCATGCTCGCGCTCGAATCGATGATGGTCGGACTGCTGCCGCTCCCCGACGGGGCCGGCGCGGGCGGCTCGGGGAGGAACGTGCGGTGAAGCGCAGCTCGGTGGTCTGGTTGGTGGTCGGCCTGGTGCTCGGCCTCGTGGTCGTGGTGGGGGTGGCGGCGACGGCGACCTACCTCGTGATCGGTGGGGACGACAGCTCGGAGGCGTCCGACGACCCGTCCGAGCCTGCCGACGGCGACGACCGCGACCCCGCCGGTGATGCGCCGAGCCCCGAGCTCGAGCCGTTCTACTCCCAGTCGCTCTCGTGGGAGGAGTGCGACGAGACGGCGGAGGACGGCCGCGGCGACTTCGAGTGCACGTGGCTGGAGGTCCCGCTCGACTACGCGGAGCCCGACGGCGACACGATCGACCTGCGTGTCCTGCGTGCGGCGGCGCAGGGCTCCGACGACGAGCGCGTCGGTTCGTTGCTGGTCAACCCGGGCGGTCCGGGCTCCGGGGGCACGTCGCTCGCGGCGCGGGAGGACCAGTACGGCGACGCCCTCCTCGACGCCTTCGACATCGTCGGCTGGGACCCGCGCGGCACGGGCCAGAGCGCGCCGATCGACTGCCTGAGCGACGCCGACCTCGACGACTACATGGCGGCCTCCGGTGACCCGGACACCCCGGAGGGCGTCGCGGTGGCCGAGGAGTGGCAGCAGCGGCTCGGTGACGGCTGCGCGGAGCTGTCGCCCGATCTCGTCGACCACGTGTCGACGGTCGAGACGGCGAAGGACATGGACGTGCTGCGTGCCGTGCTCGGCGACGACCAGATGCACTACCTGGGGTTCTCCTACGGAACGACGCTGGGGGCGGTCTACGCGACGTACTTCCCGGAGCGTTCCGAGCGGCTCGTGCTCGACGGCGCGACCGACCCGAACCTCGACCAGGTCGAGGGCTCGTTGAGCCAGACCGCGGGCTTCGAGCTGGCGTTCCGCAACTACCTCCAGGCGTGCGTCGACGACGGCGACTGCCCGGTCGGCGGCTCGGTCGACGAGGGCTTGGCGACGGTGCAGGCGCTGCTCGACTCGCTGCTCGTCGACCCGCTCCCGACGAGCGACGACGACCGTCCGCTGACGCAGGCGCTGGGCACGACGGGCATCCAGGCGGCGCTCTACAACGAGCTGAACTGGCCGTTCCTCACCGACGGGCTCGAGGAGGCGCTCTCGGGTCAGGGCGACACGCTGCTCCTGCTCGCCGACTTCTACGCCGACCGCGACTTCAGCGGGGGCTACGCGTCGAACCTGATGGAGGCGTTCTACGCGATCTCCTGCCTCGACGACCCGACGAGCATCCCCGCGGACGAGGCGGCGCAGTATGCCGACGACTTCGACGAGGCCGCGCCGACCTTCGGCAACGGCGGCGAGCTCGGCCTCGGCTGGTGCAGCGCCTACCCCGGCCGTCAGGCCGAGGAGCCGCTCGAGGTCACGGGCGCCGGCGCCGCGCCGATCGTGGTGATCGGCACGACGGGTGACCCCGCGACGCCGTACGAGGAGGCCGTCGCCATGGCCGAGACCCTCGAGTCGGGCGTGCTGGTCTCCCGCGAGGGCGAGGGCCACACGGCCTACGGCTCCGGCAACTCCTGCATCGACGAGGCCGTGGAGGCGTTCCTCGTCGAGGGTGTCGTGCCGGAGGACGGCCTGACCTGCTGACCCCACCGGCCCCGCCGATCCGGTACGGCGCTGCTCACCGCGGCTCGTAGGGCTCGGCGATCTGCTGGATCCGCGTCGTGGCGAGCTCGATCATGAGCCGCGCGGCGGGGGACAGGCTGGCGCCGGCGCGGTGCACGACGGCGAGCGTGTCGTACTGCCGCGGGCGGAGCGACACCCATCCCGCCGCAGGCGCGAGCCGGGGGAGCAGGGCCAGGGCGGCACCCTTCGGGATGACCGTGTCGGCGAGCCCGAGGCCGACGAGCTCGACGGCGGTCTCGACGTCCTCGACCTCGATGCGCGTCGTGGGGTTGCGGCCGGTCTCGTGGAGCATCTGGCGGAGCACCATGCGCGTGGAGTCCACGGCCCGCCACGTGGTCTCGGGCATGACGAGCTGCGCGCGGGCGAGCCGTTGCGGCGTGACGGGCGAGGCGAGCCGCTCGGGGTCGGCGCTGATGTAGACGAGCTCGTCCTTGGCGACCGGGGTGACCGCCATGCCCTCGCTGGTCGCGGCGGACACGGCGATCATGGCCGCCTCGAGACGGCCGCGGCGCAGGTCCTCCTGCACCTCGTTGGAGTTCTGGCCGATGAGCTCGACGCGCACCCCGGGATAACGCGCGAGGACGTCCGCGACCAGGCCGGCCCCCGCGTACAGGCGAGCCGTGCCGAACATGCCGAACCGGATCGTGCCGGTCTCGAACGACCGGGCGCTCGCGACGGCCCGCCGAGCGTCCTCGGCCGCCGCCAGCGTGCGCTCGGCGTGCGGGCGCAGCTCGTCGGCGATCGTGGTCGGCACGACGCCCCGGCCCACCCGGCGGAACAGCGGCACCCCGAGCGACTTCTCCAGCGCCCGGATCTGCTCGGAGACGCTCGGCTGGGCGTAGCCGAGCTCCGCGGCCGCCGCCGTGAGCGAGCCGTGCTCGTACGTCGCGAGGAAGCACCGGAGCTGGTGGAGTGAGAGCACGGTCACCAGCATAGGAATGTCCTAGGGCTCGCGCTGGCAAGTGAGGCTACCCCTGGAGTCTCGACGTCGAGAGAATCGTCCTCGTCCCCGATCTGACTCCTGAGGAGGCCCACCGTGTTCGTCCACCGCTGCAGCTCCTGCGAGAAGCGCCAGCTCATCTTCGACACCCAGTTCACGGCGGTGCGTGCCGTCGACGGCGGCTGGGTCGCCACGTTCACCTGCTGGTGCGGCGCGACCCAGGAGCACGTCAACGACGGCGCCCGCGCCGCGATGACGCTCGCTGCCTGAGCCCGATTCGCGTCCGGCGGCGGGGGCTCCCTATACTTCCTCGGGTTGTCCGCTCCGGCGGACGGCACGCCGCCTTAGCTCAGTCGGCAGAGCGATTCACTCGTAATGAATAGGTCGTCGGTTCGATTCCGACAGGCGGCTCCACCACACAGCCCCTGACCTGCAGCGATGCAGGTCAGGGGCTGAGTCGTTCGGAGGCTTCCGGGGCCGGAGTCATTACTCTGCCATTCACTTGGCACGCCGACCTCGAGGAGGCTCCCGCGGATCTGCGGCGCATCGCCCGAGCCGGGCGGTGGTCGGCTCAGCCGAGGCCGGGCGCGTGGACGTACCCCGCCCAGAACACCGCGGCGCACACCGCCGTACCGAGCACCGCGAGCGCCGACAGCCGCGCCGACCGCACCCGCCACGCGCCGACGTCCCCGCCGGCCGGTCCCTGTGGGCCGCGGCGGAG
>DASWYU010000036.1:0-3287 GCA_036404795.1 Nocardioides sp. | reverse complement strand
CCGCCCGCGGGATAGTCCCTGACGTTCTTGTCGTCATTCGGCCGTTTTTCGGTTCGAAAGGTCAGGGACTATCCGGGCGGTGCGCCGGGTGGGTCCAGGGCGTCGCGGTCAGGGGAGGGCGTACGACGCCGGTCCGACCCGCGCGACGAGACCGTCGGCGACGAGACCGGCCAGGCAGCGGTTGCGCTGGACGTCGATCGCCCAGGCGGCCTCCAACGTCGACAAAGCGACGGGTCCGTCGGCGTCGCGCACGACGGCGAGGAGCCGGCCGCGGCACTGGCGGTCGGTGCCGGCGTAGGTCTGGGCGACACGGGCGGGACCGTCGTACGCCGGCCGACCGGCCCGCACCCAGGCGCACCGGTCGACCAGCGGGCACCGGTCGCAGCCGGGGGAGGCGACCGAGCAGACGAGAGCACCGAGCTCCATGAGGCCCACGTTCCAGGTGGCGGCGTCCGCGGGCGGGTCCGGCAGCAGGGACGCCGCCAGGTCCCGCTCGGCCCGGTTCACCGACCGGGCGGGAAGCTCGCTGCCGGCGGCGACGCGGGCGATCACGCGCCGTACGTTCGTGTCGAGCACCACGTGCCGCTGCCCGTAGGCGAACGACGCGATCGCCGCCGCCGTGTAGTCGCCGACGCCGGGGAGGGCGAGCAGGGCGTCGTACGACGCGGGAACGGTGCCCGCGTGCTCGGCGACGATCGCGGTCGCGGCGGCGTGCAGCCGGAGGGCGCGACGGGGATAGCCGAGCCGGCCCCACGCGCGGACCGCGTCGCCGGTGCTCGCTGCGGCGAGGGCGGCCGGTGTCGGCCATGCCTCCATCCACGCGGCGTGGACGGGGAGCACCCGCACGACCGGGGTCTGCTGCAGCATGAACTCGGAGACCATGACCGACCACGGCGAGGCCGACTCGCCCCGCCACGGCAGCTCACGGGCGTTCTCGTCGAACCAGTCGAGGACGATCGTGTGCAGTCCCGCGACGTCGTCGACGACGGGGACCTCGGGTGGGGGACGCACGTCGGTGGAGCCTACGGTGCGCCTGCGACGGCGGGGGTGGCCCGGTGGCTAGCGTTGGACGCGTGTCTGCCGTGACCCGCCCCCGAGGGCCGCACTCGCCCCGCGTCTACTGGCGTCGCCGTCTGGTGCTCGCCGCCGTCGCGGCGGTGCTCGTGGTGCTCGTCGGGCGACTGCTGGGCGGCGGGTCCGACGGCGACGGGGGCGACGAGGCCCGGGTCGCGTCGGGGGACACGAGCACCTCGTCCGCGTCCACCTCGACCGCCCCGGAGCCGGTCGAGACGAGCACCGCTCCGCCGCCGCCCGCGACCCCGGAGGGCCGCTGCGCCCCTGAGGACGTCGCCGTGCGCGCCAAGGTCGAGCGCGCCGTCGCCGGTTCCCCGGTCGAGGTCACGCTGCTGTTCTCGAGCAAGGAGACGCCCGCCTGCTACTGGACGGCCTCCCCGTCGAGCACGGTCGTCAAGGTGACGAGCGGCGACGACGACATCTGGTCGACGCAGCACTGCCCGGACGCACTGCCGGAGCAGGAGCTGGTGCTGCGCACCGACGCGGAGGCACCGGCCGAGGTCACATGGCCCGCGTGGCGCTCCGGCGCGGGCTGCGAGCTGATGCAGTGGTCGCTCCCCGGCTTCTACCACGTGGAGTCGGCGGCCCTCGCGGGCGAGCCGACCGACGTGCAGTTCGAGCTGACGACCCCGCAGCCGGAGGTCATCGAGCGCACGATCACGCCGGACCCGACCCCGGACCCCACCGCGGACCCGACGGAGCCGACGCAGCCGACCGGGACCGGTACGCCGACGGGCTGAGCCCCGGCGTCCCTCAGACGTACCGCTCGAGGATGCTCGACTCCGCCAGCCGCGAGAGGCCCTCACGGACGTTGCGGGCGCGCAGCTCGCCGACGCCCTCGACGACCTGGAGGTCGTCGATGCCCGCCGAGAGCAGCTTCTGCAGCGTGCCGAAGTGCTCGATGAGCCGGTCGACGACCGCGCCGGGCAGACGCGGCACCTTTGCCAGCAGCCGGTAGCCCCGCGGTGCGACGGCGCCGTCGAGGTGCTCGCTCGTGCCGAGACCGAGGGAACGGGCGACCGACGCGGGGTCGACGAGCTCGGTGGCCGACAGCGACTCGAGGCGCTCGAGCAGCTTGCCGGGGGTGGGGGAGCGGCGCCCGGAGGGCAGGTAGTCGCGCACGACCAGCTCCCGCTCCGCGTCGACGCCGGAGACGAGCTCCTCGAGCTGCAGCGACAGCAGCCGGCCGTCGGTGCCGAGCTCGAGCACGTAGTCCTCGATCTCCCGCGCGATCCGGGTGACCATCTCCATGCGCTGCGCGACGACGGCGACGTCGCGGACGGTCACGAGGTCCTCGATCTCGAGCGCGGAGAGCGTCGTGGCGACCTCGTCGAGCCGCAGCTTGTAGCGCTCCAGCGTCGCGATCGCCTGGTTCGCGCGCGACAGGATCTGGCCGGAGTCCTCCAGCACGTGGCGGCTCTCGCCGACGTAGGCCGCGATGATCTGCATCGACTGCGACACCGAGATCACGGGGAACCCGGTCTGGCGCGCGACGCGGTCGGCCGTGCGGTGACGGGTGCCGGTCTCGAACGACGGGATCGTGTGGTCGGGCATCAGGTGCACCGCGGCACGGTGGATGCGGGTCAGGTTCCCGTCGACGATGATGCCGCCGTCCATCTTCGCGAGCTCCCGCAGGCCGGTCGCGGTGAACGGCACGTCGAGCACGAAGCCGCCGGTGGAGATCGACTCCACCAGCGCGTCGTGGCCCAGCACGACGAGGGCGCCCGTGCGTCCCCGGAGGATGCGCTCGAGACCGTCGCGCAGCGCGGTGCCGGGCGCCGTCAGCGCCAGCACCTCCCGCATGCGCAGCATGTCGTCGCCGCGTTCGATCCCTGCCACGTCGCTCCCGTCCTCCCGGCTCCCAGCGTGCTGGAGTCTAGGAGATGAGGGGCCGCCCCCACCCCTCCTTTGGTAGCGCGCCGTCCGACCACCGGCCAGTTCGAAGCGGGGCCGAACGGGGTAGGACCCTCCGCCGTTGCCTGAGAAATCGCCGAACCTGGTGACTTCCGGGCGCGGACGTGGCTCACTGGGAGCCTGTCGGAGCACTGAGGGGGCAGAGATGTTGCTGACCATCGTGGTCGCGGTCGTCGTGGGGTCGGTCGTCGGATCGGCCTGCGGATACGTGGTGCTGCTCGCCGTGCTGCGCTACCGCGCGTCCGAGGACGGTGCCGCCGCGCCCGCCGCACCGGTGCGTACGACGCCGCCCGGCCTCC
>DASWYU010000035.1:0-7642 GCA_036404795.1 Nocardioides sp. | reverse complement strand
TGGTGCGGGACCTGCGACATCCGCAGGTCTCGCACCACGACGGGTGGGGCGTCAGGCGGCGGCGCGCTCCGGGAAGAGCCCGCGCAGCATGTCCGCGAAGGAAACGACGCCGATGAACCCCTCGGCGTCCTGCACGACGGCGAGCTGGGAGCTCACCGCCCGCATCTCGGCGAGCGCCGCGAGCACCGTGACGTCGGGCGCCAGGGCGTGCACGGGGCGCACCATGGCGCCGATGCCGCCCTCCGGGTCGGCCGTCAGGGTGTCGCGCACGTGCACGAGACCCGTCGGCGCGTCGGGGGAACCCACGAGGATCCGGAGGTGCCCGGTGCTGCGGCTCGCCTCCTGGAGCTCGCGCACGGTCGCGGTCTCCGGCACTGCGACGGGACGACGCGGTCGCACGAGCTCGCGCACCTGCTTCCGGCCGAGGTCGAGCGCCCCCTCCAACTGTGCGGAGTAGCTGGCGTCGAGGGCCCCGACGTTGGCCGAGTGCTGCACGAGCTGGCGCAGCGTCTCCGCGTCGGCGCTGGAGCCCAGCTCGTCGACGGGCTCCACACCGACCCGGTGCAGGCACCAGTTGGCCGCGTTGTTGAGCATGTGCAGCACCGGCCGGGTCACCCACATGAAGCCGCGCATCGGCAGCGCCAGGAGGGTCGCCGAACGCTCCGGGTGGGCGATCGCCCACGATTTCGGCGCCATCTCGCCCACGACGAGGTGGATGAAGGTGACGACGACGAGCGCGAGCACGAAGCCGGCCACGTCGGCGAGCCAGAGGGCGACGCCCCAGGTCTCGAACAACGGGGTCAGCCAGTGGTGGACGGCCGGTTTGGTGATGGCACCGAGGGCGAGCACGCAGAGCGTGATGCCGAGCTGGGAGCCGGCGAGCAGCACGGAGAGCTCGGAGGCGCTCCGCAGGGCCGCGCGACCGGCACGGCTCTTGGTCGCGGCGTCCTCGAGCCGGTGCTTCTTGGCCCCGATGAGGGCGAACTCGATCGCCACGAAGAACGCGCTGAGCGCGACGATCGCGACGGTCGCCACGATGACGACGACGGGGTTCTCCATCAGGCCTCCACCTCCGTGCGCGGGTCGCCCGCAGGGGCCGACCCGTCCGACCCGTCCGGCCCGTCCGGGCGCTCCTCGTCCTCGTCGTCCGTGGACGGCTCGACGACCTGCACGTGCAGGGCGGACGGGACGTACTGCTCCACCTCGAGCACCTCGACGGCGAGGTGCCGCTCCACCGGGTCGTCGCTCCCGGCGAGATCGCCCGGGTCGTCGGGCAGGCGGACGAGCAGCGTCGTACCGGCCTCCGGGAGCGCGCCGTGCTCGGCGATCACCAGGCCGGCGAGCGTCTCGAAGTCGCCCGTCGGCAGGTCGTGCTCGATGACCCGCTCGACCTCGTCGACGGGCAGGTCGCCGCGCATCTCCCAGCCGCCGCGCTCGGCGTCGACGCGGTACTCGGGCTCCGCGGGCTCGTCGTGCTCGTCGCGGATCTCGCCGACGATCTCCTCGACGAGGTCCTCGATGGTGACGATGCCGGCGAGGCCGCCGTACTCGTCCACGACGCAGGCCATCTGCTCCTTCGCCTCCGCGATGGTGCGGAGGGCGTCGGGCATCGCCATGAGTTCGGGCAGCACGATCGGCGGACGCAGCGCCTCCGTCACGGGCTTGGACCACGGGTCCTCGCCGTTCCGCGCACCGAGGTCGAGCAGGTCGACCAGGTGCACGATCCCGAGGATCTCGTCGTCGTCGTTCAGCACGGGGTAGCGGGAGTGGCCCACCTGCATGAGCTCACGGACCTCGCCGAGCGTCGTGTCGGCGTCGACGGAGTCCACGCGGCTGCGCGGCACCATCGCGTGCTCGACGTCGTGCTGCGGGAAGTCCAGCACCCGGTCGAGGAGCACCGACATCTCGTCGGTCAGCTCGCCGGAGGCACGCGACTCGGCCACGATGTGCTCGAGGTCGCGGGCGGTGGCGGAGCTCTCGACGTCGTGCACCGGCTCGATCTTCAGCGAGCGGAGCAGCAGGTTGGACGACTGGTCGAAGAACCAGATCAGCCAGCCCGTGACCGCCAGGTAGGCGAGCGTCGAGCGGGAGAGCCAGCGCGCCACGGGCTCGGGGCGGGCGATCGCGAGGTTCTTGGGGAACAGCTCGCCGAAGAGCATCTGCACCACGGTCGCGAAGGCGAGCGCCAGCAGCGTGCCGATCGTGACGCCGAGCGCGGTGGGCACGCCACCGAGGGCGAGCAGATCGCCGAAGGCCGATCCGATGAGGGGTTCGGCGACGTACCCGACCAGCAGGCCGGTCACGGTGATGCCGAGCTGGGCGCCGGAGAGCATGAAGGAGGTGCGACCCGTGACCTTCAAGGTGCGGCGCGCGGTGGCGTCCCCGGCCTCGGCCTTCGCCCGGAGGCTGGAACGGTCCACCGCCATGTAGGCGAACTCCTGCGCCACGAAGTATCCGGTTGCTGCCGTGATCACGAGCACGACGAGCACTCCGAGCAGGAGGGAGAGAATCATGGTCACCTGGCGCGCACCTCCCCTCGGGCGGGAGAGCGGCGTGCAACTGCGCGCCGGGTGTGGGGTCTACAGGGTTCGTCTGTCGGCCCGGTCAAGTCCTGTCCTCGTGTAGGTCTGGTGCCGACAGGCGTCGGCTCGGAGGTGTCCAACGATGGAGCGACGCCGAACGTTCCCGTCGGCGTCACCGTCAATCCTACGAGGTGGACGCATCAACGGACGGTAACTGACCGGAAGCCGTCCTAGCGTGGAGCCATGACGACGAACGAGACCACCAGCCTTCTGTCCGGCGAGCGCACGGACCTCCTCGACACCCTCCGCAAGCACCGTGACCTGTTCCTCCGCACCGTCGACGGGCTCGACGACGACCAGGCCCGGCTGCGCCCGACCGCGAGCGCGCTGTGCCTGGGCGGGCTGGTCAAGCACGTGACGGCCACCGTCGCCGAGTGGAACCGCTTCGTCGAGCACGGGCCCGAGGAGCAGGCCGCGATCGACTGGGAGGCCATCGACTGGTCGAACCCGCCGGCCGAGGTGCTGGCCTACCACCAGCAGTTCGAGCTGGGGGAGGGGGAGACCCTCGCCGACGTTCTCGCGGCGTACGGCGAGGTCGCCGCCGCCACCGAGGCGCTCGTGGCAACGGTCGACCTCGACGCCGACCAGCCGCTGCCGGAGGCGCCGTGGTTCGAGGCGGGCAGCCGGTGGACCGCGCGGCGCACCTTCCTCCACGTCGTGGCCGAGACCGCGCAGCACGCCGGCCACGCCGACATCATCCGCGAGTCGATCGACGGGGCGAAGAGCATGGGCTGATCGTCGGCACGGCACGCCCGACCACCCGCCGGGCTGGCAGGATCGGCCCGTGCGGGTGATCGGGATGATCGGCGGGATGAGCTGGGAGTCGACGGCGGAGTACTTCCGCCTGGCGAACGAGCTGGTGCGCGAGCGGCTGGGGGGCTTCCACTCGGCGCGCATCGTGCTCACCTCCGTCGACTTCGCCGAGGTCGAACGGCTCCAGGCGGCGGGGGACTGGGACGCGGCAGGGCTGCTCCTCGCCGACGAGGCGCGGCGGCTCGGTGCGGCCGGGGCGGACCTGGTGGTGCTCTGCACCAACACGATGCACAAGGTGGCCGAGGTCGTGGCCGGGGCCGTCGACGTACCGTTCCTGCACCTCGCCGACACGACCGCCGCCGCGGTGCGCGGGGCGGGGCTGCGGACGGTCGGCCTGCTCGGGACGCGCTTCACCATGGAGCAGGCGTTCTACCGCGACCGGCTCGCTGCGCACGGGCTCGAGGTGCTGGTGCCCGACGCCCCGGGTCGCGAGCTCGTGCACCGCGTGATCTACGAGGAGCTCGTCCGCGGGCTGGTCCGGGACGAGTCGCGGGCGGCGTACGGCGCGGTGATGGCCGACCTCGTCAGCGCGGGGGCGGAGGGGATCGTGCTGGGATGCACCGAGATCGAGCTGCTCGTGGGCGCCGACGACGTCCCCGTCCCGGTCTTCCCGACGACGCGGCTGCACGTCGAGGCGGCCGTCGCGCGGGCGCTGGCGGACTGACCCCGGTCCGACCCGGCTCGACGCCGGCTGACGCGGTTCGCCACCGCACAGGAACTTCACAGCGATCCTGCGGTCGCCGCACGGGAAGCAGGAGGACGCTGACTGCGTTCATCCCGCACCACGTCCCCGTCCGGAGGTTCCCCATGTCGGTGTCATCCGTCATCCGTCCGCGCCGCCGTCTGATCGGTCTGGCGCCCGCTGCCGCCGCGGTGGCGGTGCTCGTCGCCGGCGGCGTCGGGGTGCTGCTCGCCGGGCCCGAGCACATGGCCGAGGTGGCCGGCGTCGTCGCGCTGCTCACCCTGGCCGGTGCCGCCGCGGCGGTGACGTCGCTCGCGCTGATGGCCCGGCGCCGTCTGGGCGAGCTGCAGCACCTGCCCGACCTGGGCCGGAAGTTCGTCACCCACCACGAGCACGGCCGCGTGATGCGCGTGGTCGAGGGGGAGGGGCACCTCGAGGTCCACCTCGCCAGCGAGCAGGTGCAGACCGTCGCGCTGGACGAGGCCGGGGCGCCCGACCACATGACGGCCGGCGCCGCGGAGACGTCCCGGTGGCGGATGTCGACGTCGCGCCTCACGCCGCCGCAGGTCGCCGCCCTCAAGGAGCGGCTGACCGCGGAGTCCGAGATCACCGTCGTCTCCTCCGGCGTCGTCGCGCTCACGGGTCCCGTCGAGAAGGCCTGGCGCCTGACGAGCAGCGACGGCCTCGTGATCTCGTCGGGTCGGGGCGCCTGACGGAGCCGCCCGATCCGACGGCCCTGACCGACGCTCCCGGACCGACACGTCCCGGACACGTCGGCGTGACGTCGCCCTGACGTCGACGGTGTGCGCTCCTCCTGGACGGCCGTCCGGCCGGTCCGACCTCGTCGAGCGGAGCTGCCGTGGACCTGACCGACCCGACCCTCGTGGCGCGCCTCCTCGAGGTGATCGAGCACGATGTCGTGCCGCTGACCCGTGCGGGGGTGGAGCGCGGCAACAAGCTGTTCGGGGCCGCCGTCCTCCGGCGCTCGGATCGCTCCGTGGTGGTCGCGGCCACGAACAACGAGGTCGAGAACCCGCTCTGGCACGGCGAGGTGCACGCGATCAAGCTGTTCCACGAGCTTCCCGCGGCGGGCCGGCCGGCGCCGGGGGACTGTCTCTTCGTCGCGACCCACGAACCCTGTTCGTTGTGCCTGTCGGCCCTGGCGTGGGCGGGGTTCGCGGAGGCTTCCTACCTCTTCAGCCACGCCGATTCTGCCGACGCGTTCGCGATCCCGCACGACATCGCCATCCTCCGTGCCGTCTACGCGGTGCCCGACCCCGACCGTGCGGAGCCGGCGCCCGGGCGGGACCTCTACAACCGCAGCAGCCCGTTCCTGACGACGTCCGACCTCGCCGCGGCGGCCGCGGCGACGGGGGACCAGGCGCTCGGTGCCCGCGTGGCGGCGCTCCGGGCCGTCTACGACGCGCTGTCCGCGACGTACCAGGCCTCGAAGGGCGGCGCCGGGATCCCCTTGCCGTGAGCGGCCGGCGCCTCAGCCCGGCGGCCGCCGGGCGACCGTCAGCACGTGGGTCACCGGCCAGTCGAGCGGCGCGCCGGTGCCGGCGTCGGCGAGCGTGGCGACGGGGGAGAAGCGCTCCGCGACCAGCCACTCGTTGCGCCAGGCCGCCGACGTCGGGTCGAGGGTGAAGCCGGCGTCGGTGAGCAGCGTCCGCCAGTCGGCGAACGACAGGCCGCAGAAGCTCTCGTGGCACTCGCTCAGCCAGTTGTCGGCGTAGTCCTTCGTCGTCAGGAACTCCATCGCGTCGCCGAGCCGCAGCTGGAAGGTCGCGCCGGCCGTGGCGTCGGCGTCGTCGGTGGGCAGCCGCTCGGCGGTGAAGGACGTGCCGGAGAGCCGCGGGAAGTCGTGGGCGAACTGCACGAGGCGGCCCGCGGTGGAGAGACCCTCGACGTACGTCGCGACCTCGGCCGGGTCGAGGTCGTCGAGCCCGGTGTGCGGGGCGAGGGGAGTGACACCGTCGTCGGCCCGCAGGGTCAGCCGGACGACGCGGTCGGGCTCGTCCGGACCGAGCACGTCGGAGTTCACCCACACGCCGCCGACGCGGGTGTGCTCGTGGACGCGTCGGGCGAAGGCCTCGACGTCGGCGCGGCCCGCGCCGTACGAGAACACCTCGTGGGTCAGCGCGACCGTCACGGTGGAGTCGACGGAGCCGGCGGGCATCACCGGGCCCGAGAGGATGTTCGCGCGGACGAACCAGATGTTGGGGTTCGCGAAGACGCCGGTCGCCTTCTTGTGCTCGGCCTCGTCGAGCAGCGGCCGGGCGATGTCGACGCCGAACAGGTCGGACTCCGCGAACCGCGGGTCCGCGGCGATGCGCTCGAGCAGGCCGCCGGTGGCGCACCCGACGTCGACGACGCGGCCCGGTTCGAGCAGCGGCCCGACCTGGGTGAACTTGCGGTCGGACGCCGTCTCGAAGGACGCCGCGTAGGTGCGGTAGTCGCGGGTCGTCGTCAGGTCGCCCTCGCTGGAGACGACCGGGTCGGAGAACAGGCCGGTGACGAGGCGCGGCACGTCGTACCGCTCGTAGAACGCCGTCGTCTCCGGATGCGCGATCAACCGCCACGACGCGTCGTCGTCCGCGAGCCGCTGCACGACCTCCCAGGGCCGCGCCGGCTGGTCCTCGGGCCGGGTCTCGACGGCGTCCTCGACGCCGACCACGGCGAACCCCAGGGCGCGGTACGACGCGGCGACCGCCGGCGTCGAGCACGCCACCAGCGTCCGTTCCGGCGACGGCGCCGGCCGGTGCGCCAGCTCCGTCGCGACCGTCGTCACCACGAGCTGGGCGAACCGCGGATGCTGCGGCACGTCCGGGACGGGTACGACGAGGCTCGGCAGCCCGGACGCCGCGGCGACGCGCTCGACGAGTGCCTCGCGACGGTGGCCCGGCAGCGGGTTGCGCCGGGTCCAGGCGTGGTTGGCCGACGTGACCGGCCAGATGACGACGGCGTCGTCCGCCATCGGGATCGGCAGGTCGGACGCGTCCGTCACCTCGCCGGCGAGCAGCCGGTGCAGGAACTCGACCTGGAACGCGGTGACCGCGTGGTGGCGGCCGGGGAACAGCACCTCGTGGAACGTCACGACGGCAACTCTGGCAGGTGGTGCCACTTCCCTGACGGCAGTTCCCGACGTCACTACGCATTACAGTGAAAGAACGTAGTACAAGGATCTCCCTCGGTGGTGCTCTCCCTCGGCTGGCGCCGTGTCCGACTCCGCGCGATCTGCCGACCCTGCTGCGACTCGTCACGTCGCGCGCACGATCGGTGCGGTCCGGCTCGCTGTCGCGCGCTGCTCGCGCACTGCGCGGGCCTGCTCGTCGCCCTCGTCGCCGCCGGCGCGGCCGTCTGGGCGGGATCACGCCTCCGCGGGCCTCTGGCCACCCCCCTGGGAGGATCGCGGCCATGACCGTCCTCATCGGTGTCGCGACGAGCGCCGACGTCCCCCGCTGCGCCTCCGTCCTCGCCGAGGCCCTCGCCGACGACCCCGCCCTCCACCGGCTGGTGCCGGGCGAGCACGACCGCCACCGCCGGGTCGCGGCGGTCTACGCGG
>DASWYU010000034.1:0-8167 GCA_036404795.1 Nocardioides sp. | reverse complement strand
TCTCCCTCGTGGAGGCGCTGTCGGTGCTCGACGACCCCGCCACCCGCGCCGCCGTGACCGCCGAGCGAGCCGTGCTCGCGACGCTCGAGGCCGGCTGCTCCGCCCCCGTCGGGGCGCTGGGCGAGGTCGTCGAGGGCGAGGACGGCGAGGAGCTCTGGGTGCGAGCGGTGGTGCTGTCCGCGGACGGCGCGCTGAGCATCCGGATGTCCACCACCGGCTCCCCCGGCGACGCCTTCGGCGTCGGGAGCCGCCTCGGCCAGGAGATGCTGGCCGACGGTGCCGCCGATCTGATGGAAGGCCCTCAGCCAGGGGGTCCCGACCGAGTGGGAGAGCAGCACGCATGACGCGACGTACCGCCGCAGGGAGCACCGACCGCACCACCGCCGCCACAGGTGGCTCGCCGGCCGTGGCGACGGGGACGCCCGACGGGGGCTGGGTGTCGTTCGTGGGCAGCGGCCCGGGTGACCCCGGGCTCCTGACCGTGCGCGCGCTGGACCTCCTCCGCGCCGCCGACGTGGTCGTCACGGAGGCGCCCGACCACGAGATCCTCGTGCGCTCCGTGCTCGGCATCCCTACCCCGACCGTCGTCACCGACGAGGCCGGCAACGAGACCGTCGTCGACGAGGGCCCCGTGTTCCTCGACGGCGGCTTCGGCGAGGACGGTCAGCCGCTGACGCACGCCGCCCGCGCCAAGGTGGTGCTCAAGCCGGCGAAGGCCGGCAAGCACGTCGTCCGCCTCATGACCGGCGACCCGTTCCTCTACGCTTCGGGCCCGGAGGAGGCGCAGGCCTGCGTGAAGGCCGGGATCGGCTTCGAGATCGTGCCCGGTGTGTCGTCCGCGACCGCGGTGCCGGCGTACGCGGGCATCCCGCTCACCACCCGCAGCCACCGCGAGGTCACCGTCGTGGCGTGCACCGACAAGGTGGACTGGAGCCAGTACGCCGATGGTCGCACCCTCGTGCTGCTGAGCTCGGTCGGTCCGATCGCGGACGTCGCGTCCGCGCTCGTCGCCGCTGGTCGCCCGGCCACGACGCCGGTCGCCATGACGCGGGTCGGCACGACGACCGAGCAGCTGACCGTGACGTCGACGCTCGAGCACATCGCCGCCGACGCCCGCGCCGCGTCGATCCAGCCCCCGGCCGTCACGGTCGTCGGCGACGTCGTCGACCTGCGCGAGACGCTGTCGTGGTTCGAGACGAAGCCGCTGTTCGGGTGGCGCGTGCTCGTGCCCCGCACGAAGGACCAGGCCGGCCCGCTCTCGGCGCGGCTGCGCGGCTACGGCGGTGTGCCGGAGGAGGTGCCGACCATCTCGGTCGAGCCGCCCCGCAACCCCCAGCAGATGGACAAGGCCGTCCGCGGTCTCGTCGAGGGCCGCTACGAGTGGATCGCCTTCACCTCGGCCAACGCCGTGCGGGCGGTGCGCGAGAAGTTCGAGGAGTACGGCCTCGACGCCCGCGCGTTCTCCGGCCTCAAGATCGCGGCGGTCGGTGACAAGACCGCGGAGGCCATCGCGGCGTGGGGCCTGCGGGCCGACCTGATGCCGACCGGCGAGCAGTCGGCGGCGGGCCTGCTGGAGGCGTGGCCGGAGTACGACGAGGTCCTCGACCCGATCAACCGCGTCTTCCTGCCGCGCGCCGACATCGCCACGGAGAACCTGGTCGCGGGTCTCATCGACCTGGGCTGGGAGTGCGACGACGTGACGGCCTACCGCACGGTGCGCGCCGCTCCGCCCGCCGCGCCGGTGCGCGACGCGATCAAGACCGGCAAGTTCGACGCGGTCGTCTTCACCTCGTCCTCGACGGTGCGCAACCTCGTCGGCATCGCCGGCAAGCCGCACCCGTCGACGATCATCGCGGTCATCGGCCCGGCCACGGCGAAGACCGCCGAGGAGCACGGCCTGCGCGTCGACGTGATGGCCTCGTCGCCGTCCGCCGAGGTGCTCGCCGACGCGCTCGCCGACTTCGGTGCCGCGCGACGCCTCGCGCTCCTCGAGCAGGGCCAGCCGGTGACGAAGCCGTCGGACCGCAAGACCTCGTCGCGACGGAAGGTCTCGAACTGACCGGGCTGGTGCGCCCGCCGGTGGAGTCGCCGTACATGCGGCCCCGCCGGTTGCGGCGCACCCCCGCGCTGCGGGAGCTCGTCGCCGAGACGACGCTGCGCCCCGGCCAGCTCGTGCTCCCCGCGTTCGTCCGCGAGGGCGCGACGGAGCCGGTGCCGATCAGCTCCATGCCCGGCGTCGTGCAGCACACGCGCGACTCGCTGCGGGCGGCCGCCGTCGAGGCGGCGGAGCTCGGCCTGGGCGGCATCATGCTGTTCGGCGTGCCCACGACGAAGGACGCCGTCGGCTCCGGTGGCGTGGACCCCGCCGGCGTGCTCAACGTCGCGATCGCGGACCTCGCGGCCGAGGTGGGCGACACCCTCCCGGTCATGGCCGACCTGTGCCTCGACGAGTTCACCGACCACGGCCACTGCGGCGTGCTCGACGCGGCCGGCCGGGTGGACAACGACGCGACGCTCGAGGTGTACGCCGAGATGGCCCGCGCGCAGGCCGCCGCCGGTGCCGCCGTGCTCGGCCCGAGCGGGATGATGGACGGCCAGGTCGCCGTGATCCGGGACGCGCTCGACGGCGTCGGCGCGACCGACGTGGCGATCATGGCGTACTCCGCGAAGTACGCCTCCGCCTTCTACGGCCCCTTCCGCGAGGCCGTCGACTCGTCGCTCGTCGGCGACCGGCGCAGCTACCAGCAGGACGCGCGCAACGCGGTCGAGGGCGTCCGCGAGGCGCTCCTCGACGTGGCGGAGGGCGCCGACCTGGTCATGGTGAAGCCGGCGCTCGCCTACCTCGACGTCGTACGGCGCGTGCGCGATGCCGTCGACGTCCCGGTGGCGGCCTACAACATCTCGGGCGAGTACGCGATGGTCGAGGCCGCCGCGGCGAACGGCTGGATCGACCGGGAGGCGGCGATCCTCGAGACGCTCGTCTCGATCCGTCGCGCCGGCGCCGACGTCGTGCTGACCTACTGGGCCGCGGAGGCCGCCCGCCTGCTCCGCGCCTGACGCTTCCCGAACGACGAAGCGCCCCGGACCTCGCGGTCCGGGGCGCTTCGATGTCTGCTCGATCAGGGAACCGGGTTGCCGACCAGTGCGCTGATGCAGGTGTTCAGCAGGTTGCGCTGACCCGGAGTGAGGAGCGCCGAAAGGATGTTCAGGAGGTGCAGATCCTTGAGGCACTCCGTCTTCGCGGTGTCGAGCGTGTAGAGGATGGTGCCGACCGGGTCCTCGATCGTGCCAGGAATGTCGGTGATCGGCTGCGGGGTCGGGGTCGGGGTCGGGGTGGGAGTCGGCGTCGGGGCAGGAGTCGCGGGTGAGTCGCCGCCCTGGCCACCTCCGCCCGTTCCGGGCGCCTGTCCGCTACCGGTTCCGGGCGCCTGTCCGCCGCCGTTACCCGCGCCGTCGGTGCCGGGGGTGGAGCCGCCGCCGGTGCCCGGGGTGGAGCCGCCGCCCGCGCCCGGGGTCGAACCGCCGGGCGTGTTCGCCGTGTCGGTCGAGCCGCCCGCCTGGGGCGCGACCGGGTCGGGCACGAAGTAGTTCGCCGAGGCCACCGCGTTGGGCACGGAGGTGTACTCGCCCTCGAGGTAGGCCTGCTCGATCGCGAGGACGAGGTTCACGTACTCCTCGCTGCGGTTGTAGCGGTAGACCGCTGCCCGCTTGCCCGCCTCGGTCGAGAGGTCCTCGCTGCCCGAGCAGAGGTAGACCGCCGTGCCGAGCGCCGCGTCGTGGATGTTCTGGGGGTCGCGCACACCGTCGCCGTTCGCGTCGACGGCGATCACGCGCCAGGTCGACGGGATGAACTGCATCGGGCCGACGGCCCGGTCGTAGGTCGCGTCGTTGTCGAGCTCGCCCGCGTCGGTGTCGAGGATCCGCGACGTGCCGTTCGTGCCGTCGAGCGGGATGCCGAAGATGCCCGGCGTCGCGACGCCCTCGTCGGAGAGCTGGCTGCCGCCGTAGCGGCCGTGGTCGGACTCGACACGACCGATGGCCGCGATGAGCTGCCACGAGATCCGGCAGGAGGAGTCGGCCCCGTTGATGATGGTCTGCGCCCGCTGGTAGGCGCCGAGCGCGACGGCGGGGATGCCGCTCGTGCTGGACGCGCTGACGATCTGCGGGTCGGTCGTCGGCGACACCGCGTCGGGCAGCGAGACGCTGGCCGGGGTCTCGACCGCGTCGGTCGGGACGGCGATCGCGCCCTCGGCCACCGTGTCGTCCGCGGCGGTGAGGGTGCCCACCGGCCCGCCCGCCCCGGCGATGACCACCGTGGCGGCTGCCGAGAGGGCAGCCATGGGTGCGAGCGTCGTGGCCTTCTGCCAGCGCGCGAAGCTGCTGTTGCTCATGTGTTCTCCCCAGTGCCGTGCGCCGTGCGGCTCACGCTCGGTTCCGTGGCTCCCTCAAGCCGTGTGATGTGCCTAACGCGTCCATCCCCCGCAGGTTACGCGGCAGTACCAGCGACACGCGGTCTTGAGGATACCTTGAGGATTCGTTCCTGTCAGGGGTCTGGACGGTCGGGTGCGCGACCGATCAACGACGCTGTGTCGTAGCCCGATGTGCCTCACTTGCCGGCTTCGGTGAGAATGGCGCGGTGACTGCCCCGACCTCCCGTCCGACAGCACGCTCCGCCGACCTCTTCGCGCGAGCGTCGGCGGTGACCCCCGGTGGCGTGAACTCACCGGTCCGCGCGTTCGGTGCCGTCGGCGGTACGCCGCGGTTCATCGCCTCCGCGCAGGGCGCCTGGCTCACCGACGTCGACGGCAACGAGTACGTGGACCTCGTCGGCTCTTGGGGCCCGATGCTGCTCGGTCACGCCCACCCCGAGGTGATCGCGGCCGTGCAGTCCGCGGTGGCGCGGGGCACGTCGTACGGGACCCCCACGGAACCCGAGGTCCTTCTCGCCGAGGAGATCGTCGCGCGCACGCCGGTCGAGCGGGTGCGGTTCACCTCGTCCGGCACCGAGGCCACGATGTCGGCCATCCGCCTCGCGCGCGGCGCGACCGGCCGGGACGTCGTCGTGAAGTTCGCCGGGTGCTACCACGGCCACGTCGACGCCCTCCTCGCCAGCGCGGGCTCCGGGCTCGCCACCTTCGCGGTGCCCGGCACGCCCGGTGTGCCGCAGAGCGCGACCGACCTGACGCTGGTGCTGCCCTACAACGACCGCGTCGCCGTCGAGCGGGTCTTCGCCGAGCACGGCGACCGCATCGCCTGCGTCATCACCGAGGCGACCCCCGGCAACATGGGCCTCGTCAACCCCGAGCCCGGCTTCAACGCCTTCCTCGCCGCGACCTGCGCGGCCCACGGCGCGCTGTTCGTCTCCGACGAGGTGATGACCGGCTTCCGGGCCACGCGGCAGGGCGGCTGGGGCCTCGACGGAGCGCGCGAGGGCTGGGTGCCCGACCTCATGACCTTCGGCAAGGTGATGGGTGGCGGTCTGCCCGCCGCCGCGTTCGGCGGGCGCGCGGACCTCATGGGTCTGCTGTCGCCGGAGGGACCCGTCTACCAGGCGGGAACGCTGTCGGGGAACCCGGTCGCCACGACCGCCGGCCTCACGACGCTGCGGCTCGCGACCGACGAGGTGTACGCGCACGTCGACGCCGTTGCGACCACGATCAGCGAGGCCGCCGCGGCGGCGCTCACCGACGCGGGCGTGCCGCACCTGCTGCAGCGCGCCGGCACCATGTTCTCGATCTTCCTGCTGGAGCCGGGCTCGACCCTGACCTCGGTGCGGAACTTCGACGAGGCGGGTCGGCAGCACCTGCCGGCCTACGCGGCCTTCTTCCACGCCATGCTGGAGGCCGGGGTGCACCTGCCGCCCTCGGCGTACGAGGTGTGGTTCTGCTCCGCCGCCCACGACGAGCGCGCCGTGCAGCACGTGCTGGACGCGCTCCCCGCCGCGGCCCGGGCCGCGGCCGCGACCTACGGAACGACCGCCTGACCAGGCGGACCGTCGAGAGGAACCGATGACCGAGCAGACCGTCGTCCACCTGCTGCGCCACGGCGAGGTGCACAACCCCGAGGGCGTGCTCTACGGCCGCCGCGACGGGTTCCACCTGTCCGCCAACGGCCGCGCCATGGCGGACCGGGTCGCCGAGCGCATCGGCGACCGCCCCATCGTCCACCTGCGCTCCTCCCCGCTCGAGCGGGCGCAGGAGACCGCCGGCCCGCTGGCCGCGGCGCGCGGGCTCGAGATCGTGACCGACGCGCGCGTCATCGAGTCCACGAACAAGTTCGAGGGCCTGCGCTTCGGCGGCGGCGACAACGCGCTCCGCAAGCCGTCGACCTGGCGCCACCTGTGGAACCCCTTCAAGCCGTCGTGGGGCGAGCCCTACAAGGAGGTCGGCGCGCGCATGCTCGCGGCGGTGTACGACGCGCGCGACGCCGCCGCCGCCGCTCCCGAGGCCGTCGCGGGCGCGCCGAACGAGGCCGTCGTCGTCTCCCACCAGCTGCCGATCTGGACCACGCGGCTCGTGGTCGAGAACCGCTCGTTCCTGCACGACCCGCGCAAGCGGCAGTGCACGCTCTGCTCGCTCACGTCGCTGCACTTCCGCGGCGACCTCCTCACCCACGTCAGCTACTCGGAGCCCGCGGGCGACCTCATCCCCACCCGTGACAAGGCGGCGCCGTTCTCGGCCGGTGGCGCCGCGGAGGAGCACCGTCCCTGATGCGTCACCGTCTGCGCGCCGTCCCCGCCGGGGCGGCCCTGCTGCTGGGCCTCGCCCTCCTGTCCGGGTGCACGGACGTGGAGGGGACGGGCGACGCGGGCTACGTGTCGGCCGACGGGCAGCTCACGGAGTACGCCGTCGCGGAGCGCGGCGACCCGATCGTGCTCGAGGGCGAGGACCTCGAGGGCCAGGACCTCTCGCTCGAGGACTTCCGGGGCACCCCCGTCGTCGTCAACGTGTGGGGCTCGTGGTGCCCGCCCTGCCGCGCCGAGGCGCCCGACCTGGTCGACGCTGCCGCCGAGCTCGGTGACGCCGCGGTCTTCGTCGGCATCAACAACCGTGACTCCTCCACGGCGCAGGCCCAGAGCTTCGAGCGCGAGTACGGCGTGGAGTACCCGTCGTTCTACTCGCCCGACGGCCGGGCGCTGCTCGCGTTCGCGGGCTCGCTCTCCCCGCGCGCCATCCCCTCGACGACGGTCCTCGACCGCGAGGGCCGGGTGGCGGCCACCATCGTGGGCCGGGTGCCGTCGGCCACGACCGTCGTGACGCTCGTCGAGACCGTGCTGGCCGAGGACGGTGCCGATGGGTGACGCCTTCGCGGAGGCCGCGAGCAGCGGGTCACTCCTCCTCGCCGTACCGGTCGCGCTGATCGCCGGTCTCGTCTCCTTCTTCTCCCCGTGCGTGCTGCCGCTCGTGCCGGGCTACCTCTCCTACGCCACGGGCATGTCGGCGGCCGAGGTCGTGGACGCGACGAGCACGCGCCGTACGGACGGGGGCAGCGGGTCCACCGCCACCGCGGAGCGGGTGCAGGTGCGCCGCTGGCGCCTCCTGGTCGGCTCCCTGCTCTTCGTCGCCGGCTTCGCGACGGTGTTCGTGCTGCTCGGGGTCGCGTCCGCGAGCATCGCGGTCTGGTTCTTCGAGTGGCGGCGCACGCTCACGATCGTGCTCGGTCTCGTCACCATCGTGCTCGGCCTCTCGTTCGCGGGCTTCCTGCGGATCCCGGGCCTCGACCGCGACTGGCGGGTCCACGCCGTCCCGTCCGTCGGGCTCGCCGCGGCGCCGGGCCTCGGTTTCCTCTTCGGCCTCGGCTGGACGCCCTGCATCGGCCCGACGCTCGCCGCGATCACGACGCTCGCCTACAACGAGGGCACGGCCGGGCGCGGTGCCCTCCTTTCTGGCGTCTACGCGCTGGGGCTCGGCATCCCGTTCATCCTGCTGTCGCTCGGCTTCGGCTGGTCGATGCGCGCCGTCGGCTGGCTGCGCTCGCGCCAGGTGCTCGTCATGCGGATCGGCGGCCTCATGCTGGTCGCCGTCGGCCTGCTCCTCGTCACGGGGTGGTGGGACGTGCTCGTGCAGGACCTCCAGCGGTCGCTGATCTCGGGCTACGAGGTGAGCGTGTGAGCACGCCCGACACCCCGCGCGAGCCCGAGGCGCAGCCCGGCGCCGCGGTGGAGCCC
>DASWYU010000033.1:0-10806 GCA_036404795.1 Nocardioides sp. | reverse complement strand
CGCAACAGCCACGCCGTCGCGCTGCACCTCCGCCAGCAGCTCGTGCAGGCCCGCCCCGACGTGCGTCTGGCGCCCGCCCCCGGTCAGGTCGTCGGCGAGGAGCTCGCCGACGTCGAGCCGGGCGACGCGGTCGTGGTGGTCGGCTTCCGGCGGCGTCCCGCGGGGTTCGGCGCCTTCCTCGTCGAGGCCGCCCGCACCGGCGCGACGGTGGTTCTCCTCGGCGACCCGAGCGCGGCCGAGCACCTCGGACGGATCGGCGCCACGGGCATCTGGGTCGAGTGCCCGGTGGGCTCGGAGCTGGCCTTCGACTCGTACGCCGCCGCGATGAGCCTCGTCGCCGTCCTCGCCGACGGCGTGCTCGGCGCGCGGGGCGCCGCCGGCCGGGAGCGCATCACGGGGATCTCGACGACCTACCAGCGCCTCGGCGAGGTGGAGTGATGGACCTCGCCGAGCTGCGCGGCGTGCGCGTGCCCCGCACCCTCGACGAGGCGTGGCTGGGACCCGACGAGGCGTGGCTCGCCGGCGGGTCGTGGCTCTACTCGACCCCCCAGCCCCACCTCCGCGGCCTCGTCGACCTCACCGGTCTGGGCTGGCCGCCGGTCGAGCACCTCCCCCAGGAGCAGGGTGCGGGCGGCGGGCTCCGCGTCGCGGCCACCTGCACCGTCGCCGAGCTGCTCGCCGCGACCCGGTCCTGGGCCACCGACCCGCGGCGCGCGAGCGTCGCCGCCCTCGTCGCCCGCTGCGCCGACGCGTTCCTCATGTCGTTCAAGGTGTGGGAGGTCGCGACCGTCGGCGGCAACGTCTGCCTCGGGCTCCCCGCGGGGGCGATGATCTCGCTGACCGCCGCGCTCGGGGCCCGCGCCGAGCTGCTGACGCCCGACGGCGGGGTCCGCACCGTGCCCGTGACGGCGCTCGTCACCGGCGCCGGCACCACGGACCGACGCCCCGGCGAGCTCCTCCGGGCCTTGGAGATCGATGCGGCGGCGCTGGCCGCGACGTACGCCGTCCGCACCCTCGCCCTCACCCCCGCCGGCCGCTCCGCGGCGGTGGTCGTCGGCCGCCGCGATGCCGACGGCACCTGCACGTTCACCGTCACCGCGGCCACCGACCGTCCCGTCGTGCTGCCCTTCACGGGCCCGCCCGGTCGCGCCCAGCTGGCCGCGGCCGTCGCCGGGATCACCGACGACCGCTGGTTCGCCGACCCCCACGGGCCGGCCGACTGGCGGGCGCACGTCACCGGTGTGCTGGCCGCCGAGGTGCTCGACGAGCTGCACGGGCACGCGGGCGGCGCCGCCGCATGATCGAGGTCAACGGCGCGCCCGTCGACCCGTCGTCCGCGCACCCCGGGCAGTGCCTGCGGACGTTCCTGCGCGACAGCGGCCGCCTCGAGGTGAAGAAGGGCTGCGACGCGGGTGACTGCGGCGCGTGCACCGTGCTCGTCGACGGCACGCCCACCCACGCCTGCCTCTATCCCGTGCACCGGGCGGCGGGCCGCTCGATCACCACGGTCGCGGGTCTCGGCACACCCGGGCGGCCGCACCCGGTGCAGGAGCGGTTCGCCGCGGCGGCGGGGTTCCAGTGCGGGTTCTGCACGGCGGGGTACGTCGTCACCGCGGCCGCGCTCGCCGGCCCCGACGGGACGGTGCCCTCCGGGCCCGACGGGCCTGACGGGACCGACACGCTGGCCCGCCGCTTCAAGGGCAACCTGTGCCGCTGCACCGGCTACCGGTCCATCCGCGACGCCCTCGCCGGCCGGGGGAACGTCGACGCGGGCGGCTGCGGGCGGGTGGGCTCGTCGCTCGCCGCACCCGCCGGAGGACGCGTCGTGACCGGCCGGGAGCCCTACACGCTGGACCTCCCGACGACCGGCGTGCTGCACGTGGCGCTCGTGCAGAGCACCGCACCGCACGCCCGGATCACGCTCGACACCCGCGCCGCGGAGGCGGTCCCGGGCGTCCGCTTCGTGCTCACCCACCGCGACGTGCCGGCGACGTTGTTCTCGACGGGGCGCCACCAGAGCCGGCTCGACGACCCCGACGACACCCGCGTCCTCGACGACGTCGTGCGCTTCGTCGGGCAGCGCGTGGCCGCCGTGGTGGCCGAGACCTCGCAGGCGGCGGAGGCCGCCGCGCGGCTGGTGACGGTGACGTACGACGCCCTCCCCGCCGTCCACGACCCCGAGGCCGCCCGCGCTCCCGGGGCGCCGCTGCTGCACGGCGACAAGGACCCCGCCGCGTCCCGGATCAGCGAGCCGGGGCGCAACGTCGTCGCGCAGACGCACGGCGAGGTCGGCGACGTGGCCGCCGGCCTGGCCGCGGCCGCGCACCGGGTGCGCGGCACGTGGACCACCGCGCGGGTCGACCACGCCGCGATGGAGACCCACGGCGCCCGGGCCTGGGTCGAGCCCGACGGCACCCTCGTCGTCCGCACGTCCACCCAGGTGCCGTTCCTCGTGCGCGAGGAGCTGGCCCGCCTGCTCGACCGCGACCCCGCGACCGTGCGGGTCGTGGCAGCGCGGGTGGGGGGCGGGTTCGGCGGCAAGCAGGAACTGCTGGTCGAGGACCTGGCGGCGATCGCCGCGCTGCGCACCGCGGCCGACGGGGACCCGCGGCCGGTGCAGCTCGAGCTCACCCGCGCGCAGCAGTTCACGATGGTGCCCTGCCGCCACCCGATGCGCGTCACGGTCGAGGTCGGCGCGGACGCGGACGGCGTGCTGACGGCTCTCGCCGTCGACGTGCTCTCCGACACGGGCGCCTACGGCAACCACGGCCCCGGGGTGATGTTCCACGGCTGCCACGAGTCGGTGGCGCTCTATCGCTGCGCCAACAAGCGGGTCGATGCGGAGGCGGTCTACACCAACAACCTGCCCTCCGGCGCGTTCCGCGGCTACGGCCTGGGCCAGGTCGTGCTCGGCATCGAGTCGGCCCTCGACGAGCTCGCCCGCGAGGTCGGCATCAGCCCGTTCGAGCTGCGCCGCCGCAACGTGGTCGTGCCGGGCGACCCGTTCGTCGTCAACGGGCCGGCCGACACCGACCTGGAGCACGGCAGCTACGGCCTCGACCAGTGCCTCGACCTGGTCGAGGCCCACCTCGCCACGACCGCCGCCGCGGACGCCGACCGGATGCCCCACCTGCCCGACGGGACCCCGTGGCTCGTCGGCGAGGGCATGGCCGCCGCGATGATCGCGACCGTCCCGCCGCGGGGCCACCACAGCCACGCGACCCTGACGCTGACCCCCGACGGCGTCGTGACCGTCGACGTCGGCACCGCGGAGTTCGGGAACGGGACCGCGACGGTGCACACGCAGCTGGTGGCGACGGCCCTCGGCGTACCTCCGGCGCGGGTGCGGCTGCGCACCGCCGACACGGCGACCGCGGGGTTCGACACGGGCGCCTACGGGTCGACGGGGTCGGTGGTGGCCGGTACGGCGGTGGCCCGGGCCGCGGCGTCCCTGCGGGTCCTGCTCGACGCGGCCGGCGGGGACCCGGTCCGGTTGGACCGCCCGCTCGTGGCGCACGGTTCCTCCGACGGCTCCCCGCGCTCCGTGGCCTTCAACGTGCACGGCTTCAGGGTCGCGGTCGACCCGCGCACCGGCGAGGTCCGCGTGCTCACCTCGGTGCAGGGCGTCGACGCCGCGGTCGTGCTCAACCCCGAGCAGCTGCGCGGCCAGGTCGAGGGCGGGGTCGCCCAGGGTCTGGGCAGCGCGCTGCAGGAGGAGGTCGTGCTGGTCGACGGCGTGGCGACGACGGCGGCGTTCCGCGACTACCGCGTGCCGCAGATGGCCGACGTGCCGCCGACCACCGTGCTGTTCGCCGCCACCGTCGACCGGCTCGGGCCCTCGGGCGCGAAGTCGATGAGCGAGGCGCCGTACAACCCCGTCGCGCCCGCGCTCGCCAACGCCGTCCGCGACGCCCTGGGCGTCCGCCCCCACGAGATCCCGATGAGCCGCGACCGCGTGTGGCGGCTCGCCCGCAGCAGAGGAGAACGATGACCGGCACGAGCTCCACCTCCACCCCGGAAGCCGCGCGGGCCGCGACCGACGCCGCCTGGCTCGCGCGGGCCGTCGGCCTCGCGGTCGCGAACGTGCACGACGGCGGCGGGCCGTTCGGCGCCGTCGTCGTGCGGGACGGCGCGGTCCTCGGCGCGGGCCAGAACCGCGTGACGCGCGACAACGACCCGACCGCGCACGCCGAGGTGCAGGCCATCCGGGTCGCGTGCGCCGCGCTCGGGGACTTCTCGCTGGCGGGCTGCACGCTCTACACGTCGTGCGAGCCCTGCCCGCTCTGCCTCGCCGCGTCGCTGTGGGCACGCCTCGACCGGGTGGTCTTCGCGGCCGATCGCGACGACGCCGCCCGCGGCGGGTTCGACGACCGGGCGTTCTACGAGCTGTTCGCGACGCCCCGCGAGCAGTGGACGACCGAGGTCGTCGGCGCGCGGCCGGTGGACGCCACCGCACCGTTCGACGCCTGGCTGGCGAAGACGGACCGGACGGCCTACTGAGCCCCGCGGTCGGGGTCAGGTCGTGCGCTGGCTCATCCCCATCTCGGCGAGCACGAGGTTCTCGACGAGCTGCACGAGGTTGTAGAGCACGAGCGTCACGAGCGTGATCATCGCGACGCACGCCCACAGGTTGTCGAACTGCGCCCCGGCGTTGAACTTCACGATGTTGCCCCCGATGCCGGCGCCCGTGGAGAGCCACTCGGCGAGCAGCGCGCCGGTGACGGCGCCCGGCACCGAGACGCGGGCGGCGGCGAAGAGCGACGGGAGCGCACCCGGCACGGCGACCTTGAGCAGCGCCGCGACGTTGCCGCCGCCGTAGACCCGCACCAGGTCGAGGCTCTGCCGGTTCGCCTGGCTGAGCCCGAACAGCACCGAGGCCAGTGCCGGGAAGAGCACGACGATGGTGCCGATGACGGCGACGGAGGCCGTCGTGCCGCGGCCCGTCAGCAGCATGATGACCGGCGCGATCGAGACGAGCGGGATGCTCCGCAGCAGCAGGGCGAGCGGCATGACGCCGGCCTCGACCGTCTTCGACAGCGTGAAGGCCATCGCCAGGACCACCGCGATCACCATGCCGACGGCGAAGCCGAGCGCGGCGTCCTGCAGCGTGCGGCCGAGCAGCGGCAGGAGGTCGGCGCGGCGCTCCGCCGCGGTGGTGAAGGCGTCCGGCTCGGTGACGAACAGGTGGTTCCAGACGTCGACGGGGCCCTTCGCGACGTACGGCGAGATCCCGCCCCACGTGACGACCCCCTGCCACAGCGCGAGCACCACGGCCAGCGTGATCACCGCGTTGAGCAGCCCCCTGCCGGCGGTGCGGGCGAGGACGCTCATGCGGTGCTCCGTCCGGAGATCCAGGGGGTGAGGAGGCGGGCGACGAGGCCGAGCGCGGCGTACCCGAGCATCGCCACGAGGGCGCACAGCAGGAACACCGCCCACACCCGCTCGGAGTCGAGGTTGCCCTGCAGTCGGATCAGGGTGATCCCGACGCTGCGGTCGGTCGCGCCCATGTACTCGCCCAGCACCGCCCCGAGGAACGACGACGGCACGGCGATCTGCAGGGCGTTGAGGATGGAGGGCAGGGCCGCCACGAGCCGCACCTTGCGCAGCTGCGTGACCCGACCCCCGCCGTACACGCTCACCACGTCGAGCGCGGCACGGTCCGCCGCCTTGAAGCCCAGCAGGGCGCCGACGACGGTGGTGAAGAAGACGCTGAGCGCCGCCAGGAAGATCGCCGTCGTCGACGTGTCCCCGGGGTGGTCGGCGCCGCGGAGCACCACGATGGAGATGCCGCCGACGGCGACGAGCGGGAGGCAGTAGCTCACGACCGCGATCTGCGTCACGACCGTCTCCATGCGCGGCAGCACCAGCACGGTCGAGGCGAGCAGGAGCGCCAGCAGGTTGCCCCACACGAACCCCCACGCCGCCTCGGCGAGGGTGACGCGGAAGAACGTCCAGTAGGCCGCGATCCCGTCGTCGAGCAGCGTGCCGAGCACGGCGAACGGCGACGGCACCGGCGTGAAGTCGGTGCCCTCGGCCGGGGTGAACGCGGTCGCCGACAGCAGCCACCAGGCACCGACGAGCACGACGGTGCCGATGATCCCGGCGAGCCAGCCCGGGACCCGGCGGTCACCGACCACGTCAGTGGCCCCCGCGGGACGGGCCGGCGCCGCCGAAGAGGATCTCGGAGGCGCGGTCGACGAGCGCGTGGAACTCGGGGGTGCGCATCATCTCCGGCGTGCGGGGCCGCGGCAGGTCGACCTCGATGATCTCCTTGACGCGACCGGGCCGGGCGGACATCACCGCGACCTGGTCGGAGAGGAAGATCGCCTCCGAGATGCCGTGCGTGACGAGCAGCGTCGTGGCGGGCTTCTCCGTCCAGATCCGCAGCAGCTCGAGGTTGAGGTTCTGCCGGGTCATGTCGTCGAGCGCACCGAACGGCTCGTCGAGCAGGAGCACCGAGGGCTTGAGCACGAGCGCACGGGCGATCGAGACCCGCTGCCGCATGCCCCCGGAGAGCTGGGCCGGCTTGGCCTTCTCGAAGCCGCGGAGGCCGACGAGGTCGATGAGCTCGTCGACGTACGCCGCGTCCACCGGCTTCCCCGCCACCTCGAAGGGCAGCCGGATGTTCTTCGCGACGCTGCGCCACGGGAGCAGCGCGTGGTCCTGGAACGCGATCCCCAGCGCGGAGTCGCGCCGCAGCTCCCGCGGCGTCTTGCCGTCGACGACCGCCTGGCCGGTCGTCGGCGTCTCGAGGCCCGCGAGGATCCGCAGGATCGTCGACTTGCCACAGCCGGACGGTCCCAGCAGCGCCAGGAACGAGCCCTTCTCGGTGTGCAGGCCGGTGTCCTGCAACGCCTGCACGGTCGCCCCGCGCGAGCCCCGGAAGGACTTGCTCAACGAGGTGACCTGGATGCCGGTGCCCGCGCGGGCACCGGCACCCTCGGTCTTCTGCGTGCTCTGCTCGACGGTCATGGTCAGGGCTGGTAGTCGATCAGGTCGGGGTTCTCGGCGTAGATCTCGTCGATGATCGACGTGTCGAAGATCTGCTGCGCCTCGATCTCCCAGCCGGCGCCGGCGAGGGAGGCGATCGTCTGCTCCTGGAGCTCGTCCGAGATGGTGAAGAGGCCGTTCGCCTCGGTCTCCTCGGTGGAGATCAGCTCCTTCGTCGCCTCGAGCGCCAGCGCCGTCTTCTCCGGGTCGAGCGCGCCGAACACCGACTCCAAGCCCTCGGCGTTGCCCGACGCGGCCTCGTTGTAGTACTCGATCACCAGCTCCACCGAGTCCTCGGTCGACTCCGTGAACACGTCGCTCCAGCCCTTGATCTCGGCGATCAGGAACTGCTTGAGCAGCTCCCGGTTCTCGGCGAGGTACTGGTCGGTCACGGTGAACGTCTCGGCGACGAACGGCACCCCGTTCTCGGCGTACGGCAGGTTCGTCACCTCGTAGCCCGCCAGCTCGACGGTCAGCGACTCGTTCGTCAGGTAGGCCATGAACCCGTCGACGTCACCGTTCATCAGCGGCGTCGGGTCGAAGTCGACCGGCACGATCTCGACGTCGTCCTCGGAGATGCCGTTGGCCGACAGCAGCGCCCGGAAGACGCTGGCGTTCGAGTCCTGCACGCCGATCTTCTTGCCGACGAGGTCGGCCGGTGTCGCGATGTCGCCGCCCTCGGCGAGCGAGAGGATCGTGAACGGGTTCTTCTGGAAGGTCGCGCCGATGATCTTCAGCGGCGCCTCCTGCTCGGCGATGGCGGCGCCGACGGAGGCCGCGTCGCTCAGGGCGACCTGGACCGTGCCGCTCAGCAGCTTCGCGACACCGGTGTCGGGGCCCGAGATCCCGTTCACCGCGTCGAAGCCGGCCTCGTCGTAGTAGCCGTTCTCGTAGGCGTAGAACTCGCCCGTGAACTCCTCGTTCTTGATCCAGGAGTACTGCACGCTGATCTCGCCGAAGCCGTCGGCGCTCGACGCGTCGGCGTCGTCCCCGCCGCACGCGGCGAGGCTGCCCGCGAGGACGAGGGCGGACGCGGCGGCGAGCAGCGGGCGACGGGCGTCGCGCAGGCGCTGCAGTCGCTTCAGCCGTGAGGTGAGGGACATGGGTTTCCTTCCACGTGCGTTGCTCGGGTGCACGGGAAGTTAGTGGCCGCGCGTTTCGCGCTCTGGTCCTCGGGTTTCGCGGTCGTAACAACTGTTTCTTGATTGCCTCTGGTCCAGACCTGAGGGGGTGGCTGGGGCGCGATCAGTGTCCGGCCGCCGCCGCGCCGTGCCGCAGAACCGTCGGTGGCGCCGTCCATGCTGGTGACATGGACCTGCTCGACGTGGTGACCGCGCTGCTGCTGCTCCTCGTCGGGGGCATCGTGGGCTGGTGGATCGGCGTGCTGGGGAGCCGGGCCCGGCCGGTGCCGCGGGAGACGGTCGACGCGGGCCGACTCGCGGAGGGCATCGACCGGCTCGGTGACCAGCTGGCCGACCTCCACCACGACCGCGCGACCTGGCAGGGCGAGCTCGCGGCGCAGGTGGCCGACATGCGGCACCAGACGGGCGAGCTGCGCCGCGAGACCCACGGGCTCGCGACCGCCCTGCGCCGGCCGGCGGTGCGGGGGCGTTGGGGCGAGCTCCACCTGCGCCGCGCGGTCGAGCTGGCCGGCATGGTCGACCGGTGCGACTTCACCGAGCAGACGCCGCTCGACGACGGTGCGCTGCGCCCCGACCTGGTGGTGCGGCTCGCGGGCGGCCGCACGGTCGTGGTCGACGCGAAGGTGCCGCTCGACGCCTACCTCGACGCCAGCACGCTCGATCCGGTCGATCCCGCCGAGGTCGAGCAGCACCGCGCGCTCCTGGCCCGGCACGCACGGCAGCTGCGGGCGCACGTCGACGTGCTCGGCGCGCGGCGCTACTGGGCGGCGCTGCCCAGCAGCCCCGAGTTCGTGGTGCTCTTCGTGCCGGGGGACGCGTTCCTCGCCGCGGCGCTCGAGGCCGACCCGGGGCTGCTCGAGCACGCCGCGGGTCGTCAGGTGGTGCTGGCCACCCCCACGACGCTCATCGCCCTGCTCCGCACCGTCGCGCTCGGGTGGCGCCAGGAGGCGATCGCCGAGCAGGCCGCGGAGATCCAGCAGACCGGTCGTGAGCTGCACCAGCGGCTCCGCACCTGGGCCGACCACCTCGACCAGCTCGGCCGCTCCCTCGGCGCGGCGACGCGGCACTACAACAGCGCGATGGGTTCGCTGGAGTCGCGGGTGCTCGTGTCGGCCCGTCGGCTCGGCGACCTCGGGGTGAGCGACGAGCCGCTCCCCCGGCCCCGGGACGTGCGGGACCTGCCGCGCAGCCCGGTCGGCGACACGCGGGACGACGAACGCGACGAACTGCAGGGCGGCGCGTCGAGCCGGGGCGCCTGAGGTGACGACCTAGGTTGGGCGCGTGAGCCTGCTCGAGGCCGCCCGCGGGACGGGCACCGAGCCCGGACCCCGGGTCGTCGCCGTCGGCGTGCTCTCCATGGTGGCGATCCTGCTCGTCGACCTCGGCCTCGGCGGCCGGGTCAGCCTGTTCTTCGACCTGAGCTTCGTCGTGCTCTGCCTCGTGCTCGCGGTGCGCGCCGACCGGTCCGCGTTCTTCGCGGTCGGCATCACGCCGCCGCTGCTCATGCTGGGCGCGTTCGTCCTCATCGGCGCCGTCGCGCCCCAGGCCCTCGCCCGGGCCGAGGACGGCGCCGTGCAGGCGGTCGTCAGCGGGATGCTGCTCCACGCCCCCGGCCTCGCCGCGGGCTACACCCTCTGCCTGCTCACCCTCGCCGCCCGCATGACCCGCGACTGAGCGCGCCGGGCTCTGGTTTGCGCCGAGTTGCGGGTTGCGTCGCGCTGAGCACGCCGAGTTGCGGGTTGCGCCGCTGCGCCGGGACGACGGTGGGGGCGAGCACGAACTGTGACGTTGGTACGGCGCGGGCTCGGCCGGCGCCGTACCAACCGCACAGTTCGACTGATCGCAGGCCGTGCAGGCCCCACCGCCGACGCGGAGCCGGGGCGGCTCAGGCCTCGAAGCGGTCGGGGTCGCCGGCGCCGTACCGGATGATCTCCGGCACGTCCTCCGACCAGTCGACGACGGTCGTCGGCACGGCGGGGGTCTCCCCCGCCTCGATCACGATGTCGACGTCGTGGTCGAGGTCCTCCTTGACCTCCCAGCCGATCGTGCGCGGCTCGGTCTCGCCCGGGAGGATGAGGCTGCTCGTCAGCATCGGCTCGCCCAGCTCGGCGAGCAGCGCCTCGACCACCGGGTGGGAGGGGATCCGCACACCGACGGTCTTCTTCTTGGGGTGCATCAGCTGCCGCGGGACCTCGCGGGTCGCGGGGAGGATGAAGGTGTACGGCCCCGGGATCGCCGACTTCACCGACCGGAACGCGTGGTTGGAGACGTGCACGAAGTGCCCGAGCTGCGAGAAGTCGGCGCACATGAGCGTGAAGTGGTGCTTGTCGTCGAGCTGACGGATCCGCAGGATCCGGTCCTTGCCGTCGCGGTTGCCGAGGCGGCAGCCGAGGGCGTAGCCCGAGTCGGTGGGGTAGGCGATCAGCGCGTCGTCGCGGAGCGCCTCGACCACCTGGGCGACGAGCCGGGGCTGGGGGTCGACCGGGTGCAGGTCGAGGTAGCGGGCCATCAGGAGAGCCCAGCAGCCTTGAGGTCGCGGCGCAGCTCGGGCGGGAGCGCGAAGATGAGGGACTCCTCCGCGGTCTGGACGGCGCGGGCGTCGGGGTAGCCGCGGTCGGCGAGGAAGCCGAGCACGCCCTCGACGAGGTCCTCGGGCACGGACGCACCGGAAGTC
>DASWYU010000032.1:0-2335 GCA_036404795.1 Nocardioides sp. | reverse complement strand
CGGGCTCGCGGCCCGCGTGCTCGCCCGCACCGACGGTGAGCGGCACCTGACCGATCTGCGCCACCTTGCCGAGACGCTCCACGCCGCCTCCCGGGGCGAGGCGCGCGGAGGTGGCGACCGGGCACGGGGCGAGGCGCTGGGGCCGGCGGGCCTCGTGGCCTGGCTGGAGCAGGAGATGCGCGCGGGCGTCGGCGACGGTGTCGACGAGCGCACCCGCCGCCTCGACAGCGACCTCGCGGCGGTGCAGCTGGTGACGATCCACGGGAGCAAGGGGCTGCAGTACCCGGTGGTCTACCTCCCCTGGCTCTGCGACCGCTACGTCTCCGAGCCGACGGTGCCGCTGTTCCACCTGCCGCCCGACGAGCACGGCCACCGCAGCCGCGCGATCGACGTCGGCGGCGAGTCCGGGCCGCACTGGCGCCGCAGCTGCGAGGAGCACCAGGCGGAGGACGCGGGGGAGTCGCTCCGGCTGCTGTACGTCGCGGCCACCCGCGCGCAGTCCCAGGTCGTCGCCTGGTGGGCGCCGACGAACAACACGCCGGGCTCGCCGCTGCACCGGCTGCTCTTCGGGCGCACCCGGGGAGTGTCGTCCGTGCCCCCGACGGTGCCCCTGGTGACCGACGACGACGCCGTCGACCGGCTGGCCGCGCTGGAGCAGGCGGGCGGGCCGGTGGTGGAACGCGCCGTACCGGTGCCGCTCACCCCGCCCGCGGCCCCGACGGCGCCGCCGACCCTCGCCGTCCGGGTCTTCGACCGCGAGGTGGACCTCGGCTGGCGTCGCACGTCCTACTCGGCGCTGTCCGCCGCGGACGGCGCGAGTCACGAGCCGGTGCTGCCGCCGACGAGCGAGCCCGAGGTGGTGCCCCGCGACGACGAACCGGAGGACGCCGGTGCCGCTCCCTCGGGGGAGGCCGCCGGGGAGATCGTGGGCGACCGGGTGTCGCCGATGGCGCACCTGCCGGTGGGGGCGACGTTCGGCTCGCTGGTGCACGCCGTGCTCGAGCACGCCGACCTCACGGTGCCGGACCTGGCCGCCGAGGTCGCCGGTCTCGTGGCCGAGCACCGCGCGTGGTGGCCGGTCGCCGACCTCGACGAGGCGGCCCTGACGGAGGCGATCGTCGCCGTGGCCGCCTCGCCGCTCGGGCCGCTGGCCGGCGACCGCACGCTCGCGACGCTGCCCCCGGCGGACTCGTTGCGCGAGCTCGACTTCGAGCTGCCCCTCGCGGGCGGCGACCTGGCGCGCGGACCGGCCGGCCCGGATGCGGGGTCGGTCGTCCTCGGTGATCTCGCTCCGCTGCTCCGTGCCCACCTCCCGGAGCACGACCCGGTGCGCAGCTACGCCGCCGTGCTCGACGCCGACGAGGTGCTCGCGGGCCAGCCCCTGCGGGGTTACCTCGGCGGGTCGGTCGACGTGCTCCTCCGCCTGCGCGGTGCCGGGCCGGGCGGCGCCGACCGGTTCGTGATCGTGGACTACAAGACGAACTGGCTGGGCCCGCGCGGCGAGGACGAGCCGCCGTTGCGGGCGTCGGCCTACCGCCGCGAGGCGCTCGAGGCGGCCATGGGCGGCAGCGACTACCCGCTGCAGGCGCTGCTCTACGCGGTCGTCGCCCACCGCTTCCTGCGGTGGCGGTTGCGCGGCTACGACCCGGAGGTGCACCTCGGGGGCGTGCTCTACCTCTACCTGCGGGGCATGTGCGGCGCCGACACCCCGGTCGTCGACGGCCACCCGTGCGGCGTGTTCACGTGGGTGCCGCCGGTCCCGCTCGTCGAGGCCGTCAGCGACCTGCTCGACGGAGGAGCCGCATGACCGAGCTGTTCGAGCCCGACGGGCCGCACGACCACCGGATCGCCGTGCGAGCGCCCGCCGGCCCGCTGGGTCTCCTCAACGAGGCCGGGGTGCTGACGTCGGCCGACGTCCAGGTCGCCACCCGTGTCGGCGCCCTCGCCGTTCTCGCCGACGGCCGCGCCGTCGAGGACGACCTCGCCCTGCTCGCCCTGGCGCTCTGCGTCCGCTCGGTGCGCAGCGGCTCGGTCTGCCTGGATCTCGCGACGGTGGCGACCTCGACGGAGGTGCCGGAGGGGTGGACCTGGCCGGCGTACGACGCGTGGTGCGCCGCCATCGACGCCAGCGCGCTGGTCGCCGGTGGCGTCCTGCACCGCGACGGGTCCCTGGTGCACCTCGACCGCTACCTCCGCGAGGAGCGGCAGGTCGCCGCGGACCTCCGGGCGCGGGAGGAGCTGCCCGCGCCGGCGGTCGACGAGGCGTTGCTCGCCAGCGGGGCGGCCCGGGTCTTCGGGGCGACGGGGGACGAGGAGCAGCGGGCCGCCGCCCGCC
>DASWYU010000031.1:0-16497 GCA_036404795.1 Nocardioides sp. | reverse complement strand
TGTGGGACGAAAGAGGTTGAACTACAAACGAGTAGTTCCGAGCGCCGGACGCGGGCCGTGGAGCCCGCGTCCGGCGCTCGGGGCTGTCAGGCGGCTTGCTGGGATCCGCGGAGCTGCTCGACGCCCGTCATGGTCCCGACGTACAGCAGGCCCGCCGTGGAGAACACCAGCGTGCGGTCCGTGGAGCTGAGCGGATCGGTCAGCAGCCACAGTGCGCTGGTCACGGCGGCTCCGATGACGATCGACAGCCCGAGCGTGACGCGGTGGGACCAGCCGACGAGTGCGCCCACGGCGAGGGCCAACGGGACGGCCAGCGTTGCGAGGGTCATGTCTCTCCTCAGCAGTTCCAGTACCACGGGTTGGACGAGCCACCGTAGTACACGTTGTAGGCCAGGCACTTGCCGTTGGCGCGCGCCAGACCGGCCGAGACGGACGCGGCCGTGCACAGCACCTTGATCGCGGGGATCTTGCCGAGGATGGCCGCGCAGGCCGTGCCGCCCGCGGCGATGTTGTTGGTCTCGCGCTTCGTGAAGCGGTACTGCTTCCCGTACCACTTCCGCTGCTCCGACCAGCTCGGCGTCAGGCCGGGCGCGTCGAGGCCGGCGCCAGCCGGGGGTGAGGTGATCGGCGTGACGGTGCCTCCGGTCGCGAGGCTGGTGGTCGCGTCGTGGTCGAGCGCCAGCACGACCGGCGCGGGGGGCTCGGACCCGTTCTCCTCGGCGTGGGCAGCGGGGGTCAGCGCGGTGGCCGCCCCGAGTGCGAGGAGAACCGAGACCAGGGCTCCCAGCAGCTGCTGTGTCCGCTTCATCTGTTTCCTTCCCGAGAGGTGCCCCGGGGAGGAGATGCGCCGCGGTGCTTCCCCCGAGGCTGCCCCAGCACCGCGAGACCAACTATAGATGGGCATCCGGATGTGGAGCAACGTCGTCATCGACAGGTCTGGTCACCGCGGGTCGGGTGGGTCCTCCACGTGGTGAACCTGTGGACGAGCGCTTGCGCGCGGGGGTTTCCGCATCGTCCAATGGCTCCCACTTCGTGATGGACCTCTACTCGGGACGAGGAACTCATGTCGATCGCCGACGCTGTGGCGCGCCCTCCGGGGCGCGCCGATCGTCCGCCCGCACCTGTGGTGCCGGCGGCTCCTGCTGCTGTCGTCGAGAGCCTCGACGCCGCGGTCCGGGCGGTGGTGCGCGCGCAGGGGATCGACCCGCAGCGGGAATCCTCCGCCGTCCGGCGGATCGCCGAGGCGCAGGTGCGCGAGCACGACGAGCGGAGCCTGACCGGCGCCGTGCAACGGTTGGCGGATCCGTCGGCGGTCGTCGCCGAGCTGGTCGCGCGCGTCGCGGGGTTCGGGCCGCTCCAACCGCTGCTCGACGACCCGACCGTGGAGGAGGTCTGGATCAATGACCCGGCCCGCGTCTGGGTCGCCCGCAACGGGCGCCACGAGCTGACCAACCTGATGTTGACCCCCGCGCAGGTCGCCGAGCTGGTGGAGCGGATGCTGAAGAGCAGCGGTCGCCGCCTCGACGTCTCCAGCCCCTTCGTCGACGCGATGCTCCCCGACGGACACCGCCTGCACGTGGTGCTGGAGGGCATCAGCCGGGGCTTCACGGCGGTGAACATCCGCAAGTTCGTGCTGCGGGCGGCGCGGTTGGACGAGCTCGTCGAGCTGCGGTCGCTGACGGCCCAGGCGGCTGCGTTCCTGACGGCGTCGATCCGGGCGGGGCTCAACGTGCTCGTCGCCGGCGGGACGCAGTCGGGCAAGACGACGATGCTCAACTGCCTCGCGGCCGCCATCCCCGGCGGAGACCGGGTGATCAGCGCTGAGGAAGTTTTCGAGCTTCGCTTCCCCCATCCGGATTGGGTCGCGCTCCAGACGCGGCAGGCGGGGCTGGAGGGCACGGGTGAGGTGCCGCTGCGCTCGCTCGTGAAGGAGGCGCTGCGCATGCGTCCCTCGAGGGTCGTCGTCGGGGAGGTGCGGGCCGAGGAGTGCCTCGACCTGCTGCTCGCCCTCAACTCCGGGCTGCCGGGGATGTGCACGCTCCACGCCAACAGTGCCCGCGAGGCCCTCGTGAAGATGTGTACGTTGCCGCTGCTGGCCGGCGAGAACATCTCGTCGCGCTTCGTCGTGCCGACCGTGGCGAGCTCGGTGGACCTGGTGGTGCACCTCGGGATCGATGCGGGCGGGGTGCGCCGGGTCAACGAGATCGTCGCCGTCCCGGGGCGTGTCGAGAACGACGTCATCGAGGTCGAGCCCCTGTTCGTGCGCAGCTCGGGGGAGCTGCGCCGCGCGACCGGCCACGCCCCGCGGCTCGCTGCGTTCGAGCGCGCCGGGATCGACGTCCACCGGATCCTGGCGGTCTGACGTGGGCGCCGTGGTCGGGCTCGGGCTGGGCATCGGGCTCCTGCTCGTCTGGTCCGCGTTCTTCGTCCCGCGGCGTCCTCGCAGCGACGTCCGTGCCCCGGGCCGGTTGGGCACCCGGCTGCAACGCGCTGGTCTCGCCCATGTGTCGCCCTCGTCGTTGCTGGTGCTCTGCGGCGTGCTCGGGCTCGCGGTCGCCTTCGCGTTGCAGCTGCTCACGCGAACGGCTCCCGTCGCCGTCGTGATGGGGCTGCTCGCGGCGTACCTGCCGGTCGCCCTCGTCGGCGCGCGTGCGCGCAGCCGCCAGGCGGAGTTCGCCGACGTCTGGCCCGACGCCGTCGACAACCTCGCGTCCGCGGTGCGGGCCGGTCTGTCGCTGCCGGATGCCCTCGTCGCCCTGGGGGAGCGCGGGCCCGAGCCGCTGCGACCGGCCTTCGCGGCGTTCGCCCTGGACTACCAGGTGACGGGCCGCTTCGCCGACTGCCTCGACCGGCTGAAGGAGCGTCTCGCGGACCCGGTCGGCGACCGGGTGGTCGAGGGCCTGCGGATCGCGCGCGAGGTCGGCGGCGGTGAGCTGGGCCGCCTGCTCCGCAACCTGTCCGGCTACCTCCGCGACGACGCGCGGCTCCGGTCCGAGATGGCCTCCCGTCAGGCGTGGACCGTGAACGGTGCGCGGCTCGCCGTCGCGGCGCCGTGGCTCGTCCTGCTGATGATGGCGTTCCAGGGCGACGTGATCCAGCGGTACGCCACGCCGACCGGAACGGTGATCCTCGTGGTCGGTGCGCTGGTGTGCGTGGCGTCGTACCGGCTGATGATGTGGATCGGTCGGCTGCCCGTCGAACGGCGGATCCTCCGGTGAGCCCGGCCTGGTGGGGAGCGCTGCTCGGCGTCGTGGCCGGCGGCGGGCTCGTGCTCGTGCTGGCACGCGTGCGCGCGATCCGGCGCCCGTCGCTGGAGCTCCGGGTGCTGCCCTACGTGCGGGACGTGCCTCGGGTCGACGGACCCGCCCGCGCGACGGTGGCGCCCGGTCGCGGCGGCACGACCGCGGCCCTCGTCGGGGTGTTCGGCCCGGTCGTCAGGCGAGCGGCCGACGGCGTCGAACGGGTCCTCGGCGGCAGCACGTCCGTGCGGCGCCGCCTCGCGCGGGCCGGTCTCGACGGCTCGGTCCACGACTTCCGGGTCGAGCAGGTCGTCTGGGGCATGGTCGCGTTCGGCGCCGCAGCCGTGTGGGGTGCGCTCCGCACGCTCGCCGACCCGGGCGCGGCGATCGGGTCGGTCATGTTCTGCCTGTTCGCCTTCGTCATCGGGGTGCTGGCCCGCGAGCAGCACCTGACGGCGCAGGTGCGGCGACGCGAGCGCCGCATCGTGGAGGAGTTCCCGACCGTCGCCGAGCTGCTCGCGCTGGCGGTCGCCGCCGGGGAGGGCCCCGTCGCGGCACTGGAGCGCGTCGTCTCGCGGAGCGGCGGCGAGCTCTCCCGCGATCTGGGACGGGTCCTGGCGTCGGTCCGCACGGGCGAGCCGGTGGCGGAGGCCTTCGACCGCATGGCTGCGACGACGGGCCTGCCGCTGGTCGCTCGCTTCGCGTCGGGGGTCGCCGTGGCGGTCGAACGGGGTACGCCGCTCGCCGACGTCCTCCACGCTCAGGCCGCCGACGTGCGGGACGCGGGGCGCCGCGAGCTGATCGAGTCGGCCGCGCGCCGCGAGGTCTTCATGATGGTGCCCGTCGTCTTCCTGGTGCTCCCGGTCACCGTCCTGTTCGTGTTCTATCCCGGCGTCGTCGGCCTCCGGCTCGTCGCTCCCTGACCGTCCAACCACGACCACCGCAAGAAGAGAGAAGGAGGGGCAATGTCCGTCTCGGGACTCCTCACCCTCGTCATCGGGCTCAGCACCCGGATCGTTCGTCTCGCGCTGCCGGCGCCGTCCTCGGGAGGACGCCGGTCGCAACGGGGCGACGTTCCCGGGTGGGTGATGGTGACCGTCATGACGGCCGGCCTGGTGTACGCCATCTGGACTTTCGCCGGCCCGGAGCTCAACGCGATGCTGGCGCGGGCGTTGGGCAGCGTCAGTGGGCTCGGCTAGGAGGTCGGCCCGTCCGCCGGCATCGCAGGACCAGCGAGGGGCGGCGGTCGTCGACTTCGTGCTGGTGCTCGCGGTCCTGCTGCCGCTCTTCGCCGGCATCGTGCAGGTCGCGCTGGTCCTCCACGTGCGCAACACGCTGACGTCAGCGGCGTCGGAGGGCGCACGTCACGCGGCCACCTACGACCACGACCTCGCCGACGGCGAGCAGCGCACGCGCGACGAGATCGGCCGGGCGCTGGCGGCGCGGTTCGCCGACGACGTCCGGGTCGAGAAGCACGTCGTGGAGGGCCGCGCGGGCGTGCGGGTGACGGTCGAGGCCTCCGTGCCGGCCTTCGGGCTCGGCGGCCCGGCCGTCAGCATCCGCGTGCGTGGCCACGCCATCGAGGAGACAGTGGGATGAGGGTCGGCCCGGGCCCGCGGGACCAGCGGGGCAGTGCGGTCATCGAGCTCACCTGGCTGGGGATCCTGCTCCTCGTCCCGGTCGTCTACATCGTGCTCGCGGTCTTCGACGTCCAGCGAGGCGCCTTCGGGGTGACGGCCGCCTCCCGCGTCGCGGCGCGCGCCTACGCGCTCGCGCCGACCCACGAGGAGGGTCTGCGCGCCGCCGAGGCGGCCGCCGAGCTCGCACTCGCCGACCAGGGCGTCGACCGGCCCGTGGCGTTGGACGTCCGGTGCTCCGCGCCGGGCGGTGCCGGAGAACCGCGCCGTACGGGCATCGGCGTCTGTCGCGATCCCGGCGCCGTCATCACGGTCGTCGTCGACACGAGCGTCGAGCTGCCGTTCATGCCGGAGGTGCTCGGCGGCGGCACGCCCACCTTCGCGCTCGCGTCGACCCATGCCGTGCCCTACGGGCAGTTCCGCGAGGTCGACCCGTGAGGTCGCGCCGGGACGAGCGCGGGCAGACGACGCTGATGATCGTCGGGTTCGCGGGGGTGCTGTTCATGCTGCTCGCGGTCGTGGTCGACGCGTCGGCGGCCTACCTGCAGCGCCAGGGCCTCGCGACCATCGCCGACGGCGCGGCGCTCGCCGGCGCGGACGCCGGGGCGACGGGCGAGGAGGTCTACGAGGGCGGGTTCGCCGACGACGGTCGCGCGCGGCAGGGGACGGTGGCCGCGGAGGAGGCGGTCGCCGGCTATCTCGCCGACATCGACGCTCATCGTCGGTACCCGGGCCTCTCCTTCACGACGCGGGTGGTGGACGGCAGCGTGGAAGTGATCGTCTCCGCACCGCTCGACCTCCCGCTCCGCCTGCCCGGCGGGCCCGGCGACGCGCCCGTCAGCGCGACCGGCAGCGCGGCGCTGCAGCTGGGGTGAGGGCGTTGTCCACAGGTGGCGGTCGTGGGGGTGGTCGGGTAGGTCGGGGCTGTCCTAGATTGGCCGGCGTCGTCGGGCGTTCGGGCGTTCGGCACGGGTGGTCTCGGGAGGGCCGGATGCGTCGTCGTGCGGGTTGGGTCGTGGGTGTGGTGGTGGGTACGGCGCTGCTCGCCGGGTGTTCGGATGCCGAGGGGGATGCGGATCCGGGCGGTGATGGTTCGCCGTCGGGGGAGGTGTCGTCGGAGTCGTCTGGTCCGACGGGGACGGCGGAGGTGCCGGTTGTGCCGGAGTTGCCGGCGGAGGCGTTGGGGGATGACGACGCGGCCGCCGTGGCGTTCGTGGAGCACTGGGTGGACCTGGTGAACTATGCGTTCGAGTCCGGGGATGCCGAGCCCGCCAGCTTGCTGGGGCCGGATTGCGAGACGTGCCACGTGATCGCGGACGGGGCCGCGGAAGCGGCAGCCCAAGGCGACACGGGCAGGTGGACCTTGCTGAGCACAGCTGCTTTCGATCCCGCGGGCGGGGACGAGGAAGTCGCCGACTTGATTGTCGTCGCGACGGTCAACGTCGAGGCCAGCGACGAGGGAGCCAACGGAGATCTCACCTTCGGCCTGCATCGACAGGGCACCGGGTGGACGATCGCGGTACTCGATGCGGCAGCACTGTGACGGGTCGTTTCGTTGCGATTCGGCGGTCGGCACTCGCGATCGCGACCACTGCTCTCGTCATGACAATGGCCGCAGGACCACCGGCAAGTGCGGAAGACGAGGACCGGCCCCGCGGCGACTCCACCTCGGCGCCGCCCGTTGAGGTGGGCGCCGGAGAACGGGTCTACAGTCTCGGCGCCACAACGACGAAGAGCCTGTCAGGAACCTATGGAGGCTCGGGTTCAACCAATCGTGCGACGACGAGGCCGACCCGGGCGCAGATCATGGCGGCGCGGCAGTCGTACGTGGACAGCTCGGTCTGTGTGCCTGGCCTGATGCTCCCGTTCCGGATCGGTGATCTCTGTGCGGGCCGGGTGGCGTGCACGGATGGTGAGCTGGCGCCGTACGTGCGGGCCGCATTCATGAGTGGATCCGTCGCCCGTCCGAGCGCGTGCACCCCTGCGCCGAGCCAGGACCCGGTGGCGGTGGTGAACGCGGCGGTGTACCAGGCGTTCCGGGAGGTTCCGCTGCCGGAGGCGGTCCTGCAGATCCAGCCGCCGGACCAGGTCACGTTGGTGAACCTGGAGACGAACTTCTTCACGACCGCGGCCCCGATCGCCACGACGGTCACGGTGCTGGGCTATGCGGTGGAGCTCGACATCACTGCCACGAGCTTCGTGTGGGACTTCGGCGACGGCACGACCACGACCACCGCCACACCCGGCGCCCCGTACCCCGACCTCGACGTGACCCACCCCTACTCCCGGGTCGGGACGTACGAGACGTCGGTGACGGTGACGTGGTCGGCCGACTTCCGCGTCGACGGCGGGGCGTGGCAGACCGTCGACGGGACCGTGGTGATGGCGAGCGAGCCGGTGGCGCTCGACGTACGCGAGGCCACTCCCGTCCTCACCGACTGACCCGACCACCCGGCGAGGCGGCCTAGGCTTCGTCCGTGACCGCGACCCTCGTCGCGAAGGACCTGGCCGGCGGCCACGGCCATCGCGTGCTCTTCGACTCCCTCGACCTCACCGTCGCGCCCGGCGACGTCGTCGGGGTCGTCGGCGCCAACGGGGCCGGCAAGTCGACGCTGCTGCGGCTGCTCGCCGGCGTCGACGAACCCATGGACGGGACGGTCCACCTCGCGCCGTCGGACGCGTTCGTCGGCTGGCTGCCGCAGGAGCACGACCGGGTGCCGGGGGAGACGGTCGCGGCGTACGTCACGCGCCGTACCGGGGCCACCGCCGCCACCGAGGCGATGGAGCGCACCGCCGCCGACCTCGGCTCCGACGTGCCGGGGGCGGACGACGCGTATGCGACGGCGTTCGACCGCTGGATGGCCAGCGGCGCCGCCGACCTCGACGACCGCCTGCCCGGCACCCTCGCCGAGCTCGGCCTCGACGTCGGGGCCGACGCCCTCATGACCTCCCTCTCCGGCGGGCAGGCCGCCCGGGCCGCGCTCGCCGCGCTCCTCCTCAGCCGCTTCGACGTCGTGCTCCTCGACGAGCCCACCAACGACCTCGACCTCGAGGGGTTGGAGCGCCTCGAGACCTTCGTGCGCGGCCTCCGCAGCGGTGTCGTGCTCGTCTCGCACGACCGCGAGTTCCTCGCCCGCTGCGTCACCCGCATCGTCGAGCTCGACCTCGCGCAGCACCAGGTGGCGGTCTACGACGGCGGCTACGACGCCTACCTCGACGCCCGCGCCGTCGCGCGGCGGCACGCGCGGGAGGCCTACGAGGAGTACGCCGACAAGCGCGCCGACCTCGTCGCCCGGTCCCGCACGATGCGCGAGTGGAGCTCGCAGGGCGTCCGCAACGCGATCAAGAAGAGCCCCGACAACGACAAGATCCGGCGCCGCGCGCAGAGCGAGTCGTCGGAGAAGCAGGCCCAGAAGGTGCGGCAGATGGAGTCGCGGATCGCGCGGCTCACCGAGGTCGAGGAGCCCCGCAAGGAGTGGGAGCTCCGCTTCTCCATCGCCGCGGCGCCCCGCTCGTCGACGGTCGTCGCCACCCTCGACGAGGCCGCGGTCACCCGGGGCGACTTCACCCTCGGACCCGTGTCCCTCCAGGTCGACGCCGGCGACCGCATCGGCATCACCGGCCCCAACGGCGCCGGCAAGTCGACCCTCCTCTCCCTGCTGCTCGGCCGGATCGCCCCCACCGCCGGTCGCGCCTCGCAGGGCGCCTCCGTCGCCGTCGGCGAGATCGACCAGGCCCGCACCGGGCTCGCCGAGGACCAGAGCCTCGGGACGGCGTTCGAGCTCGCCGTACCCGCGTGGTCACCCGCCGACGTCCGCACCCTCCTCGCCAAGTTCGGGCTCAAGGCCGACCAGGTCGGCTCGCTCGTCGGCCGGCTCTCCCCGGGCGAGCGCACCCGCGCCGCCATGGCGCTCCTGCAGGCCCGCGGCGTCAACCTGCTCGTGCTCGACGAGCCCACCAACCACCTCGACCTGCCGGCGATCGAGCAGCTCGAGCAGGCGCTGGAGGCCTACGAGGGGGCATTGCTCCTCGTCTCCCACGACCGCCGACTGCTCGACAACGTCGCGCTCGACCAGCACTGGCACGTCACCGACGGGACGGTCGAGCGCCGATGAGGCCCGAGGACGTCACGCGCCACTACGCCTACGACCCCGCGCTGGTCGACCGGGTCGTCCCGGAGCGGGTCGAGCACATCGAGGTGACGGAGTACGACGACGGCTGGCCCGCGGCGTACGACGCCCTCGCCACCCGCATCCGCACCGCCCTCGGCGACGTCGCCCTCGCCGTCGAGCACGTCGGCTCCACCTCGGTGCAGGGGCTGGCGGCGAAGCCGGTCATCGACGTCGACGTGACGGTCGCCGACCCGACCGACGAGGCCCGCTACGTGCCGGCCCTCGAGGCCGCCGGGATCGTGCTGCAGCTCCGCGAGCCGCGCTGGCACGAGCACCGCGCGTTCCGCGGCGCCGACCCGCGCGCGAACGTGCACGTCTGGGGACCGGACTGCCCCGAGGTCGTGCGGCACCGGCTGCTGCGCGACTGGCTGCGGGAGCACCCCGACGACGTGGCCCGGTACGCCGCCGCGAAGTGGGCTGCGGCCGCCGACACGAACGCCGCCGGCGGGGTCGTCATGGACTACAACCAGCACAAGGAGCCGGTCGTGCGGGAGATCCTCGGCCGCGTCTTCCGGGCGCACGGGCTGCTGTAGCCGGCTCGGATCGGCTGACTCGCCGTGGCACGGGCACGCCGCGGACGCACCGTCGACGGTCGACCGCCGGCGACCACGCGAGCCCGCAACGGCGGCGGATCACCGAACCTGCCGTAGTCTTGCTCCTCGTGGCTGGACCTGACTTCGACCAAGAGATCAAGACGCTCGGCGCGACGATGCGCACCATCGAGCAGGTGCTCGACGTCGACGCGATGAAGGCCGAGATCGCGGACCTCGGCGAGCAGGTCGCCGCTCCCGACCTCTGGGACGACCAGGCCAACGCGCAGCGCGTCACCGGTCGCCTCTCCGCTCTTCAGGGCGAGCTCGAGCGGTTCACCGGCCTCAGCGAGCGTGTCGAGGACCTCGCCGTCCTCGTCGAGCTCGCCGAGGAGGAGGGTGACGCCGACTCGCTCGGCGAGGCGGAGGCCGAGCTCGGTCGCCTGCAGAAGTCGGTCGAGGCGCTCGAGGTGCGCACGCTCCTCAACGGGGAGTACGACGCGCGCGAGGCCATCGTCACCATCCGGGCCGGCGCCGGTGGCGTCGACGCGGCCGACTTCGCGGAGATGCTCATGCGGATGTACACCCGCTGGGCGGAGCGCAACAAGTACACGGTCGAGGTCTACGACGTCTCCTACGCGGAGGAGGCCGGCATCAAGTCGGCGGAGTTCGCGATCCACGCGCCGTACGGCTACGGCACCCTCTCGGTCGAGGTCGGCACCCACCGCCTCGTGCGGATCAGCCCGTTCGACAACCAGGGCCGTCGGCAGACGTCGTTCGCCGCCGTCGAGGTCGTGCCCGTGCTCGAGCAGACCGACGAGATCGAGATCGACGAGAACGACATCCGCACCGACGTCTTCCGATCCGGTGGTCCGGGCGGCCAGTCCGTCAACACGACCGACTCGGCCGTGCGCCTCACGCACATCCCGACCGGCACGGTCGTGAGCTGCCAGAACGAGAAGTCGCAGCTGCAGAACAAGGCGTCGGCGATGGTCGTGCTCAAGGCGAAGCTCCTCGCGCTCAAGAAGGCGGAGGAGGCGGCCCTGAAGAAGGACCTCAAGGGCGACGTCGCCGCGTCGTGGGGCGACCAGATGCGCAACTACGTGCTGAACCCCTACCAGATCGTCAAGGACCTGCGGACCGGCTTCGAGACCGGCAACCCGAACCCGGTCTTCGACGGCGAGATCGACGGCTTCCTCGAAGCGGGCATCCGCTGGCGCCGCGGCGCCGAGACGGCCGACGCGAACTGACCCCGGAGGGCGCGACTCCGGTCTGTCCGCCATCGTGCCACGGGCGGAGGGTGTCTGTCTCAGACGGGCGCGTCACCCAGCGGCCGATCGGCTTTGACGACGAGCACCGGCACGCTCACCTCCAAGAGCAGGCGTTGCAGGGTGCGCCCCATGAGCATCTTGCCGAGCGGCATGCGCTGTCGCGACCCGACGACGAGCACGCGCGGCTCGTGCGCCTCGATCGCGCCGGCGAGCACGATCACCATCGCCGCGGCCTGCACGGGGTTGAGGTCGGCAGCGACCACGGAGCTCGAGAGCAGGCCCGCGGCCGTGGTGATCGCCACCGTCGCACCCACCACGTCGGGATGGCGACGACGAGACCCACGAGGATCACGAGGCCGACGTCCGCGCCGAGCAGGATCGTCGCCGCCACAGCACCCGGGTGGGGCGGCAGCAGCACGTGCATGGTGGTGAGCGCGGCACCGGCCGGCAGCGCGTAGAGCAGCACGCCGCCGCCGACGCGGCGCGCCACGGTGAAGATGATCGGGAGCATCACCATGAAGGCGGCGTCGAAGAAGATCGGGAAGCCGAAGATGAGCGACGCGATGCCGAGCGCGAGCGGCGCGCGCTTCCTCGCCGAGCCGCTCCACGAGACCCTCCGCCAGCGCCTCCGCGGCGCCGCTGGTCTCGACGAGGCGGGCCAGCATGGCGCCGAAGCCGATGAGCAGCGCGACCTCGCCGAGGGTGCCCGAGAACCCGTCGAGGAGCACCTCCAGCACGTCGGCCGGCGCGACGCCGGTCGCGAACGCGGTGCCGACGCTGACGATGACGAGCAGCGGGTGCATCGTGGCGCCGATGACGAGGCCCAGGAGGGCCCCGACGGCGACGGCGGCGATGAGGAGCAGCGCGCCGGCGCCGAGGTCGTAGGTGAACTGCAGCTCGTCCGCGGCGAGCGTGAGCGGCGCTCAGGAGGCGGCGACCGCGACCGCGGCGCACCAGGCGGCGCCCCGCTCCACGAGGTCCTCCGCGGAGGTGGCCGCGGCACCGGTCGTCGGTGCGGTCAGCGAGCAGGCCAGCCACGCGTCCCCGAACAGGCCGCGGAACGACACCTCGGTCGCCGCGGGTTGCGCGCAGGCCAGGGCGAGGGTCGGCGCCCCGAAGGCGGGGGCCGTGTCGAGCGTGCGGCAGCCCTCGACGGCGGCGGCTGCCGCGACGTACTGCTCCGCCGCCTCGGTCGGCACCGGCGGCGCGAAGACCCAGGCGGCCGCTCCGATCGCACCGGTGGGGTCGCTCCAGCGGCACCCGAACTCGTGCACGAGGCTCTCGCTCCCGGTGCCGAGGTCGACGGGGTCCCCGCTGGAGTACGGCGCTGCCTCGCCCTCCGCGTCGCCGAGCGCCGTCGTGACCGCCGCGGGGTCCACCGCGTCGCAGAAGTCCGCCCGCGCGACGACCATCGCCGTGGTGTCGAGGTCGGCGAGCACCGGCGGGGGAGCGGTCGTGGGCGCGGCGTCGTCGGGCTCGTCGTCGCCGGAGCACGCCGCCAGGCCGACCAGCAGCACCGCAGCCAGGGTCGCGGGGAGGGCCGCGGGGAGGGCGCGGCGGCGACGGTGGGAGGGGTGCGGGCGGCTCACGGCGCCGAACCTACCCGTGACGGACACGCGCCGTCGGGGTCGCGGGACCTCTCAGGGTGCTCGACTACCCTCTCGCCAGTGATCCGCTTCGAGAAGGTCTCCGTGACCTACCCCGGCCAGGGGCGCCCCGCGCTCGACGACATCTCCGTCGACATCGAGAAGGGCGAGTTCGTCTTCCTGGTGGGGTCGTCCGGCTCCGGCAAGTCGACGTTCCTCTACCTCGTGCTCCGCGAGCTGCGGGCGACGCAGGGGCGGGTGTACGTCGCGGGCCGCGAGGTCAACCGCCTCGCCTCGTGGAAGATCCCGCGGCACCGGCGCCAGATCGGCACCGTGTTCCAGGACTTCCGGCTGCTGCAGAACAAGACGGTCGCCGAGAACGTGGCGTTCGCGCTGCAGGTGATCGGCAAGCCGCGCGCGCAGATCACCGAGCTCGTGCCGCAGACCCTCGACCTCGTGGGCCTCGACGGCAAGGCCGACCGCATGCCCGACGAGCTCTCCGGCGGCGAGCAGCAGCGCGTCGCGATCGCGCGGGCGTTCGTCAACCGGCCGCAGATCCTCATCGCCGACGAGCCGACGGGCAACCTCGACCCGTCCACCTCGGTCGGCATCATGAAGCTGCTCGACCGCATCAACCGCACCGGCACGACCGTGCTGATGTCGACCCACGACAACAGCATCGTCGACCAGATGCGCAAGCGCGTGATCGAGCTGGAGAACGGCCACCTCGTGCGCGACCAGGCGCAGGGCGTCTACGGCTTCCAGAACTGAGCCGACCACCGCCCCGCCCCCTCGAACCAGGAGCGAGTTTCCCCCCATGCAGCTGCGTTACGTCTTCACCGAGCTCGGCCAGGGCCTGCGTCGCAACGTCTCGATGCACCTGGCCGTCGTCCTCACGCTGTTCGTCTCGCTGACCCTCGTCGGCGTCGGTGTGCTGCTCAAGCAGCAGGCCGACATCGCCGACGAGCAGTTCGGCAGCCAGGTCGAGATCACGGTCTACCTGTGCAACGAGACCGACGTCGCGCCCTGCGACGGTGGCGTCACCGCCGAGCAGCGGAGCGCCATCGAGGCCGCCATCGCGGACAGCCCCGAGACGTCCGGCTCCCGCGCCGAGTCGAAGCAGGACGCCTTCGACAAGACCCTCGCGCTCGCCGAGTCGAACGGCGACACGCGGCTGCTGGAGGGCGACGACGCGGCCGTCACGGTCGAGGACTTCAACGAGTCGCTGTGGATCTCGCTCAACGACCCGGAACAGTCCGACGGCGTCGTCAGCGCGGTCGCCAACCTGCCCGGGGTGCTGCGCATCTCCGACCAGCGCGAGCTGCTGGAACCCGTGTTCGACGTGCTCGACGCCGCGCAGTGGGCGGCGGTCGCGACCGCCGTCGTGCTGGTGCTGGCGGCCCTGCTGCTCGTCGCCAACACGATCCGGCTCGCCGCGTTCGCGCGCCGCAAGGAGATCGGCATCATGCGGCTCGTGGGCGCCTCGACGCTCTACATCGCCCTGCCGTTCCTCCTCGAGGCGCTCGTCACGGCGCTGCTCGGCGTGCTGCTCGCCGGCGGTGCCCTCGCGGCCCTCCTGCGCTTCGTCGTGCACGACCGCGCGGCGGACACGTTGCGGTTCATGCCCTGGGTCGACGGCAGCGACTACGGCGTGGCGCTCCTCGTGATCGGGCTGCTCGGGCCCTTGCTCACCGTGCTCCCGACACTCCTCCTCACGCGGAAATACCTCAAAGTCTGACCCGCGTCGTCTACCGTCGCCTGCGGTTCACTTCCCCGAACGAGCGAAGGCCCCTTCCCCATGCGCCTCCTCCCTGCGTCCCAGCGACGGCGTCTCGCCGCCGCGACCACCGCCGTGCTCCTCGGCGTCGGTGCCGTCGTGGCGCCGATGGCCTACGCCGACGACGATGACGACGAGCTGCGCGAGCAGCAGAGCGAGGTCCAACAGCAGATCTCCGGTGCCAACGCCGATCTCGCCGAGTCGAGCCAGCAGCTCGCCAACGCGACGGCCGCGCTGCGGGCGTCGCAGGCCCAGCTCGCCGGCGCCCAGGCGCGGCTCACCACGGCGCGGGCGCAGCTCGGCCAGGCGCAGGCGTACGACGCGGAGATGCAGCAGCGTCTCAGCGTCGCCGAGGCGCAGCTCGACGCGGCGGAGGCCGAGCTGCTCGCCGGGCAGCAGAGCGTCGCGACCCAGCGCGACCGGGTCGGGGACCAGATCGTCGCGCAGTCGATGGGCCCCGGCCCCGACCTCGAGGCGCTCGGCGCCGTGCTCGGCGCGGACGACCTGTCCGACCTGACGCGCGCGCAGAACTCCCGGCAGACGGTGCTCGGCACCGAGACGCGGGCCTACGACGACCTCCGCGCCTCCGAGGTCATGCTCGACGTCAACGAGCAGCAGGTCGAGGCCGCCCGCGACCTGGTCGCGGACGAGCGGGCCGAGGCGGCCGCCAACCTCGAGGTGATGGCCTCCCTGGAGGCCGAGGCGTCGGCGGCCGAGGCCGAGGTGGCCCAGCTCGTCGCCAGCAACCAGCAGGCCGAGGCGACCGCGGAGGCGGCACGGAACGCCGACCGTGCCGAGCTGAACGCGCTGGAGGCCGAGAACACGCGGATCTCGGGCGTGCTCGCCGCCCGCGCCGAGGCCGCCCGTCGCGCCGCCGAGCAGGCGCGCGCCGAGGAGGAGGCCCGGAACAGCGGGGGTGGCTCCGGCGGCGGATCCGGCGGTGGGTCCGGTGGCGGTTCCGGCGGCGGGAGCAGCAACGACGGGACGCTCCGCTACCCGGTCAACGGGCGCGTGACCTCGCCGTACGGCATGCGGGTCCACCCCATCTACGGCTACTACTCGCTCCACGACGGCGTCGACTTCGGCGCGTCCTGCGGGACACCGATGTATGCCGCCGCCGACGGCGAGGTCGTCGAGCGCTACTACCAGTCGGCGTGGGGCAACCGCCTCATCATCGACAACGGCTACCTGCGGGGCGCGGGCGTCTCGACGATCTACAACCACGCGACGCGGTACGTCGTCAGCGTGGGCCAGCGGGTCCGCCGGGGACAGCTGGTGGGGTACGTCGGCACGACCGGCTGGTCGACCGGCTGCCACCTGCACTTCACGGTCTACAAGAACGGGTCGCCGACGAACCCGATGAACTACTTCTAGGACGCACGCGGAAACCCCGTTGCGGGCTCCTGAGAGGATGGCGGAATGGCCAGGGAGCAGGGGCGCAAGATGATCGCGCAGAACCGCAAGGCGCGGCACGACTACCAGATCGAGGACACCTTCGAGGCCGGCATGGTCCTCCAGGGCACCGAGGTGAAGGCGCTGCGTGCCGGTCGGGCGAACCTCGCCGACGGGTTCGTCGACATCGAGAACGACGAGGTGTGGCTGCACGCGGTGCACATCCCGGAGTACGCGCAGGGCACCTGGACCAACCACGCCGCGCGCCGCAAGCGGAAGCTGCTGCTGCACCGGGCCGAGATCGAGAAGATCGAGACGAAGGTGTCGCAGAAGGGCTACACGATCGTGCCGCTCGCCCTCTACTTCTCCGACGGGCGCGCGAAGATCGAGATCGCGCTCGCCAAGGGCAAGAAGTCGTGGGACAAGCGCCACGCGATGGCCGAGCGCCAGGCCGACCGCGAGAAGCAGCAGGCGCTGGGCCGTCAGCTCAAGGGCATGGACCGGGTGTGACCTCCGGGCCGGAGGACCTGCTGCCCGACGAGCGTGCCGCCTGGCTGCACGCCACGACGGAGCGCCTCGGCGTCCCGGGCCTCTTCGACGTCCACACGCACTTCCTGCCGCCGCGCGTCACCGAGAAGGTGCGCGCGGTGTTCGCGTCCGCCGGCCCACTCGTCGGGCGAGAGTGGCCGATCCGCTACCTCAACGACGATGACGTCAATGTCGGCCTGCTGCGATCGTTCGGGGTCCGTCGTTTCACCGCGCTGCCCTACCCCCACCGCCCCGGGATGGCCGAGTTCCTCAACGACTGGGCCGACGACTTCGCGCGCCGTACTCCCGAGGCCCTGCGCTGCGGCACCTTCTACCCCGAGCCGGAGGCCGGGGAGTACGTCGCG
>DASWYU010000030.1:0-11218 GCA_036404795.1 Nocardioides sp. | reverse complement strand
TTTCCACCAAAGAAACATCAACCCAACCAACCACCCGATGAAGAGCAGCCGATCGAGCCGACGAGGCAAAAACAAACAAACTAATTCGTCGACTTATATGACACACTGTTGAGTTCTCAAGAATCACACGCGCACCGCTTGGCTCGGATCTCTCCGACCCCCTCGGGGCAACCCGCAGAAACTTACCGGACCGTTTCGAGCTTGTCAAACCGGCCTGATTCGTTCTGCATCGCTTTCCTGGCACACCGCTGTCCGGGCCTTTCGGCCTTTCCGGCGGGAGCCGCTCGCGGCGACAGGAGGAAACATTAGGCACCTTCTGGCGTGCGTGCAAATCGAGTCTGAACGCTGGGTGTTTCCGCAGGTCAGCGCCTTGCGCGGCCAGCTGGCTTCGCTCGCCGGTAGGCGCTGACCGTCGCGGCGCCTTCGATCCAGAACCGCCACGGACGGTCTGCGGCACGGCTGACGCCCACGCGCGGGCCCCGAAGAACGTTGTCGGCCCCGGGCGTGTCGCCGGCGACGAGACGGATTGCGCTGTCGTTCGCGAGGAGGTCGGTGCCGTCGTCCGCACGGTCGACGGCCAGCGCGCGGCACAGCCGCGCCGGTCCGCGGGCCAGGTCCCGGTCGGGGGCGGTGCTGCGCCGTACCCGGGCCGTCTCCACTCCCCCGACCACCTCGCCGGCGCGGACCAGCACCGCCGCCGCCTCCCCCTCCGGTCCGGTGACGACGTTGAGGCAGTGGTGCATGCCGTAGGTGAAGTAGACGTAGGCGCGACCGGCGGGTCCGAACATCGTCGCGGTGCGCGGGGTCCTCCCCCGCCAGGCGTGGGAGGCCGGGTCGTCGGCGCCGCCGTACGCCTCGACCTCCGTGATCCGGATCCGCACCTCCGGGGTGACGAGCTCCCACCCCAGCAACGACGGAGCGACCTGCTCCACCGGCCCGGTCAGGCGGTGGAACAGGTCGCTCATGGTTCTGCTCGTCGGCTCGTGCTCGGCGGCCGGGCGCTCAGGCCAGCCGGTTGCGGAGCGCGGCGGCACGCACCCGCGCCTGCTCGAGCTGCTCGGCCACGCGGACCGGCGCCGTACCCCCGACCCCGTCGCGCGAGGCGACCGATCCCTCGACCGTCAGCACCTCCCGCACCCCGGCGTGCAGCGCGGGGTGGATGTCGGCGAGGTCGGCGTCGCTCAGGTCGGGCAGGTCGATCCCGGCGGACTCGCAGCGCCGTACGCACTCCCCCGCCACCTCGTGCGCGACCCGGAACGGGACGCCCTCCCGCACGAGCCACTCCGCGACGTCCGTCGCGAGCGAGAACCCCTGGGGCGCGAGCTCCGCCATCCGCTCGGTGTCGAACCCGAGGGTCGCGACCATCCCGGTGAACGCCGGCAGGAGCACCTCGAGGGTGTCGACCGTGTCGAAGACCGGCTCCTTGTCCTCCTGCAGGTCGCGGTTGTAGGCGAGCGGAAGCGCCTTCAGCGTGGCCAGCAAGCCGGCGAGGTCACCGATCAGCCGGCCCGCCTTGCCGCGCGCGAGCTCCGCGATGTCGGGGTTCTTCTTCTGCGGCATGATGCTCGACCCCGTCGACCAGGAGTCGTGGAGGCGCACGAAACGGAACTCCGCCGTCGACCAGAGAATGACCTCCTCGGCCAGACGGCTGACGTCCACGCCGACCATCGCCCCCACGAAGGCGAACTCGGCCACGAAGTCGCGTGCCGCCGTACCGTCGATCGAGTTCGCCGTCGACCCGGTGAACCCGAGCTCGGCGGCCACGCCGCCGGGGTCGAGGCCGAGGCTGGAGCCGGCGAGCGCGCCGGAGCCGTACGGCGAGTCCGCCGCCACCCGCGCGTCCCAGTCCGCCAGGCGGTCCACGTCGCGGAGGAGCGCCCAGGCGTGCGCCAGCAGGTGGTGGCTCACCAGGACCGGCTGCGCGTGCTGCAGGTGCGTGCGCCCCGGCATGATCGCGCCGAGGTGCGTCTCCGCCTGCTCGGCGATCGCCTCCACCAGGTCGAGCACCTGCCCGGCGACGACGCGGCCGTGGTCCCGCAGGAACATCTTGAACAGCGTGGCGATCTGGTCGTTGCGGGAGCGACCGGCCCGCAGCCGGCCGCCCACGTCGGGGCCCACCTCCGCGAGCAGCAGGCGCTCGAGCGCGCCGTGGACGTCCTCGTCGGAGGGGTCCGGCCGGAGGTCGCCCGCGGCGTACCGCTCCCCCAACTCCTCGAGGCCACGCACCAGCTCGGCGTGGTCGGCGTCGGTGAGCAGCCCCGCACGGTGCAACGCACCGGCGTGCGCCCGCGACCCGGCGAGGTCGTAGGGCGTCAGCCGCCAGTCGAAGTGCGTCGAGCGCGACAGCGCCTCGAGCTCCGGGCTCGGACCGCCCGCGAACCGACCGCCCCAGAGCTTGCCGGTGTTGGTCGCCTCGTCCTTGGACGGCTCAGCGTGCTCCGTCATCGTCAGTCGGTCCCGAACTCCATGGCCGCGGCGTCGAGCGCCTCGCCCTCGTCGGCACCGAGCGTCGGGTTGTCGGCGATGCGCTCCGCGCCTCCCGTCTCGATCTCGCCGAAGAGCGTGCCGTTCTCGACGAGCACCTGGCCCTGGTCGAGGGGCTGCGCGGCGTAGGCCTCGAGCTTCCAGCGCGAGTCGGCGATGTCGAGGTTGCGCATCGTCAGCTGCCCGATACGGTCGTTCGGCCCGAACGCGGCGTTCTCGGTGCGCTCCATCGACAGCTTGTCCGGGTGGTAGGAGAACGCCGGGCCGTCGGTGCGGAGGATCGAGTAGTCCTCGCCGCGCCGCAGCCGCAGGGTGACCTCGCCCGTCACGAGGGAGGCGATCCAGCGCTGGATCGACTCGCGCACCATCAGGGCCTGCGGGTCGAGCCAGCGGCCCTCGTAGAGCAGGCGGCCGAGCTTGCGGCCCTCGTTGTGGTACTGCGCGACCGTGTCCTCGTTGTGGATCGCGTTGAGGAGCCGCTCGTAGGCGATCCACAGCAGCGCGAGCGCCGGCGCCTCGTAGATGCCCCGCGACTTCGCCTCGATGATGCGGTTCTCGATCTGGTCGGACATGCCGAGGCCGTGGCGACCGCCGATGACGTTGGCCTCGTGGACCAGGGCGACCGCGTCGTCGTACCGGCGTCCGTTGATCGCCACGGGACGGCCCGCCTCGAAGGCGATGGTGACGTCCTCGGTCGCGATGTCGACGCTCGGGTCCCAGAACCGCACGCCCATGATCGGCTCCACCGTCTCGAGCGAGACGTCGAGGTGCTCGAGCGTCTTCGCCTCGTGGGTGGCACCCCAGATGTTGGCGTCGGTCGAGTAGGCCTTCTCCTTGCTGTCCCGGTAGGGCAGGTCTCGCTCGGAGAGCCACTGGCTCATCTCCGCGCGGCCGCCCAGCTCGGTCACGAAGTCGGCGTCGAGCCACGGCTTGTAGATCCGCAGCTCCGGGTTGGCCAGCAGGCCGTAGCGGTAGAACCGCTCGATGTCGTTGCCCTTGAACGTCGAGCCGTCGCCCCAGATGTCGACGCCGTCGTCGTGCATGGCGCGCACCAGGAGCGTGCCGGTGACGGCGCGACCGAGGGGCGTGGTGTTGAAGTAGGCACGGCCGGCGGAGCGGATGTGGAACGCACCGCACGCCAGGGCCGCGAGCCCCTCCTCGACGAGCTGGGTCTTGCAGTCGACGAGGCGGGACAGCTCCGCGCCGTACGCCAGCGCGCGCCCGGGCACCCCCGCGATGTCGGGCTCGTCGTACTGCCCGATGTCAGCGGTGTAGGTGCACGGCACGGCACCCTTCTCGCGCATCCAGGCGACGGCGACCGAGGTGTCCAGCCCGCCGGAGAAGGCGATGCCGACGCGCTCGCCGGCGGGCAGGGAGGTCAGGACCTTGCTCACGTGTGTTGTCTTCCTTCGTCGGGGGTCTTCGAGCAGTGTGGGGTACGGCGCGGGCGCAGCGTCCGCGGGGGTCTCAGCCCCCGGCGTGACCGTCGGCCAGCGCCGTGAATCGTCGGGCGAGCTCGTCGCCCCGGGCCGGGTCGCGCCCGATGACGAGGACGGTGTCGTCGCCGGCGATGGTGCCGAGGACGTCCGCCGGGTCGGCCTTGTCGATCGCGTTCGCGAGGTACTGCGCCGCGCCGGGGGGCGTCCGCAGGACCACGAGGTTCCCGGCGGCCTCCGAGCTGACGAGCAGCTCGGCGCAGAGCTTCGAGAGGCGCGCGCTGGAGGAGACCGACTCCCGCAGGTGGGTCGGCGTGCGGTCCCCGCCCTCGGAGGGCACCGCGTAGACCATCGCGCCGGAGAGCGCCCGCACCTTGACCGCGTCGATCTCGACGAGGTCGCGGCTCAGCGTCGCCTGCGTGACGTGGACGCCCCGGGCCGACAGGAGCTCGGCGAGCTCGGTCTGCGACCGCACCTCGTGCTGCTCGAGCAGCTCGGTGATGCGGCGCTGGCGGGCGTTCTTCGTCAGCGGGGTCAGGGCGGTCTCGCTCATCGCGGTCTCCTCTCCGGGTCTCAGACGACGACGTCCGGGTCGAGCAGCCCGGAGCGCTGCATGAGGAAGGCCAGCAGGGCCTTCTGCACGTGGCGGCGGTTCTCGGCCTCGGACCAGACCAACGAGCGCGGCCCCTCGAGGACCTCGGCACTGATCTCCTTGCCGCGGTAGGCCGGCAGGCAGTGCAGGACGTGGGCGTCGGGCTTCGCGTGCGCCAAGAGGTCCTCGGTGACGGCGAACCGTCCGAAGATCTCCTCCCGCTGGGCGGCCTCGCTCTCCTTGCCCATCGACACCCAGGTGTCGGTGACCACGACGTCGGCGCCGCGGACCGCGTCGACCGGGTCGCCGAGGGTGCGGACGCGGCCGGACCACGGGGCGGAGTCGACCAGATCGAGCACCTCGCGGGCCGGGAGGTAGTCCTCCGGGGCGCCGAAGGCGACGTCGATGCCGGCCATGGCCCCGGCGATCGCCCAGGAGTTGCCCATGTTGCAGGCGGCGTCGCCGAGGAAGGCCACCGTGAGGCCCTCGAGCCGACCCTTGGCCTCCTGGAGCGTCAGCAGGTCGGCGAGCAGCTGGCACGGGTGGAAGTCGTCCGTGAGCGCGTTGACGACCGACACCCCCGACCACTGCGCCATCTCCGCCAGCTTGGACTGCTCGTAGGTGCGCCACACGATCGCGCTCGCCTGGCGCCCGAGCACCCGGGCGACGTCGGGGACCGACTCGCGCTCGCCGATGGCGGCGAGCTTGCCGTCGATCGCGAGCGGGTGGCCGCCCAGCTCGGCGATGCCCGCGGCGAACGAGGCCTGGGTGCGCAGCGTCTGCTTGTCGAAGATCATCGCGACGGTCCGCGGACCGGCGAGGGGCTTCGCGGCGTAGGGCGCCTTCTTGTATGCCGCGGCGAGCGCCAGGACCTCGGCCTGCTCGGCCGGCGTCAGGTCGTCGTCGCGGAGCAGGTGCCGCACCCCGGCGGCGCTCATGCGGCACCGCCCGCGGCGTACGCGACGTCGAGGATCCCGCTCCACGCACCGGCGAGGGCGTCGAGGTCGGCGTCGGAGACGACGAGCGGCGGGACGAAGCGGAGCCGCGTCGCACTCGGCGCGTTGAGGACGAACCCGGCGTCCTGACCGGCCACGACCGTCTCGACCGCGACGGGCTCCGACAGGTCGATGCCGACCATGAGCCCGGCGCCGCGCACGGCCGTCACCCGGGGGTCGGCGACCAGCAGGTCACGCAGCCGCGCGCCCGCCGTGCGCGAGCGCTCGAGGAGGCCCTCGGACTCGACCGTGGCCAGGACCGCGAGGCCCGCGGCGGCGGCGAGGGGGTTCCCGCCGAAGGTGGTGCCGTGGTTGCCCGGGTCGAAGAGCTTGCCGCTGCCACCGGTCGCGATGCACGCGCCGATGGGCAGGCCGCCCGCGAGGCCCTTCGCGAGGGTGACCACGTCGGGCACGACGGTGCCGGCGACGAGGTCGGGGTTCTGGTGGGCGAACCACGTGCCGGTGCGGCCGATCCCGGTCTGCACCTCGTCGAGCCAGAGCAGCGCGCCCGCGTCGTGGGCGATCTGCTGGGCACGTGGGAGGTAGTCCGTCGGGGGCACGACGACGCCGGCCTCGCCCTGCACGGGCTCGAGCAGCACGGCCGCGACGGTGTCGTCGACGGCCGCCGCCAGGGCATCGGCATCGCCGTACGGGACGAAGGTGACGTCACCGGGGAGGGGGGCGAAGGGCGAGCGGTACGCCTCCTTGGAGGTGAGCGCGAGCGCGCCCATCGTGCGGCCGTGGAAGCCGCCCTCGGCGGCGACGATCCGCGTGCGACCGGTGCGCCGGGTCAGCTTGAACGCGGCCTCGTTGGCCTCGGTGCCCGAGTTGGCGAAGAAGACCCGCCCCTCGGTGGCGAGGAGGCCCAGCAGCCGCTCGGCGAGCGCGACCTGCTGCGGCGTCGCGAAGAAGTTCGAGACATGGACGAGCGTGGCGACCTGCTCGCTCACCGCCTGCACGAGCGCGGGGTGGCCGTGGCCCAGCGTGTTGACGGCGATGCCGCCGAGGAAGTCGACGTACTCCTTGCCGTCGGCGTCCGTGACGCGCGCACCGGACCCCGCGACGAAGGTGGTCTTCGGCGCACCGAAGGTGTTCATGAGGGCGGCGGAGTAGCGCTCGCCCCACCCGGTGGTCGTCATCAGGCGTCGTCCTTCGGCTTCGGGGGCACCTTCGCGGTGCGGATCTTGGTGGGGACGCCCGGCAGCACCTGGGTGCCGATCCCCTCGTCGGTGAAGATCTCCAGCAGGACGGCGTGCGGCTCGCGGCCGTCCACCACCGTCGCGCGGGGGACGCCGTCGCGCACGGCGTTGAGGCACGCGGTCATCTTCGGGACCATGCCGCTCGCGAGGCTCGGCATCATCTCCTCGAGGCCCTCGGGGCTGATCTCGCCGATCAGGTCGGGGCTGTTGGGCCAGTCGCGGTAAAGGCCCTCGACGTCGGTGAGGACGAGGAGCTTCTCCGCGCCGAGCGCGGCGGCCAGCGCGGCCGCCGCCGTGTCGGCGTTGACGTTGTGGACCTGACCGGCGGCATCGGGCGCGACGCTCGAGATGACAGGCACGCGCCCCGCCTGGACGAGGTCCAGGACCGCCTCGGGGCGGACCGAGCCGACCTCTCCCACGAGACCGAGGTCGACCTCCTCGCCGTCGACGACGGTGGTCGCGGGCACGGCCGTGAAGAGGCCAGCATCCTCGCCCGAGAGCCCGACCGCGATCGGGCCGTGGCTGTTGAGCAGACCCACGAGCTCGCGCTGGACCTGGCCGACGAGCACCATGCGGACCACGTCCATGGCCTCGGGGGTGGTCACGCGCAGGCCGCCCCGGAACTCCGAGGTGATGTCGAGCCGCTTGAGCATCTGGCTGATCTGGGGGCCGCCGCCGTGGACGACGACGGGCCGGAAACCGGCGTACCGGAGGAACGCGATGTCCTCCGCGAACGCCTGCTTGAGGGTGTCGTCGGTCATGGCGTTGCCGCCGTACTTGATGACGATGATCTTGCCGTTGTAGGCCTTCAGCCACGGCAGCGCGGCGGCCAGCGTCGCGGCCTTCGCGGTGTCGACCTTCGGCTTGTAGTGGACGTCGTCGCCCGCCACGGGGGTCTCGGTGCTCACCGGGGTCTCCTCGCTCGCGCCGCTCACGACGAGTACGCGCTGTTCTCGTGGACGTAGGCGTGCGTCAGGTCGTTGGTCCAGACCGTCGCGCGCTCCGTGCCGACCTTGAGGTCGATGGTCACGCTGACCTCGCGCGGCGTCAGGTCGACGCCCGCCGGGTCCTCGGCGGGGGTGGAAGCGCGGCACACCCACACGCCGTTCATGGCGACGTCGAGGTCGGCGGGGTCGAACGCGGCCTGCGTCGTGCCCATGCTCGCGAGCACCCGGCCCCAGTTGGGGTCCTTGCCGAAGACGGCGGCCTTGAAGAGGTTCGAGCGGGCGACGCTGCGGCCCACCTCGACGGCGTCGTCCTCGGACGCGGCGTTGACCACGGTGATCGCGATCTCGTGGTCGGCGCCCTCGGCGTCCTTCAGCAGCTGCATCGCCAGGTCCGTGCACGCCTGCGTGAGCGCGTCGGTGAAGTCGGCGAGCGTGGGCGTGATGCCGCTCGCACCACTGGCCATGACGGTGACGGTGTCGTTCGTCGACATGCAGCCGTCGGAGTCGAGCCGGTCGAAGCTGACGCGCGTCGCGGACCGCAGCGCCCGGTCGAGGTCGGCGGCCTCCACGACCGCGTCGGTCGTCAGCACGACGAGCATCGTCGCGAGCTGCGGCGCGAGCATGCCCGCGCCTTTCGCCATGCCGCCGATGCTCCAGCCGGCACCCTCGACGACGACCTGCTTGTGCACCGAGTCGGTCGTCATGATGGCCTGTGCCGCGTCCTCGCCCCCGGTCGCGCTCAGCGCGGCGTGCGCCGCGTCGACACCGTCGAGCAGGTTCTGCCGCGGGTTCGCGAGCCCGATGAGGCCGGTCGAGCAGACCACGACGTCGATCGCGCCGATCCCGATCTTCTCCGCGACGCGCTCGGCGACCGCGTGGGTCGTCTGGAAACCCTCGGCGCCCGTGTAGCAGTTGGCGCCCCCGGAGTTGAGGACGACGGCGCGCACGACGCCGTCCTTGACGACCTCCTGGCTCCAGAGGATCGGGTTCGCCTTGCAGCGGTTGGACGTGAAGACGGAGGCGGAGTCGAAGCGCGGGCCGTCATTGACGACGAGGGCGAGGTCCTTCGCGCCGGTGGACTTCAGCCCGGCGGGGACGCCCGCGGCGCGGAATCCGACGGGGGTGGTGATGGTCATGGGTGCTCCTGGGGCACTGTCGCGCGCGGACGCGCGGCGGGGAGCCCGGTCGGGCCGGGCGGGACGGGACGCGGGGCGGTGCGGTTCAGCTCGCCGGGACGGCGGCGCCGACCGCGTGCCCTCGTCGTCGCCACGCGGCCTCGGCCGCGTCCGCCTCGTCGCCGGGGACGAGGAGCCACAACCGGTCGAACGTCGTCACCGGCACTGCGACGACGTCGTCCTCCGCGAGCGCGGCGAGCACCTCGCCGAGGAGGGCGGCGCTTTCGGCGACCGTGCGGTCGCCGAGCACCTGGAACGCCGTCAGCGGCCGCACGCTGCGCGCCTTCGTCGGCACGTCACGCGCCGCGCACAGCACGGTCGTCTCCGTCGCGGTCGCCGTCACCTGGAAGACGGAGGACGACTCCGCCCAGCCGGGGATGGTGGAGCCGGGACCGAGCCGGACCATGGCGAGGGTCTCGGGGAAGCGGGCGAGCTCGAGGGTCATGTCTGCTCCGTCCGTCGGCTGCTCCGCAGAGGCGTCCTGCTCGGCGAGCTCCTGTTCGGCGAGCTCCTGTTCGTGGGCCGCGCCCGGTGCCTGCACCGGTTGCTCCTGGGCCGGTCCGTCGTGCTGCCCGCTCACGGCGCCAGCCCCACGGTCGAGAGCCCGGTGGTCTCGTCGAGGCCGAGGGCGAGGTTCATGCACTGCACGGCCGCGCCACCCGTCCCCTTCGCGAGGTTGTCGACGGCACCGACCGCGACCAGGCGACCCGCTGCCTCGTCGACGGTGACCTGGAGGTGGACCGCGTTCGAGCCGAGGACGGACTGCGTGGCGGGCCAGACGCCGGCCGGGAGGACGTGGACGAACGGCTCGTCGGCGTACGCCTTCACGTAGACCTCGTGCGCCTCCTCCGCCGTCAGCGGCCCCGTGAGGGGCGCCGTGCACGTCGCGAGGATGCCCCGCGCCATCGGCACGAGGAGCGGCGTGAACCCGACCTTGAGCTCCTCGTCGGTGAGCCGGCCGAGGTTCTGCCGGATCTCGGGGGTGTGGCGGTGGACGCCGCCGACGCCGTACGCGCTCGCGTTGCCCATGACCTCGCTGCCCAGCAGGTGCGGCTTCGGCGCCTTGCCCGCGCCGGAGGTGCCGGACGCGGCGACGACGGTGAGGTCGCCCGTGACGAGCCCGGCGGCCACGGCGGGCGCGAGGGTCAGCGTCGAGACCGTCGGGTAGCAGCCGGGCACCGCGATCCGCCGCGCACCCTGCAGCTGCTGGCGCTGGCCGGCGAGCTCCGGGAGGCCGTAGGGCCACGTGCCCGCATGGGTCGAGCCGTAGAACTTCTCCCAGTCCGCCCCGTCGACGAGCCGGAAGTCGGCGCCGCAATCGATGACGACGGTGTCGTCGCCGAGCGCCTCGGCGATCGGCGCGGACTGGCCGTGCGGCAGGCCGAGGAAGACCACGTCGTGACCCGCGAGGGTCTCCGCGGTGGTCTCCTCCAGCACGCGATCGGCGAGCGGCACCAGATGGGGCTGGAGCGCGCCCAGCGACTGACCGGCGTTGGAGCCGCCGGTCAGGGCGCCGATGCGCACGGCCGGGTGACCGAGCAGGAGCCGGAGGACCTCGCCACCGGCGTACCCGCTCGCTCCGGCGACGGCGACGGAGAAGGGAGACGACATGTGCATGACCATACACGATCGTGCATGAGGTGGGTGGTCTGGGGAGGGTCAGGGGGCTGGGTGGTGGTGGCTAGTTCCCCGGTCGACCGGGGAACTAGCCGCTTTGACCATCAAATTTGATGGTCAAAGCGGTCGGTTCCCCGGTCGACCGGGGAACACACCACCTGCATGACCATCGATCGCGGTCGCCCGGGCCAGCGTGGGGGTGCCGTCAGCCGCGCAGGACGGCACCGGTCCGCTCGCCCGCGAGTGCCACGGCGGCGTCGCGTGCCGCGGCGGCCTCGCCCTCGGCCAGGGTGCGGTCGAGCGCGCGGAAGCGCAGTGCGAAGGCGAGCGACTTCCGTCCGTCCTCGACACCGGCGCCCGTGTAGACGTCGAACAGTCGCAGCGACTCCAGCAGCTCGCCGGCGCCCTCGCGCAGCGCGGACTCCACGTCGCCGGCCGGCACGGAGGCGTCGACGAGCAGCGCGACGTCCTCCTTCGCGACCGGGTAGGCCGAGAACACCGGACCGCGCACCGCGTCGGGCACGCCCGCGAGGAGCAGGTCGAGGTCGAGCTCCGCGGCCGACGTGCGCGCGGGCAGGCCGAGCCGGGCCACGACGCGGGGGTGGAGCTCGCCCGCGTGACCGAGGGTCGTGCGCGAACCGTCGGCCGCGACGAGCACGACCCGGGCGCAGCGACCCGGGTGCCAGGGGGCGAGCTGGTCGTTCTCGACCTGCACCTCGACGCCCAGCTCGGCCGCGAGGTCGCGGACGATCCCGACGACGTCGACCCAGTCG
>DASWYU010000029.1:0-6791 GCA_036404795.1 Nocardioides sp. | reverse complement strand
ACCGGCCACTCGGCGGCGGCCGGGGGCTCGCCGATCCGCAGCTGGAAGGTGGCGACGACCATGACGTCCGCGGCACCGGCGGCCTGGGCGAACTGGGGGCTGTACTCCACGCCCTTCACCTCGGGCTCCAGCGCCACGATCGAGGCGAGCGAGTAGCGCATCTCCGCGAGCAGGCGCTCCACGAAGCCGCCGACGACACGGGCCTCGATCTCGGTCAGCGGGCGCTGCGGCTGGTCGCCGCCGCCCGGCCCGCCGAGCATGTGGTCGATGCTCGTCATCGTGGCGGCCAGCGGGATCTCCAGCACGCCGAGCCCCGGCATGGGGTCGGCGGTGAAGAGCGTCAGGTACGTCGAGGAGCCGAGTCCGTCGACGTACTCGGCGTAGCTCCGCTGCTCCACCGCGCGCAGCGTCATCGCGCTGACCGTGCGCAGGGACGACGTGAACACCGTGGTCGCCTGGCGGGCGAACCCGTCGAAGCCGATCTGCAGGATCCGCGCGTGCTCGCGCGAGAGCTGGATCGGACGCCGGAAGTCGTAGGTGACCGGGTCCACGCCGCGGGCACGACGACGTGCTCGGCTGGGGCGCAGGGTGGGCGTGGGGGCGGTCACGACCCATCAGTCGGCGCCGGCGCGACCTACCTGAGGAATACCCCCGCGGTTCGCGGGGCGCGGCGTCACTGCGTGACGAACTCCGTGTAGAAGACGCCCATCACGTCGCCGTGGTAGTCGTGCTCGATGTGCTCCATGAGCGCCTCCTTCTTGCGCTCCCGCTGCTCGGTGGTGACGAGCTCGGACAGGTCGGTGTTGGAGTAGACCTCGATGAGCGCGTCGAGCGCCGCGCTGCCGTCGGCCTCGTGGGCGTCCGCCGTCAGCTGGAGCGCGATCCCCACCCGCAGGTAGTGCCCGCTCGCCAGGTTGACCTGGATCGGGTCGAGCGCGACGACCTCGCCCGGCACCGGCTCGACGGGGCCCGACGGCTTGAGCACGAAGAAGTACGTGCCGCCGCCGAGCACCACCAGGAGCACGGCGAGCACCAGGATCAGCTTCTTCGGGCTCTTCTTGCCCTCCGCCGCGTCGGCGGCGGTCGCGGGCATGGCCGTGACGGTCATGACGTGCTCCCCTCGTGGTCGCCGGTGCGCGCACCGGCGTCGGCGTTGGTCTCGTGGTGGTCGGTGGTGTCGGTCGGTTCAGCCGGTTCGGTCGGTTGCGTGGCCTGCTCCTGCGCCGCCTCGCCGAGCAGGTCGCGCGACGTGCCGGTCAGGGAGGAGAGCACGACGACGTCGACGCGCTTGTTGACGTCCTGCGAGCCGGCCTCCTCGGGGTCGACGAGCGGGCGCTCGTGGCCGTAGGACGTGCTCCGCATCCGCGAGCCCGGCAGGCCGCGCTGCTCCTCGAGGTAGCGCAGCACCGTGATGGCGCGGGCCGAGGCGAGGTCCCAGTCCGTGTCGTAGTAGCGCGGCTTCACCGGCACCTGGTTCGTGTGCCCGGAGATCTCCAGCTGGTCGGGCAGGTCGGCTAGGACGGGCGCGATCGTGTCGAGGATCTCCCGGCCCCGCCCGGTCAGGCTCGCGAGGTCGGCCTCGAACACGACGTGCCGGGAGACGAGGCTGACGACCAAGCCGCGGTCGTCGATCGAGGTCACCACGTCGTCGGCGAGGCCGTGCTCGGCGAGCGCCGCCTCGAGCCGCTCCCGCACGTCGTCGAGACGGTCGGCCTCGGCCTCCGCCGCGGCGTAGGCCCGCTGCGCCTGCTGCGCCTGCGCCGCGTTCACCGCCTGCTGCACCATCGCCCGCTCGGCCGCCGTCATCTGCGACTGACCGCTCATCATCGGCGCCGGCATGGTGCCCGAGTCGTCGAGGATCGTGTCGGAGCCGTCCTGGATGGAGGTCGACTGCCCGAACCCCGCGGCGAGGCCCGCCTTCAGGGCGTTGAACTTCTTCTCGTCGACCGCGCTCATCGCGAACATGACGATGAACAGCACCATGAGGAGCGTGACCATGTCGGCGTAGGTGACGAGCCACCGCTCGTGGTTCTCGTGCTCCTCCTCGTGCCCGCCGCGCCGTCCGCGCCGACCCCCGTGGCCCGCCATGTCAGGCGGCCTCGGCCTCGCGCTGTCCGGCGGGCAGCAGCGAGGTCAGCTTCATCTGCACGACGCGCGGGTTCGACCCGGCCTGGATGGCGGCGATGCCCTCGATGACGAGCTCCATGCGGTTGGCCTCGAGCTCGCTCAGCCGCTTCAGCCGGCTGGCGATGGGCAGCCACAGCACGTTGGCGCTGAGCACGCCCCAGAGCGTCGCGAGGAACGCGGCCGCGATGAGGTGGCCGAGCTTCTCGGGCTCCGCGAGGTTCTCGAGCACGTGCACGAGACCCATGACGGTGCCGACGATGCCGATGGTGGGGGCGTAGGCGCCGGCGTCCGCGAAGAACTTCGCGGCCTGCTTGTCGTCGCCGCGCTTGGCGTGCACCTCGCCCTCGAGGATCTCACGCAGCTCGTCGGGGTCGGTGCCGTCGATCGCGAGCGTCACGCCGCGCACGAGGAAGGGGTCGTCGACGCCCTTGAGCTGGTCCTCCAGCGAGAGCAGGCCCTCGCGGCGGGCCTTCTCGGCGAGGGAGACGAGGGTCGGCACGGAGTCCTTCGCGCTGGGCGCCTTCGCGGTGAAGGCCCGCACGAGCGCCTGCGCGGAGGCCTTCGCGTCGGCGAGGGTGCCGCCGGCGAGGCAGACCGCGAGGGTCGCGCCGAAGACGAGCAGCATCGGCGGCAGCAGCAGCATGCTGGCGGGGTTGCCGCCCTCGAGCACGTTGGCCGTGATGATGACGGCGAAGGCGACGCCGATGCCGATCAGGGTTGCCGGGTCCATGTCACCGCTCCTCGCCGCGGCGCGGACGCAGCTCGGCCACGGCGGCGAGCCGGTGACCGGGGCGGTCCTCGACCGGCTCGTCGGGCAGCCCGAACGAGGGGTGACCGGGCTCGTCGGCGACCCGGCTCAGCCGCGTGCTCAGGGCGACCACCTCGCCCCGGTGGGACCGGATCGCCTCGACGATCTGCTCCGGAGCCTCGGAGACGACGTACTTCTTCCCGTCGATGAGGGAGACCACCGTGTCGGGGGTGGAGTCGATCCGCTCGATGAGGTCGCTGTTCAGCACGAACCGAGACCCCGACAGGCGCGTGAGTGTGATCATGCGCGGCACCGTCCTTGTGCAACCAGGCCCGCTCCCGGGCCGTCGAACGACTCGCCGTCCGTGGCGGGTCGACCTCCCTGATCGGCCTCCTTGCGGCGCACTTGAGGTGAAATGACCGCAGGGGTACGGCGCGGGTCGCCCCGCGCCGTACCCCTGGGTGCCGTACCCCTGGGTGCCGTACCCCTGGGTGCCGCCCCCGGCGGCCACGAGTCAGCGCTTGATGTTGACGAGCTCCTCGAGCACCTGGTCGGAGGTCGTGATGACGCGGCTGGAGGCCTGGAAGCCGCGCTGCGCCAGGATCAGGTTGGTGAACTCGGCGGACAGGTCGACGTTCGACATCTCCAGCGAGCCCGCGACGACGACGCCGCGGCTGCCCTCGCCCGCCGTGCCGAGGGCGACGGCGCCGGAGTTCGCGGTGGCGCGGAACGACGTCTCGCCCACCTTCTCGAGGCCGAGCGGGTTGACGAAGTCGGCGACCGCGATCTGCTTCATGTCGCGCTGCACGTTGTCGGAGAAGACGCCGCGGAGCTTGCCGTCGCTGCCGATGCTGTAGGACTTCAGCTCGACGCCCGCGGGCACCGTCGGCTGCACGCCCGCGAGGTCGAGCGTGATGTCGACGAGGCCGCCCGTGCGGTTGCCGTTCGCGTCGAGCGCGTAGCCCTGCACGCGGTTGCCGCCCGGCGTCACGAGGGTGCCCGAGTCGTCGAAGCCGAACGAGCCGGCGCGCGTGAACAGCTGCTCGGTGCCCTTGTTGACGACGAAGAAGCCGTCGCCCTGGAGCATGAGGTCGGTCTGGCGGCCCGTCAGCTGGTTGGAACCCTGGTTGACGTTGAGCACCGTGCCGGCCAGCTGCACGCCGAGGCCGATCTGCACCGGGTTGGTGCCGCCGCGGTTGGCGTTCGGCGCCGCCGACGCGGTGAGCATCTGGCTGAGCGTGTCGGAGAAGACGGTGCTGCTGGACTTGAAGCCCGTCGTGTTGGCGTTGGCGATGTTGTTGCCGGTGACGTCGAGGGCGGTCTGGTTGACGCGGAGGCCGCTGATGCCGGCGAACAGGGAGCGGAGCATGGGTCTGTCCTCTTCTCGGGTGGTGGGTCAGGAGGTCGGGGTGGGCCGGCTCACGGTGGCGAGCTCGGCAAGCGGGACGCGGGTCGAGCCGACCGAGAGCATCGGGCCCTCGGTGCCGAACGAGACGGAGTCGACGACGCCGGAGCGGGTCGTGCCGTCGGCGGTCGTCCAGCTCACCTCGCTGCCGACGAGCGTCGCGGCGCCGAACGCCATCTGGCTCGACAGCAGCGCGGCCGTCTGGTCGGCGACGGACTGCATCTTCTCGAGCGCCGTGAACTGCGCCGACTGGGCGAGGAACTCGCTCGAGTCGGTCGGGTTCAGCGGGTCCTGGTAGCGCAGCTGCGCCACCATCAGCTCGAGGAACATCTGCTTGTCGTTCGCCGCCGCGCTGGCGGACGCGGACGACGCGAACACGCTCGTGTAGGGCGTCGGGCCCTCGGTCGCGGACACGGTCACGGTGCCTCCTGGGCCCCCGGACGGGGGCGTGGCCAGGTCGGTCAGACGGTCACGTCGACGCCCGAGCGGGCTGCCGTCGTGGGCCTGGCGCGGAACGCGGGTGCGTCCGCTCCGACGAGGTGGTCACCGTCCGTGGCGGGGCGGCCGGCGTGCGTCCGTGCACTCCGGTCCTGCTGGTGCTGTCCGCCGCCCGGGTGGGTGGCGGAGCCCGATCCACCGTCCGCGCCGGCGAGGAGCGCGGCCGCCGAGGCGGTCGGGTCCGTTGGGGCGAGAGGTGGCAGCGACCCCATCGGCACGGCCGGGGCCGGGCTGAGGAGTTGGGGTCCGGGGTTCGGGGTGCCCGGGGTGCCCGGGGTGCTCGCGGGCGCCGGGCTCGGGGGTGCTGGCAGGGTCGCGGTCACTGCGCCGGTGGCGGGGTCGCGGAGCACGACGCGGGTGACGCTCGCGCCGGTGTCGCCGAGCATCCGGTGCAGCAGCGAGCCGTCGCGCTGCAGCGCGGCCCGCGCCTCCGGACCGCCGCTGAGGCTGACCTGCAGCCCGCCGTCCCGGGCGGTGAGCACGATCCGCACCTCGCCGAGCGCCTCGGGCGCCAGCTGCAGCGTGATCCGCTTCGTGCCGGAGCCCGAGGTCGCCAGCCGGGCCGTGACGTCGGCGACGCGCTCGACGACCTGCAGCGCGACGCCGGCGGTCGTGGCCTCAGCGCCACGGATTCCGTCGCGCTGGGGCCACGACGCGGGCGTGTCGATCGCCGTACCCGCTGGCGCCGCCGGGACCTCCGGGGTCGTGGCCTCAGCGCCACGGATTCCGTCGCGCTGGGGCCACGACGCGGGGGCGGGGTCGTCGACGACGGGGCCGGTCGAGGCGCCGGGGAGGCGGAGGGCGAGGAGCCAGGGCGCGACGAGGTACGGCGGCGCGAGGGCCACGTCGGTGTCACTGGCCTCCTCCGTCTCCGCCGCCTCCTCCATCCCCTCCGGGTCGTGGTGCGTGGCCTGCGGAACCTGCGGGTGGGACACCACGACCAGAGGAGCATCGCCGACCGCGCCCGGGTCGTGGTGTGTCGCCAGCGGAACCTGCGGGTCGGGCACCACGACCGCGGCGAGGAGCGTCGTGAAACCGCAGGGCGCGGTGGCGACGGTCGCCGGGTCGACGGGCGCACCCGGCAGGCCGGTGGGCAGCGCGGCCGCGGGCAGGAGTGCGGGCAGGGGCGGCGGGGGTACGGCGAGGACCGTCATCGGCCACCGCCCCAGGTCTGCATCACCTGACGCACGTAGTGCTGCGTCTCCGCGTAGGGCGGGATCCCGCCGTGGCGCAGCACCGCGCCGGGGCCGGCGTTGTAGGCGGCGAGGGCGAGGTCGACGCGGTCGAAGCGGGTGAGGAGGTCGCGGACGAGGCGGCCCGCACCGTCGACGGCCTGTGCCGGGTCGAACGCGTCGGTGACGCCGAGCCCGCGCGCGGTCGCAGGCATGAGCTGCATGAGCCCGCGGGCGCCGGCGGGGCTGACGGCGGCGGGGTCGAAGGACGACTCCTGGCGGGCGATCGCGGCGAGGAGGGTGGGGTCGACGCCGTACCGGGCGCCCACCTCGTTGAACAGCGACGCGAACGGCACCCCCGCGACGCGGCGCTGGCCGGCGGCCGCGGTGTCCCCGACACCGGAGGCTCCACCCGTCTCGGGCAGGACGCGCCGGATCGCCGTGGGTGTCTCGTACACGTCGATGACGCGCACGTCGAGGCCGGTGCGGGGGGCCTCGATCATCTTGCCGTCGCCGATGTAGATCCCCACGTGGTTCACGGGGGAGTTGAACGCCAGGATGTCGCCGGGGCGGGCGTTGGCCAGCCCGCCCTCGACGGCCCGGCCGGCGGTCGCCTGCTGGTAGGACACGCGGGGCAGGTCGATGCCGAGGTTGTCGTAGACGAGCTGCACGAGCCCCGAGCAGTCGAGCCCCTTCTCGGGGTCGGTGCCGCCCCAGACGTAGGGCACGCCGAGGTACTTCCGCGCCTCCGCCACGACCTCCTCGCCACTGACGGCCCCGCCGATGCCGCCGGCTCCGCCGGTGCTCCCCGTGCTGCCGGTGCCGGTCGCGCCGGTCGCCG
>DASWYU010000028.1:0-6603 GCA_036404795.1 Nocardioides sp. | reverse complement strand
GTGCGGGTCGGTTGCTTCCGGCCGCCGTCGGTGCCGGACGGCGTCGCGCGGCTGCGGGTCACGGCGTCCGCCGGCGTCGGTCACGCGGCGTGGGCGCAGGCGGTCCGCGCCCTCGCGGACGTCGTCGGTAGCCACCGGGAGGCGGCATGACCTCGGGACGGACCACACGGGTGGGGCGGGTCGTGGTCGTGACAGGCACGAGCACGGGTGTCGGCAAGACCGTCGTCACGGCGGCGCTCGCGGTTCTCGCGTCGGCGCGCGGCTCCGTCACCGTGGTGAAGCCGGTGCAGACCGGCGTCGGCGCGCCCGACGCGCCGGGCGACGAGCCCGATGCCGACGTCGTGCACCGGCTGACGGGCTGCGCGGTGCAGGAGCACGTGGCTCTCGCCGACCCCCTCGCGCCGGACACCGCGGCGCGGCTGCGCGACGTGCGGATCCCGACGGTCGCGGAGCACGCCGACCGCGTGCGGGTGCTGGCCGGCTTCGACGACACGGTCGTCGTCGAGGGTGCGGGCGGGCTGCTCGTGCGCCTCGACACCGACGGCGGGACGCTGCTCGACCTGGCCGCCGAGCTGGCCGACCCCGTGCGCTCCCCCGCGCTGGAGGTGGAGGTCGTCGTCGTGGTCGGCGCGGGTCTCGGCACCCTCAACCACACCGAGCTCACCGTCGGCGCGCTGCGCGAGCGCGGCCTCGAACCGGCGGGCCTGGTCGTCGGGGCGTGGCCCGAGGACCCCGGCCTGGCGGAGCGCTGCAACCGCGAGGACCTGCCCCGGGTCACCGGGGTCCCGCTCCTCGGCTGCGTCCCGGCCGGCGTCGGTGGCCTGTCGCGGGAGTCGTTCCGGGCGGCGGCACCCGGCTGGCTCGGCGGGGCTCAGTCCTGGATCCGCGCGAAGGGTCGCGCCTCCTCCAGCTCGTAGGCCACCTCGAGCAGGGTCGCCTCGTGCCCGCGGGCGGCGCCGAGCATGACGCCGATCGGGAGGCCGTCGGTCGACGTCGCCAGCGGCAGCGAGACCGCCGGCTCCCCCGTCGCGTTCTGCAGCGGCGTGAACGCGACCCAGTCCATGAGCCGCCCGATGATCGTGTCGAAGTCGAGCGTCGGGTCGAGGTGCCCGATCGGCGGCGTCACGGTCGCGACGGTCGGGGTCAGGACCACGTCGTGGTCGGCGAAGAACGCGGTGCTGCGGAGGTGCGACCGGGCGAGCCTGGCGATCGCGCCCGGGAGGCGGTGCATCCGGCGGGCGGAGAACCGCGCGAGACCGCGGGTGAGGTTGTCGAGGCGATCGGGGTCCCACGAGCCGCGGTGCGTGGCCCGTCCGGTGCTGACGAGGAACGTCGAGAGGAACCCCCAGTAGAGGAGGAAGTCGTCGCGGAAACCCGGAGGCACGGGCGGCTCGTCGAGCTCGACCACGTGGTGCCCGAGGTCCTCCAGCAGCCGGGCGACGCCCAGCGTCGCGTCGCGCACCTCGGGGGACGCGGCCGTGCCGATCGACGAGGTGACGACGGCGACGCGCAGCCGCTTCGTGCCGGGCCGGGTGATGTCACCGACGGGCGCGAGGGCGAGGTTGCGGTAGACGCGCTCGGCCTCGCGGAGGTACGCCGCCGTGTCCCGCACCGTCCGCGTCACCACGCCGTCCGCGACGATCCGCACGGGCATGTCGCGGTGGACCCTGTCCTGGGCGAACCGGTTGCGGGTCGGCTTCAGCCCGACCAGCCCGCAGGCGGCCGCGGGGATCCGGATCGACCCGCCGCCGTCGTTGGCGTGGGCGATCGGCACGACCCCGGCCGCCACGAACGCCGACGACCCGGCCGACGAGGCCCCCGCCGTACGCTTCGGGTCCCACGGGTTGCGCACCGGACCGAGCCGCGGGTGCTCCGCGGCGGCCGAGAACCCGAACTCGGAGAGCTGGGACTTGCCGATCGGTACGACGCCGGTCGCGCCGTACATCCGGAAGAAGTCCCCGTCCTTGCCCGCCGGGCGGGCGACGAACGCGTCGCAGCCGTCCTGCGTCGGGAGACCGGCGACGGCGACGTTGTCCTTGACGAACGTCGGCACGCCCGAGAAGAAGCCCGGGCGGGGCTCGCGTGCCTCCCGGCGCGCCCGCGTGTAGGTGTCGAGCGCCAGACCGTTGAGCGCCGGGTCGACGGCCTCGCAGCGGGCGATCGCCGCGTCGACCGCCTCGGCCGCGGACAGCTTGCCCGCGGCGAGGTGCTCGGCGAGGCCGACCGCGTCGAGGTCCCCCAGCGCGTCGTCGCGGAACGCGTGCACTCTCGTCATGCACGTACGCTACTGACGGGTCATCTGCCCCGCCATCCTTCCGTGGGAGGAGATCCCGCCGCTCGGGCGCTCAGACCTCCGCGATGCAGAACTGGTTGCCGTCGGGGTCAGCGAGCGTGATCCAGCGGAAATCACCCTCCCGGCGCTCCCCGACGAGCGTGGCCCCGGCTGCGACGAGCCGCTCCGCCTCGGCGTCGATCGCGCCGCCGGGCACGACGAGGTCGAGGTGCATCCGGTTCTTGCCGGCGGGCGACCGGTCGTCGAGTTGGCTGAAGTGCGCGCTCAGGGCCGTCGAGTTGGCTGAAACGCGCGCTCAGGGCCGTCGAGTTGGCTGAAGTGCGCCGGGCCACCTCGCGACATCGAGCGTTTCAGCCAACTCGACGCGCCACGCCGACCGTTTCAGCCAACTCGACGCTCCGTCACCCACGGCTCACGCCCCGAAGAGGTGCAGCAGCAGGGGCAGGAGGGCGGCGGTGCCGAACGCGGTCAACCCCATGGCGAGCCCGGCGAACGCGCCCTCCTCGGGGTCGTCGGCGAGCGACCGCGACGTGCCGATCCCGTGCGAGACGGCGCCCATCGCGACGCCGCGCGCGTGCGGGTGCCGGACGCGCGCGAGCGTCATCAGCCACGGCCCGAGCACGGCGGAGACGATGCCCACCCCGATCGTCAGCACGGCGGTGAGCGCCGCGATCCCACCGACGTCGTCCGACAACACGAGGGAGACGGGCGTGGTCGCGGCCTTCGGCGCCATCGTCAGCGCGAGCTGCTCGTCGCCGCCGAGCAGCCGCACCAGCCAGAAGCCGACGCCGACCGACACGACCACGCCGAGCGGGATCGCGACGAGCAGGGGCAGGAGCAGCCGGCGCAGGTGGTGGGCCTGCCGGTGCAGCGGCACGGCGAGGGCCACCGTCGCCGGGCCCAGCAGGAAGGCGAGGAGGTCGCCGCCGCGTGCGTACTCGTCGTACGACGTCCGCGTCGCCAGCAGCACCGCCGACACCAGCACGATCGCGACGAGCACGGGCTGGGTCGCGGGGTGCCGACCGCAGCGGTGATGGACGGCGCGCCCGACGCGGTACGCCGCGAGCGTCAGCAGCACGCCGAGCAGCGGCGAGCCCTGGAGCCACTCCACGGTGGCTCCGGGCTGCCAGGTGAGCAGCGGGGTGAGCAGGGGCGTCACGACCGCCCCCGCCGCGGCAGGAGCAGCGTGACGGTCCAACCGACGACGACGAGGCCGATCGCCCACGACGCGACGAGCGCCCCGACGATGGGCACGGCGTCGTCGCGCACGACCGCGAGGAACGCGACGATCCCGACACCGGCGGGGATGAACAGCAGCTGCAGGTGGGCGAGCAGGCCGTCGGCGGCCCGCAGCGTCGCCGAGCGCGGGCCGGGACGCCGCAGCTGCAGCGCGACGAAGAGGCCGAGCATGCCGACGACGGCCCCGGGGACCGGTACGGCGAGGGTCCGCACCAGCAGCTCGCCGGCGAACCAGAACCCGAGCAGCCAGAGGAGGCCGTCGAGGAACTCCACCGACGCGGGGCGGTCGGGTCTCGTCATGGCACGCATTGAAGCAGTCGGCCGCGGCGCTGGTTACGCTAGGCGGGTGCCGTCCACCCAGCCCGCGCGCCCGGCCCCCAAGAAGCGCCGGCACCTCATCGACTTCGACAACCCGCCGCAGGCGGCTCCGCCGAAGGTCGCGGAGGCGCGGCTGACCAACGTGCAGCAGTGGGTCATGTCGGTCCTCATCGTGACGACGGCGCTGCACCTCTCGGGCGGGCTCGTCGTGGCGGCGCTCGCGATCGACGGCCACCTGACCTCCCGCGTCGGCCTCGTCGTGATCGCCGCGATCGTCGGCGTCCTCGGCATGGCTTGCGGCCTCCTCGTGCACCGGCGCTCGCCGCTGCACTGGCTGCTGCTGCTCGGCCTGCTGCCCGCTGCCGTCGGCAGCATCTGGATCTTCTGAGACTCGGGCGAGCCCGGAGGACCCGAGGAACGCTCAGAGCCCCACGCCGCGGCGGTGGCAGTCGACGAGGTGCGTGTCGACGATGCCCGTCGCCTCCATGAGCGCGTGCATCGTGGTCGGGCCCACGAACGTGAGGCCCCGCTTCTTCAGCGCCTTGCTCAGCGCCAGCGACTCCGGCGACGTCGTGGGCACCTCGGCGGGCACGCGAGGCGCAGGCGGCTCGGCGGGCCGGAACGACTCGAGGAGGTCGGCGAACACCTCGGGCCCCTCCTCGCGCAGCGCCAGCACGGCCGCCGCGTTGACGATCGTCGCGTCGACCTTGGCCCGGTTGCGCACGATCCGCGCGTCGGCGAGGAGCGCGGTGCGCTCGTCCGCGCCGTACGCCGCGACCCGCGTGACGTCGAACCCCGCGAACACCTCGCGGAAGGCGGGGCGCTTGGCCAGGATCGTCGCCCACGACAGGCCCGACTGGAACGCCTCGAGGGTGAGCCGCTCGAAGTAGGCCGTCTCGCGCTCGACGCCCCGCCCGGCGACCGGGACGCCCCACTCCGTGTCGTGGTAGTCGCGCATCGGCCCGGGCCGCGCGGCCCACACGCAGCGGACGACCCCGTCCTCCCCCACGGCGGCGCCCGCGTCGCTCACCGGCGCTCCCGCAGCCGGGCGTTGGGCAGCACCGGGGCCGGGATGGGCGGGAGGTGGTCGCCCACGACGACACCGAAACGTCCCGGGGCCACCTCCTGGGAATCGCCGACGACCGTGTCCGTGCCGGCCGTGACCTGCTCCTGCCAGGCGGCACGGTAGGCGACGACGTCCTCGTGGCTGCGGCCCACGAAGTTCCACCACATGACGATGGCCTCGCCGAACGGCGGGCCGCCCAGCACGAGCACCCGGGCCCCCTCCGGGCCGGCGACGAGGGTCAGCGAGCGGCGCTCGGGCGCGACGTACGCCAGGTCCCCGCGCCCCGCCGCCACCCCGTCGACGGTGACGTCGCCGAGGTCGACGAGGACCCCGTGCTCGAAGGTCGGGTCGACCTCGAGCGGGATCGTGGCGCCCGGCTCGAGCACCAGCTCGGCGCCCAGCAGCGGGGTGAACGTCGCGACGGGCGAGGTCGAGCCGAGGAGGCTGCCGAGGAACACCCGCGCCTCGACGCCCGGCTCGTGCACGACGGGCGGCACGTGGTGGGCGAACGCGGGCGCGGTGTCGCGGTGCGCCGCCGGCAGCGCCACCCACAGCTGGGCGCCGTGCAGCGTCGTCGTGGCCGGCGTCGAGACCTCGGAGTGGCTGATGCCCCGACCCGCGGTCATGAGGTTGACCTCGCCGGGCCGCACCATCGCGTGCGTGCCGACCGAGTCGCGGTGCTCGATCTCCCCGGTGAAGAGCCACGACACCGTCTGGAGCCCCGTGTGCGGGTGCGGCGCGACCGACATCCCGCCCGAGTCCGCGACGGCGTCGGGGCCGTAGTGGTCGAGGAAGCACCACGCGCCGATGAGCGAACGCTCCCGCTGCGGCAGCGTGCGGCGCACGAGCATCGCGCGAGGACCGCCGAGCGGCACGTCCCGCGGGGCCAGGATCTCGACGCCGTCGCGCACGTCGCCGGCGCGGCACTCGACCTCGTCGGGGCGGGTCTCCGTGTTGCTCATGCGCCCATCTTGACCGCCCCCACCGACAACCGCACCCCGCACCCAGCCGACACCCCGCCTCCACCCCGTCGGCCCCGCGCGTTCACCCGGTCCCGGCAGCCTCTGCCCGCGTGCGCATCGCTCAGCTCGCCAACTTCATCGGCCCCGCCTCCGGAGGGGTGAAGACCGCCGTCCAGGCGCTCGCGACGGGCTACGTCGCCGCCGGTGCCGACCGTCTCCTGGTCGTGCCGGGCCCGACGGACGCCCGTTACACGACGGATCTCGGGGACGTCGTGCAGCTGCGGGCACCCCGCGTGGGGTCGAGCTACCGGCTGATCGTGGAGCCGTGGCGGGTGATCGACGCGTTGGAGGAGTTCGGCCCGACCGCGATCGAGCTCAACGACAAGGCGACGCTGCTGCCCGTGACCCGCTGGGCCCGGCGCAGCGGCGTCGCCTCCGTCCTCTTCTCCCACGAGCGGCTCGACCACATGCTGTCGATGCGCATGGGCCTCGACGCGAGCGTCAAGACCACCATCGGGCTCTACAACAAGATCCTGGTGCGGCAGTTCGACACCATCGTGGTGACCTCCGGCTTCGCGCGGGCCGAGTTCCGCCTGCCGGCCGCGGCGGCGGGCTGCCCCCTGGTGCGGGTGCCGCTGGGCGTCGACCTCGAGACCTTCCGGCCCGCGCCCGCGCCGCTGCCGACCGCCGCGCGCGGGGACGGCCCGCTGCGCCTGGTGCACGTC
>DASWYU010000027.1:0-4021 GCA_036404795.1 Nocardioides sp. | reverse complement strand
GGACGTGGCGCGGGCGGCCGTGAGCGTGCTGCTCGACCCGGCGGCGCACGCCGGTCGCACGTACGAGCTCACCGGGCCCACCGCGATCACGCTCACCGAGGCGGCGGCCACGATCTCCGCGGTGACCGGGCGCCCGACGACCTTCCACGACGAGACCGTCGAGGAGGCCTACGTCTCGCGGCGCCGCTGGGAGGCACCGGACTGGCAGTACGACGCGTGGGTCTCCACCTACACCGCGATCCGGTCCGGCGAGCTGGAGCGGGTGAGCGACGACGTCCGCGCCCTCACCGGCCGCGAGCCGCTCGACCTCGCCGCGGTGCTGCGGGCGGGGTAGCGGGCGGGCCGGGGCCGCCCGGGGCTCAGGCGGCGCTGTGGACGTACTGGACGATGACCACGAGCAGCCCGCCGCTCGCCTCCGAGTGGATGGCCACCGGGGCCGGGTCGAGGAACCGCCAGCCCTGGCGGTCGCGGCTGACGAAGCCGTACTGCTCGTCCGGCGTGAGGCCCATGGCCGCGGCCAGGTCCGCCGGCGTGTCGCCGTCGGCGGGGTCGACGACGACCTCGCGCCAGCACCCGCCCGAGGCGCAGGCCTCCCCCTCGCGCACGACGACCGCGCCGTCGGGCACGTCGGGCACGCGCCACCGCGGCGGCAGCGAGCCCTCGCTCGAGAACGCCCAGAGGTAGGTCGCCATCACCAGGTGGAGCCACGCCGTCACGAAGGCGAGGACGGCGGCGCACCCCAGCCACCGTTCCCACCGCGGTCGTGCCGACCGCCGAGCCCCCGCTCCCGTCATGGCGCGAACAGTACGGCGCAGGCCCGTCAGCCCGCCGCGACCAGCTCGTCGACGAGGTTCTGGAAGCTGCCGGGTGCCGCGGGCGTGGCTGCCTCGTTGCCCGCCGAGGCGGCGGCGTTCGCGGTCCAAGAGGCGATCTCGTCGTCCGGAACCTTGACGCTGGTGACTCCGCCGCCGGCGGTCTGGAGCAGGAAGCCCTGGGGGTACGGCCCGATCATGGGGGAGCCGTCCGGCGCGGTGAGGAGGTCGTCGTCGAGGTTGCGACGCACGGCCCCGGCGACGATGACGCAGGTGCCGACCGGAGCGGCCCGAGTCAGGTTCTCCAGGCTGCCGGCGACCAACGGGCCTGAGGTCGGCGTCGGAGCGGGCGTTGCGCCGGGTGGGAGCGCCGGGATGGTGCGTCCGGAGACGACCTGGATCCGGGTGCGCTGGTCGTCCCCGGCGACCGTCGCCGCGTGCAGGACGTCGATGACGAGGAGGGCGGGCCGATCCGGGCGCCCGCCGGTGTTCTGGAGAGTGCCGGAGCGCCACCCTGCGACGCGGCCGACGACGGCGACGTCGACCCGTTCCACCGTCTCGGTCAAGGTCTCGTAGCCCTGGTAGTCGAAGCTCGTCGCGCCCCGGATCGCCGCGGCGTCGACCTCGATGCCGGACGGCGCGCACAGGTCCTCGCCGGCTCCGGCGGATCCCGTCGGTTGCGCCGGCGGCACGGCGTCGGCGTCGGCGCCGCCGGCGGTGCAGCCGCCGACGGCGAGGAGGAGCGCCACGCCCGCCACAAGCGCGACGGAACGGTCACGAACGACAGCTGTCATGACCGGGAGACGGGTCGGCGACGCCCTCCGGTTCCGTCCTCCGGGCGTCCGCCGTCGCCACTCCCGGGTCGGGCGCCGGTCGCCCAGGGCGGCCCCGTCCGCCGAGCCCGCGAACTGTGCGCCAACGACACGCCGCCGTCGATCCGGACCGTCGTAGCTGCACAGTTCGCCAGCGCCGCACCCGAGCACCCGGCCCCCGGACGCGCGAGGACCCCCTGGCCGGACTCGCGTGACCGACGAGACGCCGTCGTCGGAGCGGCCAGTGGCGGCGCCTCGTGTGAGGCTGGAGCGCGTGACTGCGCTCGACCCGACCGACCTGCCCGACCTGCCCGTCCTGCCCGACGGCCTCCGCCTGGCGGTGGTCGACATGGACGGCACGCTGCTCGACGCGCGCGGGGAGGTGCCGGACGCGCTCTGGCCGCTGCTCGACCGCCTGGCCGCGGCGGGGGTGGCGTTCGCGCCGGCGAGCGGGCGGCAGTACGCGACGCTGCGCCGCATGTTCGACCGCGCGGCCGACGGCATGGTCTTCATCGCCGAGAACGGCGCGCTCGTGATGCGCGACGGTCAGGAGGTCTCCTCCACGGCGATCGCGCCGGACATCGTGACCGACCTCGTGCGGACCCTCCGCGACGTGGTCGCGGACCGCGCCGCCGGGGTGGTGCTGTGCGGCAAGCGCGCGGCGTACGTCGAGGACGACGCCCCGGCGTTCCTCGCGGAGGTCGACCGCTACTACGCCTCCCGCGTGCTCGTCGAGGGCCCCGGGGGGCTCGACGCGGTGGACGACGACATCGTGAAGGTCGCCGTCCACGACGCGGAGGACCCGCAGGTCGTGGCGGACGCGCTCGCGGGGTTCGCGGGCCCTCACCAGGTGGTCGTGTCGGGCGCGCACTGGGTCGACGTGATGGTGGCCGGCGTCCACAAGGGAGCGGCCGTGCGGCGCCTGCAGGAGGCGCTCGGCGTGACCCGCGCGCAGACGGCGGCGTTCGGCGACTACCTCAACGACCTGGAGATGCTGGACGAGGCGGCGGCGTCGTTCGCGATGGCGGGCGCCCACCCCGCGGTGAAGGAGCGGGCGGCGCACCTCGCCCCCGCCCACACCGATGCCGGCGTGGTCCGGGTGCTGGAGGCCCTGCTCGACCGGCTCGCCGCGCGGTAGGGACCGGCAGCCGTCCGGGCCGCTGTCCGCGCACCGGCCGGTGATGCCTCCAGGGCATCGCAGGATGCCGGAGAAGTGTTGGACGGGAATGGTCGCGTCTTCCTAGGGTCGGTGTGTCGCCCACCACACGCCCCCGGAGGACCGCATGACCTCGACCGCCACGGCCGCGCCGACCAGCGCCCTCGCCGCCCCCGATGCCGACGCCGCCGCGCTGCTCGGCACGGCCCGCGAGGTCGCGGGGGAGCGGGTCACCGCCTTCGAGGTGATGGGCGCGGAGAGCCGCGCGATGGTGCGCGACCACGTGTCGGGGACGCGTGATCCGCTCCCGGCGCACCCGTGGTGCGGCCTCGTCGAGCTCGGTGACACCTCGCCCGACGCGGACGTCGAGGAGCTCGCCGAACAGCTGCTCGCCGCCGCGGCCGAGCGGGGCCAGGTCGAGGACGCCGTCGTCGCGACGGGCCCGCGCCTCGCGGCGCTGTGGGCGCTCCGCGAGGGCATCTCCGAGGCGCAGAACCACGAGGGCCCGAGCCTCAAGCACGACGTGTCGGTGCCGCTGGGGAGCCTGCCGGCGTACGTCGACGCGACCGCCACCGCCCTCGACGCGGTGCTGCCCGGGGTGCGCGTGGTCGCCTACGGCCACGTCGGCGACGGCAACCTCCACCACAACCTGTCGAAGCCCCGGGGCTCCTCCGACGCGGACTTCCTCGCAGCGGCGCCCGCACTGACCGCCGCGCTCTACGCACAGGTCGCGGCCTTCGGCGGCTCGATCAGCGCCGAGCACGGCCTCGGCACGGCGAAGCGCGATGCCGCGGCGGCCGTGAAGTCGGGCGTCGAGCTCGACCTGATGCGCACGCTCGAGGTGGCGCTGGACCCGGCCGGTCTGCTCGACCCGGGCAAGGTGCTCGCGGGCTGAGCGGTCTGGATCCTCGGCACGGGCGGTCGGCTCCGCTGGAGCGCGGGTGCATGCTGGCGACCGTGAGCGAGCAGAAGAACGTGCACGAGGTGGACCTGGTCGTCGTCGGGACCGGACCGGGCGGCGAGGCGCTCGCCGCCGGCGCCGCCCGCGCGGGCCTCGAGGTCGTGGCCGTCGAGAAGCACCTCGTGGGCGGGGAGTGCCCTTCCTACGGGTGCATCCCGTCCAAGATGATGCTCCGGGCCGCCGACGTGCTCGCCGAGGCGCGGCGGGCCTCCGAGCTCGCCGGGGACGTCGTGGTGACGCCGTCCTGGGCGCCCGTCGCGCAGCGGATCTCGGCGGAGGC
>DASWYU010000026.1:0-6648 GCA_036404795.1 Nocardioides sp. | reverse complement strand
CAATCGGCTTCCCGGTCTCTTCGACGATCCGAACAGCTCCCTCACGGAACTCCCGGTCGTACTTCTTCCGCTTCTCTGGCATCTCGATCCTCATTGTCGATGCCTCTACGGTCCGGGGGGAACCTCACTCCGCCGATCGCGTGCTCGCGCGACGTGATGGGGCCGGCTGAGAGCCACGAACGGAGCGTGTCTCCCCAGCTCCGGAATCTGGGCAGGCGCCTTCCCCAATCACCGACCGGTGCTGACCAGCGTCGAGCAGCACTGGTCACTTGGGGGGTATACGGGGGGAAACGCCGCCCTAGCTCCCGAACGGTCAAGTCGGGAGCCAGCACGGCTACCCGCCCACCTGCACGATGGTCTTCGTTTGCGCAGGTCAGCGCCCTGCAAAAGGGTGTTTCTGGTGGTGCCCCAGGCAAGAGTCGAACTTGCGACCTTTCGCTTAGGAGGCGGCTGCTCTATCCACTGAGCTACTGGGGCGTGGGGTCCATCCTGCCATCCGCCGCGCGGGCGCGATCCGCGACCTCGCGCCAGGTCAGGCCGGTGGCGTGGGCGGCGGCAACGACGTCGTCGTGCTCGGGCTTGCTGCCCCACGGGCCGTGCTTGAGACGCACGCGGTGGCCGTCGACGTCGACCTCCGTCCACGACCGGGGGACGGAGGTGCGGGTGACGCCGGTGGTGCGCACGCCGAGGGAGCCGCTCTCGCGGAGCAGCCACGTGCGCCAGCGGTCGGCGTCGGCGGGCTGGACGAGGAGCGCGAGGGCGTGAGCGGGGCGGCCCTTCTTCATGACGATCGGGGTCGCCCAGGCGTCGAGGGCGCCGCCCTCGACGGCCGCGCCGACGAGGTGGCCGAGGAGCTCGCCGGTGACGTCGTCGAGGTTGGTCTCGAGCACGACGAGGGGGGCGACGGCGGGGGTGGTGGGGTGCGCCGTACGGTCGAGCGGCTCCCCCAGCACCACCTGGAGGACGTTGGGGCGGCCCGGGAAGCGCTTGGTGCCGGCGCCGTGGCCGACGGCCCGCACGGTCATGGCGGGCGGCGGGTCGAAGCGCGTGCCGGCGGCGCGCACGAGCGCGGCGCCGGTGGGGGTGACGGTCTCGGACCGTACGTCGATGCCCACCGTCACCGCTCCCACGAGCAGCTTCGCGGTCGCGGGCGCGGGAGCGGGCAGCACGCCGTGGGCCGCGCGGACGCTGCCGCCGCCGAGGGCGATGGGGTTCGAGTGCACCGCGGTGACCCCGAGGTCGGCCAGGGCCGCGGCGACGCCGACCGTGTCGACGACCGTGTCGTGGCCGCCCACCTCGTGGAGGACGACCTCGGCCGGGTCCCGGTCGTGCAGGGCGCCCTCGACCTCGGCGACCGCCTGGATCGCGCGCTCCGCCACGGCCGCCGCCTCGCTCGGCCGGGCCCGGCGCACCATCTCGAGCAGGGTGGACGCGCGGCGGTGGGTGGCGTCGTCCTCGACGCCGACGACGGCCTTCGTCGCGGCGATCCCGTCGACCACGACCCGCTCGACGTCGAGCGACCAGCCGGTCAGCCCCGTCGAGGCGACGGCCGCGCGGACGGCGTCGAGGTCCGCCCCCGCGTCGAGGAGTGCGCCGAGCAGCATGTCGCCCGACAGCCCGCTGGTGGGCTGCAGCCAGCAGATCACGACGCCGGGACCTCCCGGGCCGCGATCCGCTCCCAGCCCAGCACGATCCGGTGGGCCGCCATGGCCGCCGAGAACCCGCCGTCGATGTTGACGACCGTCAGCCCCGCCGCGCACGACGTGGTCATCGCGAGGAGGGCGGTGAGGCCGTCGAGGGCCGCGCCGTACCCGGTGGAGGTGGGGACCGCGACGACCGGTACGGCGACGAGCCCGCCCAGCACGCTCGCCAGCGCCCCCTCCATGCCGGCGACGGCGATCACCACGTCCGCGGTCTCGATCTCCGGGAGCACCGCGAGGAGGCGGTGGATCGCGGCGACGCCGACGTCGCGGACGTCGAGCACGTCCAGACCGATCGCCGAGGCGACCGCGACGACCTCGTCGGCGACCGGACCGTCGGACGTGCCCGCGGTGACGACCGCGACCCGCGCGCCCGGCCGGACCGGGGCGGGGCGCCAGGTGAGGACGCGGGCGGACGCGTCGTACGTGCCGTCGGGGACCCCGGCGAGCACCTCCGCCGCCGCGTCCGCCTCGATACGCGTCACGAGGACCGGGCCCGTGTTGGCGTCGAGCAGCGTGCGCACGATGCCGACGACCTGCTCGGGACGCTTGCCCGGGCCGTAGACGACCTCCGGCACGCCCTGGCGGCGCTGTCGATCGGTGTCGACCCGGGCGAAGCCGAGGTCGGTGAAGGAGCGGTCGTCCGGTGCGCTCACGAGCGCACCTCCACGATCCGCAGGAGGGCGTTCATCGACCCGCTCTGCAGGCCGTCGAGGTCGAGCGCGACGAACGTGAAGCCCGCCGCCTTCACGGCCCGCACCACGACCTCCCGCTCGGCGACGACCCGGTCGAGCTGGTCGGTCGGCACCTCGATGCGCGCGACCGTGCCCCGACCGTGCGCCCGCACGCGGAGCCGGTCGAGACCGAGGTCGGCGAGCGCCGCCTCCGCGTCCTCGACCGCGCGGACGGCCTCGGGGGTGACGGGGTCGCCGTACGCGATGCGTGACGACAGGCATGCCGCCGCCGGCTTCTCGGCCACCGCGAGCCCGCGCGCCGCGGCGGCCGCCCGGACGTCTGCCTTCGTCAGGCCCGCGTCGACCATGGGCGCGATCGAGCCGCGCACGCGCGCCGCCGCGAGCCCGGGCCGGTGGTCGCCCAGGTCGTCGAGGTTCGTGCCGAGCGCCACCGGGGCGTCGAGCAGCGTGCTGAGCGGGGTGAAGGCGTCGAACAGCGCCGACTTGCAGTGGAAGCAGCGGTTGCCGGTGTTCGCGACGTACTCCGGCCGGTCGAACTCGTCGGTCGCCACCTCGACGTGCCGCACCCCGTGGGTGCGCATCAGCTCGCGCGCCGCCGTGCGCTCCCGCGCCGGCAGGCTCGCCGAGACCGCGGTGACAGCGACGGCCGCGTCGCCGAGCACGTCGGCGGCCACCACGGCGAGCAGCGCCGAGTCCACGCCACCGGAGAGCGCGACGATCAGCCGGTCCTCCGTCGCGATCCGGCTCCGCAGCCGCTCCAGCGCGGCGTCGCCGGCCCCCGACACCGGCTCGAGGGCGCGGGGCGCTCACGCGGGCACCGGGGCCGCGACGTACGGGATCGTCTGCGGTCCCTCGGGCAGCACGCACACCCGCGCCGACGGGCCGATGCGGTCGCAGATCTCCTTCACCGTCGCCCCGATGTCGCGGGTCTGGCGCAGGTGGGCGCCGGCGAGGTCCTCGTCGCTCAGGTAGGAGGTGTGCATGACGACCTCGACCTGGCTCTGCACCCGCGCCTGGATCTGCACCTGCCACTGGTCGGGCACCGTCTCCGTGCGCGCCGAGATGTCGTCGAAGAGCTCCTGCGGCGAGCCCGCCGAGGCGAGCACCTCGCGGTAGGACCCGTGGTCGGGGAACCCGTCGCGGCACTCCGCGGCGCAGATGATCGTGCCGCCCGGCTTGACCACCGTGAAGGCGGCCGAGATGCCCTTCACCGCCTGGTAGAGGTTCTGGTCGAGCGGGTAGCCCGAGTTGGTGGTGACGACGACGTCGAACGGCGCGTCCACCTCCCGCATCGCGATCTCCCGGGCCGCCTCCCGCGCCGCCTCGTGCATCGGCAGGATGTCGCCACCGAAGGCCCGGACGATGTCGTGGTCGCGGTTGAGGATGACGTCGAGGGCGAAGGTCACGTCGGTCGCCGCGGCGATCGCCCGGACGTCGTCGTGCACCGGGTTGCCCTCGATGACGCCCCAGGTCGCACGGGCGTCGCCGATGCGGGCCGCGTCGTGCAGCGTCAGCACCGTCTCGAGCGCCGCGAGACCGGGCGCCACCAGCTTCGGTCCGCCGCTGAAGCCGGCGAAGAAGTGCGGCTCGACGAAGCCCGTCGTGATCCGCACGTCGGCGTCCACCCAGATCGAGTTGAGCCACACGGGCACGCCGTCGCCCAGCTCCCCCACCCACGTGAGGCTGTCGCGGTCGCGGGAGTCGTGGTTGACGATCCGCAGCCGGTCGGCGAGGTCGTCGCCCACCATCTCGCGGATCTCGGCGTCGGTGTTGCCGCGGTGGGTGCCCGTCGCGACGAGCACCGTCACGTCGGCCGGGTCCACGAGGCCCTCGAGCTCCGCCAGGATCGCCGGGAGCATGAGGTGCCGCGGCTGCGGCCGCGTGCTGTCGCACATGGAGATCGCGACCGTCTGGCCCTTCGTGACGTCTGCGCGGTGGCGGTGCCGACGTACTGCTGGAAGGAGGGGTCGGCGGCCGCCACGACGGCGGGGGTGCCGATCGAGTTGCCGGCCGTGGTGCCCGCCGCGAACGCGATGCCCGACTCCCCACCGCGGCGGAGCACGAGGCGATAGCCCAGGTAGCACAGACCACCGGTGAACGGCGCCACCACGAGACCCAGCGCGAGGCCGCTGAGACCGCCGCTGACGACGTCGCCGAGGTCGATGCTCGTCCCGAGGGCGAACGCGAAGAACGGGATCACGATGTTGGGCGTCGGTCGCACCATCTCGCGCCAGCGGGGGTCGAGGTTGCCGACCAGGATGCCGAGCAGCAGCGGCGTCAGCGACGCGAGCAGCGCCGTGAACGGGATCTCGCCGAGGCCCGACGCACCGAGGAACAGCAGGGTGAGGAACGGACCGTCGTTCACGGCGGAGGCGATGAAGGCGCCGCGGTCGCGCTGGTCGCCGTACTTGCTGGTGTAGGCCACCCACAGCCCGCTGTTGCTGTTGTCGGAGGCCGCCAGGATGGCGAGGATCGACAGGCCGAGGATGCCGTCGAGCCCCACGAAGAGGCCCAGCGTGACGGCCAGGGCCGCCGGGATGAAGCTCTTGCAGACGAGCAGCACGCCCGCGTGCGCCATCACCTGACCGCTGGTGCGGACGTTCACCTGCGTGCCGACCGCGAAGATCAGCAGGCCGATGAGCGGGAGGGCGCTGTCGCGGAACAGACCCGTCGTGAAGCTGCCGATCTCCAGGGCCGGCATCGCGAAGGTGCCCATGAGCGAGCCCAGCACGAGCGGGATGATCATGATGCCGCCGGGGAAGCGGTCCATGGATCCGAAGAACGGGGAGCGCAAGGGCTCCGGGGTCAAGGCTGCAGGCGACATCGTCGCCTTCTTCCTTCCGGGTGACGGCACGTGCTGCGGGCGCGCGGGCACGCAGCGCCTCGGTCTCGGGGGTTCGGGGCGTCTCGGGGCGTGAGGTGGGTTCAGCGGTGGAGCAGGACGCGCACGACCTGGGTGGTGGTGCGGGTGATCGCGGCGGCGGCACCCGCGCGGAGATCGTCGAGCGACGCCGGGCCGCTCGCGATGGAGAAGGCGCCGGTGATCCCGGCGGCGACGAGCTCCTCGTCGCTCGCCTCGACGGCGCCGGCCACGACGAGCACGGGCACGCCGGCGGGGGTCAGCCGGCGCACCGTGTCGACCACCTTCCCGGAGAACGACTGCGCGTCGAGCCGACCCTCGCCGGTGATCACCAGGTCGGCGTCGGAGAGCAGCGCGGGCAGGCCGAGGGTGTCGGCCACGATCTCCCCGCCGGGAGCGATCTCGGCGCCCAGCAGCGCGCACAGCCCGGCGGGCATGCCGCCGGCGGCACCGGTGCCGGGGGTGGTCGCCACGTCCATGCCCGTCTGCGCGGCGAGCACGGCCGCCAAGCGGCGGAGACCGGTGTCGAGCGTGGTCACGTCGTCGGGGGTCGCACCCTTCTGGGGCCCGAACACCGCGGCCGCGCCGCGTTCGCCGACGAGCGGGTTGGTGACGTCGCAGGCGATCCGCCAGCGCACCTCGGTCGCCCGGGGGTCGAGTCCGCTCGTGTCGATCCGGTCCAGCCGGGCGAGGTCGCCGCCGCCGTCCGGGAGGTCGACGCCGTCGGCGTCGAGGAACCGCGCGCCCAGCGCGCTCAGCAGACCCGTGCCGCCGTCGGTGGTGGCGGAACCGCCGATGCAGAGCAGCACCTCGGTGCACCCGTCGGCGAGGGCCGCCCGCACGAGCGCACCGACGCCGCGGGTGGTGGCGGCGAGCGGCTGCAGCGGTACGTCGCTGACCTGGGGCAGTCCGTTGGCCTCGGCCGCCTCCACGACGGCCGTGGAGCCGTCCGGCGAGACGCCGTACCGCGCCTCCACCGGGCGCCCGAGCGCATCGGTCGCCGCCGTGGTGCGGGCGGCGACCGACCAGGCACCGAGGAGGGCGTCGAGCGTGCCCTCCCCGCCGTCGGCGAACGGGAGCGTCCGGATCTCGGGCTCCACCTCGGCCGTCGGGTCCGTGGCCAGGCTGCGGGCCGCGGCGCGGACGCCCTCGGCCATCGCGTCGGCGACCTCGCGCGCGGTCACGCTCCCCTTGAAGGAGTCGGGGACCACCACGACCCGGGGGCGTGTGAGGCGCCGCACATCGCTGGACATGTCGAGGACCCTAGGTTGATCCAGCTCACGACCGCCACGGCGATCCGCCCACATTCTCCGCAAGCTCCAGCGCCACAAGTGTGCGAAGTGCACGGCCCACCGCCGCACACCCCGTCAGCCGCCGTCAGCCGCCGTCAGCC
>DASWYU010000025.1:0-10995 GCA_036404795.1 Nocardioides sp. | reverse complement strand
CTACGCCGACGTACTCCTGCACCGCCCCGACTCCGCCCGGGAGTACCTGCGCCGGGAGTACGCCGGGCTGGAGTACGACGAGCCGGGCGAGCTGTTCGACGCCTGGTGCGCGGGCCGCACCGGCTTCCCGGTGGTCGACGCCGGCATGCGCCAGCTGCGCGGCTGCGGCTGGATGCACAACCGCGTGCGGATGATCGTCGCGAGCTTCCTCGTCAAGGACCTGCACGTCGAGTGGCAGCACGGCGCGCGCCACTTCATGCAGTGGCTCGTCGACGGCGACCTCGCCTCCAACCAGCACGGCTGGCAGTGGACGGCCGGCTCCGGCACCGACGCCTCGCCGTTCTTCCGGGTCTTCAACCCCACCGGGCAGGGCAGGAAGTTCGACCCGCGCGGCGACTACGTGCGGCGCTGGGTGCCCGAGCTGCGCGACCTGCCCGCGGGCGAGGACCCGCACGAGCCGTCGGCGGAGGCGCGGACGAAGGTCGGGTACGCCGCGCCCCTGGTCGACCACAAGGCCGAGCGCGCCGAGGCGCTCGACCGGTGGGAGGAGATCCGCCGCTGACCGGGCACCACGGGCCCTTCGTCGGGACTGGCCCCGCTCCCTAGACTCGCCCGCATGGTCGACTCGAACGATCCAACCCCCTCCCTCGACGGCGCCTGGTGGCGCCAGGCGGTCGTCTACCAGGTCTACGTGCGGAGCTTCGCGGACGCGGACGGCGACGGCGTCGGCGACCTCCCCGGCATCACCTCGCGCCTGCCCCACCTGCGCGACCTCGGCGTCGACGCGCTGTGGATCACGCCGTTCTACACGTCGCCGCAGAAGGACCACGGCTACGACGTGGCCGACTACCGCGACGTCGACCCCCTGTTCGGCTCGCTCGCCGACGCCGACGCGCTGCTGGCGCGGGCGCACGAGCTGGGCCTCAAGGTCGTCGTGGACCTGGTCCCCAACCACACCTCCGACCAGCACCCCTGGTTCGCCGCGGCACTGGCCGCGGAGCCCGGCAGCCCGGAGCGGGGGCGCTACGTCTTCCGCGACGACGACGGCAGCGACACCCCGCCGAACAACTGGCCGAGCGTCTTCGGCGGGGCCGCCTGGAGCCGCGTGCCGACCGCCGACGGCACCCCGGGGCAGTGGTACCTCCATCTCTTCGACTCCACCCAGCCCGACCTCGACTGGCGCAACCCCGAGGTCGGCGACGAGTTCGTCGACATCCTGCGGTTCTGGCTCGACCGCGGCGTCGACGGCTTCCGCGTCGACGTGGCGCACGGCCTGTTCAAGAAGGACGGCCTCCCCGACACCGTGCTCCCCGACCCGGACGCCGACGGACCGGCCTCCATGGTCGAGGCCGCCGGGGCCGACGAGCCGATGTGGGACCAGCCCGAGGTGCACGACGTCTACCGTCGCTGGCACGGGGTGCTGGCGGAGTACGACGACTCGCCGCGCGGCCGCCGCATGGCCGTCGCCGAGTCGTGGGCCCGCACCGCGGAGGCGATCGCGCGCTACGTCCGCCCCGACGAGCTGCAGCAGTCGTTCAACTTCCACTGGCTCTCCGCGGCCTGGGACGCCGCGGAGTTCGCCGCGGTGATCACCGAGACGCTGCCGTCGCTGCGCCCGTACGGCGCCACCCCCACCTGGGTGCTGAGCAACCACGACGTGGTGCGCCACGTGACGCGGTACGGCGGGGGCGACCTCGGCCGGGCCCGCGGCCGGGCGGCGACCCTGGCCATGCTGGGCCTGCCGGGCTCGGCGTACCTCTACCAGGGCGAGGAGCTCGGTCTCGAGCAGGTCGACGTCGCCCCGGAGGACCGCACGGACCCGTCGTGGTTCCGCACCCGCGACTCCGCGAAGCCCGACATCGGCCGGGACGGCTGCCGCGTGCCGATCCCGTGGAGCGGGTCGACCGCGCCGTACGGCTTCGGGCCGACGGCCGACGGCACGCAACCCTGGCTGCCGCAGCCCGACGACTGGAAGGCGCTCACCGTCGCCGCGCAGACGGGCACGGAGGGCTCGACGCTGGAGTTCTACCGCGCCGCGCTCGCCGCCCGGCGCACGTTCGCCGGCACGGCGGGCGACGACGTCGACGTGCTCGAGGCCGGTCCCGCGCTGCTCGTCTACCGGCGCGGGCCGCTGACCTGCGTGCTCAACGCCGGCTCGGAGCCGGCCGCGCTGCCCGACGCGCTGGCCGACGGGGCGGGCAGGCTGCTGCTCAGCAGCGGCGACCGACCGACCGGGACGATCGCGCCGGACACGGCCGCCTGGTTCCTGGCCTGAGTCAGTCGGCCCGGCTCAGCGCCGCCTCGACGCTCGCGTTGTAGCGACCGAGCGTCGAGGCGAGGTCGGCCAGCTCGTCGGACGTCCACTCGGACATGGCCTGCAGGAACAGGGCGTGCCGCTGCCGGCCCACCTCGGCGAGCCGTTCCGCGCCGTGCGCGGACAGCTCGAGCACGAGCGCCCGCGCGTCGTCGGGGTCGCTGCTGCGCTCGACGAGGCCCAGCTCCACGAGGTGGTGCACCGTGCGGCTCATCGCGCCCTTGTCGACGCCGAGCACGCAGCCGATGTCGGCGGCCCGCGCCGAGCCGTCGCGCGCGAGCTGGTCGAGCACGCCGTACCCCAGCGCCGAGAGACCGGGCGCCACCGCCTGGCCCCGCTCCGCGAGGTTGCGGCGCATCCGACGCAGGAGCACGAAGAACTGGTGCTCCAGGTCGCGCAGCACCTCGGGGTCGAGGTCGGCGGCGGTGGACGGCGCGGACGCGGTGGCGCTCATCGCGCGGCACCCACCTCGGCCGTCCCGGCGCGCTCGCCGTCGACCGGGGTCGACGGAGCGACGTCGAGCGTGGTGCGCAGCGGCACCTCACGGATCGCGCTGACGAGGATCAGGGCCATGACCGCAAAGGGTACGGCGACGAGGAACAGCAGCGCCGTACCGTCCCCGTAGGCACCCTGGAAGACGTCGCGCACCGGTCCGGGCAGCGTGTCGAGGTCGGGCAGCGACGAGCCGGAGCCCTCCGCCGCGATCCCGAGCCGCGTGAGCCCGTCGGTCACCTTGTCGGCGACCTGGTGGCCGAGGAGCGCACCGAGGGCAGCGACGCCGGACGAGCCGCCGATCGAGCGGAAGAACGTGACGAGAGCGCTGGCCGCGCCCATGTCGCGCTGGGCGACCTGGTTCTGCACCGCGAGCACGAGGTTCTGCATCGTCGCGCCCAGACCGGCACCGAGCACGACCATGAACGCGCCGATCTCGACGAGCGAGGTGTGCACGTCGATGGTCGAGAGCAGGCCGAGCCCGGCGACGACCGCGACCATGCCACCGACGAGGAACTTCTTCCACCGGCCGGTGTTGCTGATGATCCGCCCGGTCACGACGCTCGACACGAACAGGCCGAGCACCATCGGGGTCGACATCAGGCCGGCGTGGGTCGGGCTCATGCCGCGGGCGATCTGGAAGTACTGCGACAGGTAGACCGTCGAGCCGAACATCGCGACGCCGACCATCACGGAGGCGAGAGTGGCGAGGACCGTCGTGCGGTCCGCGAAGAGCCGCAGCGGGATGATCGGCTCCGCGACGCGGCGCTCCACGGCCACGGCCGCGACGAGCAGGGCGACGCCGACCGCGATCATGACGGCGGTCGTGACGGAGGCCCAGTCGAACTGGTGCCCGGCGAGCGAGACCCAGGCGAGGAGCACGGAGACGCCGCCGACGATGAGCAGCGCGCCGGCGTAGTCGATCGAGGGACGCTGGCCGGGCACCCGCACGGGCGCGGGGAGGTGCAGCGTGCGCTGCAGCACGACGAGGGCGACGGCGGCGACCGGGACACCCACGAGGAAGGTCCAGCGCCAGCCGAGTCCGGGCGTGTCGACGATGAGGCCGCCGATGAGCGGCCCGCTGACCGTGGCCATCGCGAAGACGGCGCCGATGTAGCCCGAGTAGCGGCCGCGCTCGCGCGGCGTGACGATCGTGGCGATGACGACCATGACGAGGGCCGTCATGCCACCGACGCCGAGGCCGGTGACGGCGCGGGCGGCGATCAGCTCGGCCATGTTCTGCGACAGGCCGGCGGCGATCGAGCCGACCGCGTAGGTGACGAGCGCGATCTGCACGAGCAGCTTCTTGTCGACGAGGTCGGCGAGCTTGCCCCAGATCGGGGTGGAGGCGGTCATCGTCAGCAGCGTGGCGACGACGACCCAGGTGTAGCCCGCCTCGCCGCCGTCGAGGTCGACGACGATGCTGGGCAGGGCGTTGGTGACGATGGTCGAGGAGAGCATCGCGACGAACATCGCGAGCAGCAGGCCCGACATCACCGAGAGGATCTCGCGGTGCGTCATGGGCACGTCGGCCCGGACGTCCGGGTCGACGACGGTGTGGTGGGGCTCGTGGGCCATGGAGGGGCACCTTCGATTCGTGGCGTGGTTCGACCGGCACGAGGGCCGGTTTGGTTGCTGACGACAACCATACGCGCTTCGTTGTCAGATACAACTAATGTGCGTTGTGGTGGCCGTCTCGCCCGCCACGAGAGGCGACGCGGCGCGACGTACGGGACAAATTCGCCCGAGGGGCGCACAGTGGACCCATGAGTGTGGTGCGGGTGTTCCTGGTCGACGACCACGAGGTCGTACGTCGCGGGCTGCGCGCGTTGCTCGAGTCCGACCCCCAGCTCGAGGTGGTCGGCGAGGCGGGCACGGTGGCGGAGGGCCTCGACGGGATCCGTGAGACCGCTCCGGACGTGGCCGTGCTCGACGCGCGGCTGCCCGACGGGTCGGGCATCGAGCTGTGCCGGGAGGTGAAGTCGCTGCGCCCGGAGCTGCGGGCGCTGATCCTCACCAGCTATGACGACGACGCCGCCCTGCAGAGCGCGATCATGGCCGGCGCGGACGGGTACGTGCTCAAGGAGATCGGCGGGAGCTCGCTGCTCTCCGGCGTCCGCGCCGTGGCCGACGGCCACTCGCTCATCGACCCGATGGTCGCGATCCGCGCGATGGAACGGATGCGGGAGAACGCCCAGCGCGGCGCCGACACCGACCCGTCGACCCTGACCCCGCAGCAGCAGAAGATCCTCGCGCTCGTGGGCCAGGGCCTCACGAACCGGGAGATCGCCGACCAGCTGTTCCTGTCGGAGAAGACGATCAAGAACCACATCACGCACCTGCTGGCGCGGCTCGGCGTGAAGCGCCGCACGCAGGCGGCCCTCCTGGCGGCGCAGATGCAGCTGCCGGACGCCGACAAGGGCTGAGCGGCGCCGTACCCGCTCGGAGTCGGGTCAGACGGTGAACTGCTGCACGAGCGACTTCAGCTGCGTCGCCATGCCGGCCAGGTCGGTCGCGGACTGCAGGGTGTTCTGCGCGCCCTGACGGGTGTCGTCGGCGGCGCTGGCGACCTGGGTGACGTCCTCGGCGATGCCGTTGGCGCCCGCCGCGGCCTCCGTGACCGAGCGGGCGATCTCGTTGGTCGTCGCCGTCTGCTCCTCGACGGCCGAGGCGATCGTCGTCTGGATGTCGTTGATGCGACCGATGACCTCGGAGATCTCGGAGATCGCCGAGACGGCGCCGGAGGTGTCGGCCTGGATCGCGTCGATCTTCGCGCTGATGTCCTCGGTCGCGCGCGCCGTCTCCTTGGCGAGCTCCTTCACCTCGTTGGCGACGACCGCGAAGCCCTTGCCGGCGTCGCCGGCGCGGGCGGCCTCGATGGTCGCGTTGAGGGCGAGCAGGTTGGTCTGCTGGGCGATCGAGGTGATCACCTTGATGACCTGGCCGATCTCGGCGCTGGACTCGCCGAGGTTGGCGACCGTGCCCTGCGCGGACCCGGCGACCCCGACCGCCCCGGTGGCGACGGAGGCCGCCTCGGTGGCGTTCTTCGCGATCTCGCGGATGCTCGCCGTCATCTCCTCGGCGGCACTCGCGACGGTCTGGATGCTGGCGGAGACCTGCACCGACGCGCTCGACGCGCTCGAGGCCCGGTCGGAGGTGAGGGTCGCGCCCTCGCCCATGCCCTGCGACAGGATCGTCAGCTGCTCCGCCGCGACGGCGAGGGTGTCGGCGGTGTGGCCGATCTCGGTCATGGAGGTGCGGAGCGTCTCGAGCAGGCCGCCGAGGCCGGTGGCGAGCTGGCCGATGGCGTCGTCGCCGGCGACCGGGATCTCGCGGGTGAGGTCGCCGGAGGCCGCGGCCCGCACGACCTCGAGCACGAGGTCGACCTTGCGGGCGAGCTCGGCCGCGACCTCGCGCTCGTGCGTCTCCTTGCGGATCCGCTCGATCGCCGCGGACACGAGCCGGCCGACGTTGCGGAGCGCGTCGAGACGCTGCTGGCTGGGCTCGAGGGTCTCGGTGGCGAAGAAGTCCATCGTGCCGACGACCTCGCCGCCGACGGTGACGGGGAAGCAGATGCCGGAGCGCACGCCCACGCGCTGCGCGACGGGCGCGCGCACGCAGTCGGTCATCTCGCCGATGTCGCGGGTGAAGAACAGGTCGCGGGTCGCCCAGGCACGACCCGACAGGCCGACGCCCCGCGCGAACGACGCCTGCAGCGTGACGGCCCGGAACTCCGGACCGGCGTCGCCGGACTCCAGCGAGAAGCGGAGCACCTCGTCGGCGGGGTCGACGGCCCAGAACGAGCCGTAGGCCCACCCGAACTCGGCCCGCACCGTGTCGAGCGCCGCGCGCACGGCGGCCGCCTCCGTGGTCGCCTCGCCGAGCAGCGAGAGGACCTTGTTGACCGCGGCGACGTCGGCCGAGTTCTCCTCGCGCTCCCGCTCCGCCCGCAGCCGGTCGGTGACGACCTCCCAGGTCAGCATCGTGCCGATCGGCTCGCCGGCCGCATCCGAGATGGGCGACACCGTGACGTCGAGCGTCTCGGCTCCGAGGGCGACGGTGGTGCGCCGCGGCGTACCGTCCTCGCCGATCCCGGCGCCCAGCAGCACCGCGAGGCTCGAGCCCACCACGGCGTCGGCGGCGACCGGCAGGTCCGCCTCCAGCGTGCGGAGCGTGGCGAGCGAGGCCGGGTTGGCGTAGGTGACGACGAGGTCGCGGTCGGCGAACAGCATGTTCGTCGGCGAGCTCTCGGTCATCGCGGTGACGCGGCCGACCTCCTTCTCGAGGCGCAGCTTCTCGGTGACGTTCTCCCAGGTCGCCATCGCGCCGACGTAGGTGCCGCGGTCGTCGTGGAGGGCGACCACGTGGAGGTCCAGCGTCTCGGGGCCCACCTGGATGAGCGCGCGCCGGGGCAGGTGCGCCTCGGGGTCGGCCAGGAGCCGGCGCTGGTGGGACGGGTCCGCGTGGAAGAGGTCGAGGTTGGCGCCGACGAGCTCGTCGGGGCTGACCGGGATCCAGTCCGCGAGCGCGCGCAGACCCTCGACCGTGGCCGGGTTGGCGTAGGTGATCACGAGGTCGCGGTCGGCGAGCATCACGCGCGTCGGCAGGCCCTCGAGCACGGAGCGCATCCGCGTGAGGTCGCCGGCGCGGGGACGGGTGGAGGCGCGGCCCGACGGTGCGCGACCGTTGGTGCTGGCGGGTGCGGTGTCGAGCTCGGTCACGGGAGTCCTCCGGTGGTGTCGTGGGCGGTCGAGGTGTCGACCGCCCGGTCCGCGTCGACCACGAGGAGGATGTGCTCGGGCAGGGAGACGACCCCAGTGAGCACCTCGCGGACGCGGGCGGGCATGGTGGCGGGCGCCGGCTCGAGCTCGAGCCCGGTCACCTCGATGACGTCGCCGATGTCGTCGACGAGGAGGCTGACCACCTCGCCGCGGCTGCGGACGATCACGTTCATGGGCAGGCTGCCCGCGGGCAGCGGGGGCAGGTCGAGACGACGGCGCAGGTCGACCGCGGTGACGATCTGCCCGCGCAGGTTGATGAGCCCGCGCACGGCCTCGGGGGCGCGAGGCACGACGGTCATCTGCTGGTAGCGCAGCACCTCCTGCACGTGCTCCACCGGCACACCGAGCACCAGGCCGTCGATGACGAACGTGCAGAAGCCCCCGTCGACGAGGGTGCCGGGCCCCCCGGCGTACGTCGCGGTCATCGCACACCCGCCAGCTCGGCCCGGCCCGGCAGGGCGCGGGCGACCACGGCGTCGGTGTCGACGAGCTCGGTGACGTGGCCGTCGACGACGGTCGAGCCGAGCACCCCCGGGCGCCGGCCGACGTCGGTGCGGGTGGCGGTCGTCTCGACGATGTCGAGCACGCGGTCGATGACGATGCCGACCCGCTGCCCGTCCGGGGTCTCGTGGACGACGACGGCGACCTGCTCGGCCGGCGGCCCGGACGGCAGCCCGACCAGCGCGGCGAGGCGGACGAGCGGGAGGATGCCGTCGCGGTACTGCACCACCTCCGTCGTCCCCGCGTGCTCCAGCACGGCGCTCGGGAACTCCTCGAGCCGGGCGACGTCGGTGAGCGGCAGCGCCGCCCGGCGGTCGCCGGCGACCTGCACGACGAGCAGGGTGACCCGCTCCTCCACGACCGCCCGCTGCTCGACGGCGAGCTGCACGGTCTGGTCGATGCCGCGGCTGCGGGCGAGACCCATGACGTCGAGGATCAGCGCCACCCGGCCATCGCCCATGATCGTGGCGCCGGCATACATCGCCATCGCCTTCAGCTGCCGGCCGATCGGCTTCACGACGATCTCCTGGGTGTCGTGGATGTCGCCGACGCAGAGCCCGAAGCGCACGTCGTCGGCCTGGAGCACGACGACCAGGCGGGCGTCGGTCTCCTCCGCGGGCTCGGCGTCCGGCGACCCCAGCACCTCGGCGAGGGAGACGAGCGGCAGGAGCCGCCCGCGGAGCCGCATCACCGGCGCACCGGCGAGCACCTCGAGGTCGCGCGCCTCGATGCGGACCAGCTCGACGAGGTTGGCCTGCGGGATCGCGTAGCGCTCCCCGCCCTCCCCCACCACCAGCGCCGGGATGATCGCGAGCGTCAGCGGGATCCGCACCCGGAACGTCGTGCCGATCCCGGGCTCGCTCGCCAGGTCGACCGTGCCGCCGATGCGCTCGATGTTGGTGCGCACCACGTCCATGCCGACCCCGCGGCCCGACACGTTCGTGACCGCGGCGGCCGTGGAGAAACCCGGCCGGAAGATGAGGTCGAGCAGGTCCCGGCCGTCGAGGCGCGCGGCGGCCTCCCGCGTCACCACGCCCCGGGCGACGGCGACGTCACCGATGCGGCGCGGATCGATGCCCGCGCCGTCGTCGGTGATCTCGACGACGACCTGGCCGGACTCGTGGTAGGCCTTCAGCCGCAGCCGCCCGACCCGCTCCTTGCCGCGCGCCAGCCGGGTCTCCGGCGGCTCGATGCCGTGGTCGAGGGCGTTGCGCACGAGGTGGGTCAGCGGGTCCTTCAGCGCCTCGAGCAGCGACCGGTCGAGCTCGGTGTCGTGGCCCTCCATCTCCAGCTCGACCTCCCGGCCGAGCTGGTGCGCGAGGTCGCGCACGACCCGCGGCAGCTTCGCCCAGACCTGGCCGATCGGCTGCATGCGCGTCTTCATCACGTTCTCCTGCAGCTCGCTCGCGACGAGGTCGAGCCGCTGCGCCGCGCGCCCCAGCTCGACGTCGGCGTGCGCGTCGGTCTTCTGCAGGATCTGGTTGCGCGTCAGCACCAGCTCGCCGACGAGCTGCACGAGGTTGTCGAGCAGGTCGACGTCGACCCGCACCGTCGCGTCCACCGCGCGACGCTGCCCCTCGGCGGGGTCGGTCGGGGTCTCGTCGTACGGCGCGGGCTCGGCCTGCGCGACGGGGTGCGGCTCCGGGGCGGGCTCCGGGGCGGGCTCCGGGACGCGGTCGGGGGCGGGCGTGGGGGCGGCAGCAGCCGCGGGGGCGCGGCCCTCCAGCACGTCGCGGAGGTCGGCGACGACCCCGTCGACGTCGATGTCGTCAGGGTCGTCGCCCACGTCGGTGGCGGTGCGCTCGACGACGTCGAGCAGCGCCCGCACCGTGTCGACCATGCGCAGCAGCACGCCGGTGGTGTCGGGCGTCATCGTCATCTCGCCGTCGCGCAGGCGGGAGAGGAGGTTCTCGCCGACGTGGGTCAGCGCCTCGAGGCGATGCAGCGCGAGGAAGCCGCTCGTGCCCTTGATCGTGTGGATGGTGCGGAAGATCGACGACAGCAGGTCGCGCGATCCGGGCTGCCGCTCGAGCTCGACGAGGTCGCGGTCGAGCTGGTCGAGATTCTCGTGCGACTCGACCAGGAACTCCGCGATGATCTCGGCGTCGTCGTCCATGGGCCCGCCTCCTTCCGGCGTGCCATTCGGCGCGACGGCCCCGGACCTGAGACACCCCGGGCAAAACCCGCGCTGGTCCGGACCGGTGCGCTCGCGGACGTCATGCGTCCCGTGGCCCCCGGCGCTCGCCGCGCATGACGTTCGGGGCCGGGGGCAGTCACCGCGCCGACCCCACGCCGCCCCGAGCGAACTGTGCGGTCGGTGCAGCGCTCGCGGCGTCCCGCATGTCGCGGCCGCACAGTCGGCGCCCGGGCTCGGCTCGGCCTGGCTCGGCCCGGCTCGGCTCGGCTCCAGAAAACGCGGACCGGCCACCGTCGACGACGGAAAGTGCGCCGCCCGCTCCCGGCGGCGACGAGAAACGCGGACGATCCGCCCCGCGCGCCCGGCGTGTCGCGCGTGCTCGTCCGCGCGTTCTTGACGACGGTGCACCGCCCGTCCGCGTTTTCGTCACGCGACCCGACCCGACCCGACCCGACCCAACCCGGCCTCACCCGCCGCGACGCGCGACCACCCGCCGTACGGCGCGGGCCGGACGGCACCGGACCGGCGCGACCGGACGACCCACGCGGAGAACAGGTCGCCGGAACCGCTTCCAGGGCCCGATCCGGCCCTGTTCTCCGCGCCGGGCGTCCGCGCGGAGGTCCTCGGAGGTTCCTCGACGGTGCCGGGCGGGACCTCAGCGCTTGCGGTCGCGGAGCGCGCGCGTGAGCGAGGCGACGTCGTCGTCGCTGGGCGCGGCGGCCTCGCGGTTCGACGACTCGAGCTCGCGGAGCAGCTCCGCGCGGTGGACG
>DASWYU010000024.1:0-15480 GCA_036404795.1 Nocardioides sp. | reverse complement strand
CGCCAGCCCCGACGAGGCCCTCGCCGACGCCGCCGAGAAGCCCCACCCGGTCACGACGCCGGACGACCCGGCCGAGGTCGTCGAGATCCGCGACGACAAGGCCTGATCCGCGCACAGTCGAACGGCCGCCCTCCTTCGTGGAGGGCGGCCGTTCTGCGTCCTGGGGGCGGTCGGTGGCGGGGCCGGTGTGTTCCCCGGTCGACCGGGGAACACACCGCGTTGACCATCAACATTGATGGTCAACGCGGTCGGTTGATGGTCACGGCGGGCCGCTCGGTCCGCGTTTTCTTCCCCCGGACGAGGTCCCGCCGGCCCGGGGCGCGACCGCCGGGCGACGCGCCCGTACGCCGTGGGGTCGCCTCAGGCGGACGGCTGCGACGTGGCGCCGGGGGCGAGCTCGTCGGCGTACTCCTGGCGCACCCGCGTCGTCGCCTTGTGCTCCGCCCAGAACGACAGCACGGGGATCGTGCCGCAGAGCAGCACGACGACCGTGAAGCCGGGCTCCCAGAGCGCCTTGCGGGCGAGCAGGAACGCGGTGACGAGGAAGATCATGTAGAGCCACCCGTGCGCGACGCCCAGGTAGTGGGTGATGCCCTCGCCGAGCTGCTGGGCGCCCGAGTCGGGGGTGACCCAGCCGGGGGTGCTGGGGATGAAGCCCCACATCGACGAGCCGTCGAAGTTGGCCAGCGGGACGCCGACGAGGATCAGCACGATCAGCAGGACGCCGACGATCGTGGCCATGACGCGGTAACGGAGCAGGGTGCCTCTCACGAGGAGGACGCTACTGCCGCTTCCTGAGCACGCTCCTCAGGGGACGGCACCTCGCCCACGTCCGCTGGCAGCTCCTCCGCCACCCGCGCCCGGTCGACCTCGTCGCGCGCGAAGCGCCACCAGACGAACGCGGCGAACGCGGCGAAGACCCACCACTCGATCGCGTAGAGCAGGTTGCGCAGGCTGGTGTTGGGCGCGACCTCGGGCACCTGCTCGGGCGTCACCGCGCTCAGACCCTCGGCGGCCGCGTTGGACACCGGCACACCGGTCTCGCCGTCGATGTCGAGCACCAGGTAGCCCTGGTAGATGTCCGCGTCGAGCAGCCGCACGACGTCCGCGAGCCGCAGCTGGGGCAGCACCCGGTCGTCCGGCTCGTCGTCGACCGCGCCCGTGCCCTCGCCCGGCTGGAGCCAGCCGGCGCCGCTGACGGTGCCGATCGCGGGGCCCACCGCGTCAGGCTCGCTGGTCCACCCGCGCACGACGGGCAGCAGCGCGCCGCCGCCGTCCGCGGTCTCGACGGGGGTCACGACCCACGAGCCCGCCACGCCGTCGACACGCCGGTCGTCGACGGAGAACGTCAGGTCGTCGCGCCACGTGCCCGTGATCTCCGCAGGCGCCCCGACGTCGGCGCCGGGGAAGCCCTCCCCGGGCGGCAGGAGGTCGCTCAGCGGAACCGGGTCCTGCGTGGTCACCTCGGCGGCCGCGAGCTCGCGGTGGGCCTGCCACGCGCCGTACTGCCACATCCCCAGCGAGACCGCCACCGCCACCGCCACGAGCCCGAGGAGGTGGATCGGCCAGACGCGTGGGCGCAGCACCGGGTGGAGGCGGGACGGGGGCACGGATCAAGAGTACGGACCGGAGTTGGCGGGCTTCCCGCGCCGGTGCCCCTCCATCTGACAGAATCGCCCCTTGTGGAGCCAGGAGTCGCGGGGGACGGGAGCCCCGATCGTCGTGCCCTCGTCGTCGAGGACGACGCTGACATCCGGTCGTTGATCGACCTGACGTTGTCGGCGCAGGGCTTCGTCATCCGCACCGCCGCGACGGGCCGTGACGGCCTGCAGCTCGCGCGCGAGTGGGAGCCCGACCTCATCACCCTCGACCTCGGCCTGCCGGGGATCGACGGGCTCGAGGTGTGCCGACGGGTGCGGGAGTTCTCCGACGCGTACCTGGTCGTGGTGTCCGCGCGCCAGGACGAGGTCGACCGCCTCATGGCGCTGCAGACCGGCGCCGACGACTTCCTCGTCAAGCCCTTCAGCCCGCGGGAGCTGCAGGCGCGCGTCACCGCGATGTTCCGGCGCCCGCGCAGCGCTCCGACCGGGCCGGCCGAGACGGTGTCGACCGAGGCCGATCCCGTCGAGCTCGGCGGGATCGCCGTGCCCGACGGCCACGAGGTCCTCCAGCACGGTGTCGTCGGCATCGACGTCGACGGCCGTCGTGCGTTCGTGAGCGACGAGGAGGTCGACCTCACCCGCACCGAGTTCGACCTGCTGACGCACCTCATGCGCACCCCCGCCCGTGTGTGGACGCGCGAGGCGCTGCTGCGCACGGTCTGGGGCAACGACTGGGTCGGCGACGCCCACCTCGTCGAGGTCCACATCGGCAACCTGCGCCGCAAGCTCACGCAGGCATCGGGCGACAAGTCGATCATCCACACCGTGCGGGGCGTCGGCTACCGCATGGCCGCCGCCTGAGGCTCTCCCGACCCACGACCCGCAGGCGTACGTCGCCACGCGGCCCCCGAACGAACCGACGGGCGGGCGGACTCGTGGTCCCCCGCCCGTCGGCGTCGGTGGTGCGGCGCAGGCCGCGGCTCCCGTCGAGGAGCCGGGCCAGGAGCAGGTCAGGAACCCGCGATGATCCCGTCCATGAGCTCCTTGGGAGCGGTGAAGCCCTGCACGATCGCCTCGTGCACCATCTGCAGCGCGATGAACGCGGCGCCGTGCTCGACGGCGAGGCGCTTCTCGGCTTCGGACCAGGCGGGGAGCACCCACGGCTTGTCGGCGGCCTCGGCCAGCTTCGCGATGTGCGCGATGTCGGCGAAGTCCTCCTCGCTCCGCGTGTAGTGGCCACGGCCGCGGCGCAGCGAGAGGTCGGTGGGGCCGATGAAGACGCCGTCGACGGTGTCGAGCGCCAGGATCGCCTCCGCGTCGTCGAACGCGCCGGCGTCCTCGATCATCGGGAAGACGAGGGTCGTGGCGTCGGCGTTGCGGTACCACTCCTCCGAGAACCCGCCATAGCCGACCGTGCGGCCGCCCGCGGCGCTGCGGTCGCCGAGCGGCGGGAACTTGGCGTAGCTGGTGATCAGCTTGGCGTGCTCGAGGTTCTCGATGTGCGGGATGATCACGCCGTCGGCGCCGAAGTCGAGCGCCTGCTGGATCGGGCCGCGCTCCGGCACGAGCACCTTCGCGAGCACCTTCAGGCCGAGGCCCTTGAGCACCGGCATGAAGCGCTCGAGCGTCTCCAGGTCGAACGGGCCGTGCTCGATGTCGAGGATCACGAAGTCGTAGCCGAGCTTCGCGACGATCTCCGCGACGGCGGTGTTGGAGTCGGAGAGCCAGGCGCCCAGCTGCGGGGTGGTCGTCATGGGAGAGGTGTCCTTTCGGGGAACGTTGCGGGGATCAGGCGATGGAGTAGCGGCGGTTCGCCAGGCTGGGGTTGCTGGCGCGCACGACGTCGATGCGGGCGGTGTCGACGTCGAAGACCGTGACGTCGACGGCCTCGGCCAGCTCGGCGATGGTCGAGCCCATGGGGTCGACCGCGAGGGCCGAGCCGACGCCCATCGGCGGGGCCTGGGAGACGCCGGCGACGAAGACGGTGTTCTCGATGGCGCGGGCGAGCAGCAGGGACTTCCAGTGGAACTCCTTGCGCGGACCGGGCACCCAGGACGCGGGGTAGAGCACGACCTCGGCGCCGGCGTCGACGACTCGGCGGGCCGCCTCGGGGAAGCGCAGGTCGTAGCAGGTCAGCAGGCCGACGGTCACGCCGTCGACGGTGAACGTCTCCGGGGCGTCGAGGTCGCCGGGGCGGATGAACTCCGATTCCTTGTAGCCGAACGCGTCGTAGAGGTGCTGCTTCCGGTACGCCGCCACGCGCTCGCCGTCGGGGCCGAGGACGAGCAGCGAGTTGTAGGCGCGGTCGGGATCGGGCGAGGTCTCGACGAGGCCGTAGACGATGGCGACGCCGTGCTCCTTCGCGAGCTGGGCGACCTGGCCCGCGAACGGTCCGTCGAGCGGTTCGGCGGCCGCGACGAAGTCCTGCGACATCGCGGGCAGCTCGAACATCGCGAACTCGGGGAAGACGAGGAGGTCCGCGCCCCGGGCGACCGCGTCCGCGGCGAGGCGGCGCATCTGGTCGAAGTTCGCCTCCTTGTCCTCGGTGGTCAGCATCTGGCAGAGGGCGATCTTCATGCGCTGTTCTCCTCTCGGGAGCGGAACGGGACGGCGGACGGGGTGGACGGCTCGGCCGCGTGCCACGGCTCGTCGCCGTCGCGGTGGCTGTGCCGGCCGTCGGCGGCCAGCGCGTCCTGGTAGGCGGGCATCCAGGGCCGCTCGGCGTCCGCGGGCCGCTGGTAGGCGGCCGCGAGGACGTCGATGAAGCGCTGGATCTCCGGGGTGGTGCGGTCGGGGTGCCAGATCATGTAGGCCGTCGCGGTGAGCCGGGGGTCGACGATCGGGCGGTAGACGACGTTGGGCAGGCGGGTCGCCGTGAGCGAGCGGGGCAGGAACGAGACGCCCGCGCCCGCCGAGACCATGCCGACGTGGTCGAGGTAGGAGCCCGCCGCAACCGGACCCCGCGGCGAGAACCCGGCCTTCATGCAGGCGACCACGAGCGCGTCGTGCACCTCGGGCGCGAAGTGCCGCGGGATGGTGATGATCTGCTCGTGCCGCAGGTCGGCGATCGCGATCTCCGAGCGCTCCGCCAGCGGGTGGTCGTCCGGCAGTGCGAGGAGGTAGGGCTCGGCGTAGAGCTCGACGCACCGGAAGCCCTTCTCCGTGTGCCGGGTGAAGAGGACGGCCACGTCCTGCCGGCCGCCCTCGAGCTCCTCGAGGATCTGCACGGTCGTCGAGTAGGTGATCGGGAGGTCCACCCGGGGTGAGGCGTCGCGGAACTCCTTGATGACCACCGGCAGGTGCCCGTAGACCAGCGCTCGGGTCATCGCGACCCGCACCCGCCCGAGCTCGCCGGCCTGGAGCTCGTTGAGCAGGCCCTCGAGGTCGCGGACCTGCTCGAGCACCGACCGGCAGCGCAGGTAGAACTCACGGCCGGCGGCCGTCACGGTGAAGGGACGGGTCGAGCGGTCGAGCAGCTGGATGCCCAGGTCGGACTCGAGCCGGATGATCTGCTGGCTCAGCGCGGGCTGGCTGATGAAGAGCTGCTCCGCGGCCGTGCGGAAGCTCTGCGCGTCGACGAGCGACACGTACATCTCGAGCCGTCGGGTCTCCATGGTCAGCCGGCCAGCCGTGCGGCGCGGCGCTGCGCCTGGAGCTCGGGGTCGGGCACGGGCGCGGCCGCGATGAGGCGGCGCGTGTAGTCCTGCTCCGCCGCGTTGAGCACCTGGGCCGTGGGGCCCTGCTCGACGACGCGCCCCTGCTGCAGCACGACGACCGATGTCGCGAGCTGCTCCACGACGGAGAGGTCGTGCGTGATGAACAGGCAGGAGAAGCCGTGCTCGCGCTGCAGCTCGGAGAACAGGTCGAGCACGGCGGCCTGCACCGACACGTCGAGCGCGGAGGTCGGCTCGTCGGCGACGAGGAGGCGCGGGTTGGTCGCCATCGCGCGGGCGATGCCGACGCGCTGGCGCTGGCCACCGGAGAGCTCGTGCGGGTAGCGGTCCACCCACTCCTTCGGCAGCCGCACGTCCTCGAGCAGCTCCTGCGCGCGGGCGCGGCAGGCCTTCGCACCGGTCAGCTTGCGCGTCCAGCGGAGGGGGTCGGTGATCGACTGGCCGATGGTACGGCGCGGGTCGAGCGAGCTCGCCGGGTCCTGGAACACCATCGAGACCTGCGAGCGGATGTGCGCCAGGTCGGCCTTCGAACCGGCGGTGACGTCGCGTCCGCCGATGGTCATCCGGCCCTCCGCGACGGGGAGCAGGCCCATGGCGAGCCGGCCGATGGTCGACTTGCCGGAGCCCGACTCGCCGACGAGGCCGACGATCTCCCCCGGCGCCACGCTGATGCCGAGGTCGTGGCCCGCGCGGAAGCCGGCCTTGCGCCACGACCCGGGGTACTCGATGGCGACGCCCTCCAGCTCGAGCACGGGAGCGGCCGAGCGGTCGGCGACGGCGGAGCTCGTCGTACCGGAGCCGAGGCGCGGGACCGCGTCGAGCAGCGCCTTCGTGTAGTCGTGCTGCGGGCGGGAGAACAGCTCCGTCGACGGGGCGGTCTCGACGACGCGGCCGTCGCGCATGACGACCACGCGGTCGGAGACGTCGGCGACGACACCCATGTCGTGCGTGATGATGAGGACGCTCATGCCGGTGCGCTGCTGGAGCTCGCGCACGAGGTCGAGGATCTCGGCCTGCACCGTGACGTCGAGCGCCGTGGTGGGCTCGTCGGCGATGAGCAGGCGCGGCTCGGACGCCATCGCCATCGCGATCATCGCGCGCTGGCGCTGGCCGCCGGAGAGCTGGTGCGGGTAGTCCTTGACCTTCGTCTCCGGGCTCGGCATGTGCACCTGGCGCAGGAGCTCCACGGCACGCTCCGCCGCCTCGGCCTTCGAGACGTCGCGGTGGCTGCGGATCGCCTCGGAGAGGTGGTGGCCGATCGTGTAGACCGGGTTGAGCGCCGTCATCGGCTCCTGGAAGATCACCGCGACGTCGCAGCCGCGCACCTGGCGCAGCCGCTTCTCGCTCGCGCCGATGAGCTCCTCGCCGTCGAGGCGGATGGAGCCGGTACGGCGCGCGTTCGCCGGCAGCAGGTCGAGGATCGCCATCGCGGTCACCGACTTGCCGGAGCCCGACTCGCCGACGAGCGCGACGGTCTCGCCGGGCGCGACGGAGAAGCTGATCCCGTGGGTCACGGGCTTCCACTTCTTCCCGCCGCCGAACTCGACGCTGACGTCGGAGATCTCCAGCAGCGCCGTCCCGGCGGGACGCGGGGCCTTCTCGAGCACGGGCTGGGTCATCGGTCGCTCCTCGACTTCGGGTCGAGCCCCGAGCGCAGGGCGTCGCCGACCAGGCCGAAGGCCAGGATCGTCAGCACCACGAAGGCTCCGGGCACGAGCAGGACGTGCGGGTCGCTGGACAGGTAGCGCTGGCCCTGGGCCACCATCGAGCCCCACGACGGGGTGGGCGGCACGACGCCGAGGCCGAGGTAGCTGAGGCCGGACTCGAGCAGGATCGCGGTGGCGATCGTGAGCGAGACCTGGACGATCAGCGGCGCGGAGATGTTGGGCAGGATCACGCCGAGGAGGCGCGTGCGGGTCGGGGCGCCGAAGGCGGTGGCCGCCTCGACGAACTCGAGCCGCTTCACGGAGATGACCTGGCCGTAGGAGATGCGGGCGAAGGTGGGCGCGAAGAGCACGCCCATCGCGACGATCAGCGTGCCGGTGCCCGGGCCCCGCAGGGTCACGGCGAGCAGCACGAGGATGATCGGCGGGAACGCGAGCAGCACGTCGACGAGCACCCGCATGGTGATCACCTCGACGATGCCGCCGAAGTAGCCGCCCAGCAGGCCGAGCAGGGTGCCGAGCACCATCGCGACGATCGTGGCGCCGAGCGCGATGAGCAGCTCGACCCGGGCGCCGTAGACGATGCGGCTGAGGATGTCGCGACCCAGCTCGTCGGTGCCGAGCAGGTTCGACCCGCCGGGGCCGGCGAGGCGGTTCGCGACGTTCTGGGCCAGCGGGTCGGCGGGCGCGAGCAGCGGAGCGGCCAGCAGCACGACCAGCATGAGGCCGACGTAGACGAGGGCGGCGACCCGCAGCGGGGTCAGCGCGTGAGCCAGACGGCGTCGCATGTCAGCGCCTCACTCTCGGGTCGAGCACCCCGTAGAGGACGTCGACGATGATGTTGATGGACACGAACAGCACGGCGATGGTGATGACGACGCCCTGCACGACCGGGTAGTCGCGGGCGGTCACCGCCTCGACCAGGAGGCTCGAGAGACCGGGGTAGTTGAAGACCTTCTCGACGAGCACCGTCGAGCCGAGCAGCGTGCCGACGCCGATGCCGACCGTGGTGACGACCGGGGTGAGCGAGTTCCGCAGCACGTACTTGCGGAAGACGGCCCGCCGCGAGAGGCCCAGGGAGCGCGCCGTACGGACCCAGTCCTGGTGGAGCATCTCGAGCACCGCGGAGCGGGTCATGCGGGCGACGGTCGAGGCGAACCCGACCGCCAGCGCGATCGCCGGGAGGATCAGCACCTGCGCGTGCCGGTTGGGGTCGTCGCCCCACTCGGCGAAGCCGCCGGCGGGCAGGAGCCCGAGCTCCAGCGAGAAGACGAGGATGAGCACGGAGCCGAAGACGAAGACCGGCAGCGCGACGCCGATCGAGGTGAGCACCGAGGTGACGGAGTCGAACCAGCCGCCCTTGCGGGCCGCCAGCGCGCCCCACGGCACGCCGACGACGACCGCGATGAGGGTGGCCAGGCCGACGAGCTCCAGCGTGCGGGGGAGCCGCTCGCCGATCGCCTCGGAGACGGCCTGGCCGTTGCGGAACGACTCACCGAGGTCGCCGGTGAGGGCGCCGGAGAGGAACTGCCAGTACTGCGTCAGCAGGGGCTGGTCGAGCCCGAGCTGGGCCCGCACCCGGGCGACCGCCTCGGGGGTGGCGGAGCCGCCGTCGCCCTGCGAGAGCAGGAGCATCGCCGGGTCGCCCGGCACCAGGTGCAGGGCCAGGAAGATGAGCGTCAGGACCAGCAGGACGAGTCCGACACCCACCCCGATCCTGCGCAGCACGTACGTGGTCACGACAGGTTCCTCTCCGGCGCTTTCTCAGCGCTCGATGGAGGTGTTCACCAGCGTGTAGCCGCTGAAGAACGTGTGGAAGCCGGGCAGGTTGGTGAAGCCCTCGACGTCGTCGCTGTAGGCCCAGGCCTGGTCACGGGTGTCGATCGAGGCGAACGGCACGTCGGTCGCGAAGAGGTCGAACGCCTCCTCGTACGCCGCCACGCGGGCCGCGTCGTCCGTGGCGCGCAGGCCGTCGGTGAGCGCCGCCGCGATCTCCTCGTTGGCGTAGCCGAAGCTGCGGTTGAAGTTGTCCGGGCCCTGCACGAAGGACAGCAGGTAGGTGGGGTTGGTGACGATGCCGACGTCGCCGGAGACGGCGAGGTCGTAGTCGCCGGCCGCGCCCTTCTCGAGGCGGCCCGACCAGTCGGGGGCATCGAGGGTGACGTCGATGCCGATGGCCTGCAGGTCCTGCTGCACCGACAGCGCGGTGTCCTGGAGGAACGTGTACTGCGACGTCGCGAGCAGCGTCGCCGAGAAGCCGTCGGGGTAGCCGGCCTCCGCGAGGAGCTCCTGCGCGCGGTCGGGGTCGTAGGTCCAGAGCTGGTCGCCGACACCCTCGAGCGTGGCGTCCTCGGGCATGACGACGCCCTCGAGGGGCTCGCCGTTGCTCTGGAAGGCGGCGGTCAGCGCGTTGTCGCGGTTGATCGCGTAGGCCACGGCCTCGCGCACCAGCGGGTCGGCGAACGGGCCGTCGGTGACGTTGAACTGCACGTACTGGAACGGGCCGGGCTGGGCGGCGAGCTCGACACCGTCGGTGCCGCCGACGCGGTCGAAGTTCTCCCAGGTGACGTAGTCGATCATGTCGACGTCGCCGCTCACGAGGGCGTTGGCGCGGGCGTCACCGTCGGCGTAGTAGGACACGTCGATCTCGTCGAGCTCGACCTCGTCCGCGTCGTAGAAGCCGTCGAACTTGGCGAGCGTCATGCCGACGCCCTCGTTCTGCTCCTCGATCTCGAACGGGCCGGCGCCGACGATGTTCGGGGTGTCGGCGTTGAGGCTGGCGTCGGGCACGATCGCCGCGGTCGGCACGGCGAGGAACTCGAGGAACGCGTTGCTCGGCGCCTCGAGGGTGATCGTCACCTGCGTGTCGCTGTCGGCCGTGATGGAGGCGATGTCCTGGAGGCCCGCGATGAGCGTGGAGCCGTTGTCGGGGTTCGCGTAGTACTCCAGCGAGTTCTTCACGTTGGTCGCCGTGAGCGGCGAGCCGTCGGAGAACGTCAGGCCCTCGTGGAGGGTGAAGACGTACGTCGTGGGGTCGGGCGTGTCGACCGACGCGGCGAGGCCCGGGACGAGCTCCCCCGACTCGTCGAGGGTCATCAGGCCGCGGTGGATGAGCGTCAGGACGAAGTTCGTCGCGGAGCCCTGCCACACGCCGGTGGTCAGCGTGACGGGCTCGGCGGACAGACCGAAGCGGAGCGTGCCGGGGTCGCCGGAGCTGCCGCTGCCGCCGCCACAGGCGGCGAGGGTCATGGAGGCCACCGCGGCAGCCGTGAGAGCGGCCGTGCGGGGGCGGGCCGCGGCGCGGAGCCGGGACGTGAAGGAGGTGCGCATGGGGTCCTCTCGGGGTGTGCAGGTCGGCTCGGGGGGCCGACTTGTACCGCCTCGAACCGAGCGTCAGGCGGGGGGTCGGAGAGGATCATGCGCGCGCCGCAACATATGCGTCCAATAGATCTACTGCGGAACAGAATAAGGATCTGCTTATGTAATGAGCCCGTGACAATCCGGCAATCCGGGGGTCATCGGAGCAGCGAAATGGCGACCGGAACGCCTCCGCGCGTTAACGGCGCAGGTCAGCGGTGTGAGGCAGGTCTCGGGTGACGGTGGGGGCCGCGCCCCGTGGGCGCGGTCACAGGACATGCGAGGGGGGTCACAGCGCCGCCCCGGTCGGACCACATCGTGGACGCTCGCCGGTCTGGTCCGCCGCCGAGCTGGGGGTTGCGTCGCGCTGAGTGCGCCGAGTTGGGGGTTGCGTCGCGGCTCAGCCCAGCGGCGCCGCGGATCCGGCGTCGAGCGATCGCGAGGTGTCCTTGAGCCGCACGCCGGACTCGCCCAGCGCGCGAGCACCCGCGACCAGCGCGTCGACGATGCGGGCCGCGTGGGCGTGGTCGAGGCCGTCGGGCGGGTGCACGTTGGAGATGCAGTTGCGCTCGGAGTCGCGGCGCCCCGGCCGGGGGCGGTGGGTGAGGTAGATGCCGAGGCTGCTCGGCACCGAGAGGCCCGGGCGCTCCCCCACGATGACGAGCAGCGTCCCGACGCCCATCCGCTCGCCCACGTGGTCGCCGAGGGCGACGCGGGCGTTGGTCGCGACGACGAGGGGCGCGATCGAGTACTGCGGGGCCAGCCGCTCGTGCAGCGCCGCGACGAGCGCGGGCGCGTGGTCGGTGAGCGCCTGCCCGGAGAGACCGTCGGCGAGCACGATGCCGAGGTCGGCGCCGGTGTCCGTCGGCAGGTCCGCGAGGTCGAGGGGCTCGCGGCCGAGGTCGGGGCGGCGGAGGTACTCGCCGCGGTCGGTGACGCGGCTGGCGACCACGTGCGGCGTACCGAGTCCGCGGGCCCCGAGGTCCGCCACCAACGCGTCGACGTCCACCGGCACGTGGACCGCGTCCCGCGCCTGCGCGTGGGCGGCACGGAAGGCGAGCACGTCGCGCAGCGCCATCGTGTCGCCGGTGCGACCCAGCCCGATGCGAGACTGCGTCGTACGCCGCATGGCCGCCCAGAAGTCGTCGTCGCTCATGCGCCCGCTCCCAGCGCGCGCAGGACCGAGGTGCGCGGATCGACCGGGAGCACCCGCCCGCTCTCCGACATGAGGCCGCAGCGGGTCAGCCACTCCTCGAACTCCGGCGCGGGTCGCGCGCCGAAGACGTCGCGGGCGTAGAGAGCGTCGTGGAACGCGAGGCTCTGGTAACCGAGCATCACGTCGTCGGCGCCCGGGAGGCAGATCACGAACCCGACGCGGGCGGCGGCGAGCATCGTGAGCAGGACGTCCATGTCGTCCTGGTCGGCCTCGGTGTGGTTGGTGTAGCAGACGTCGGCGCCCATCTGGAGGCCGAGCAGCTTGGCGCAGAAGTGGTCCTCGAGCCCGGCGCGCACGACCTGCTTGCCGTCGTACAGGTACTCCGGCCCGATGAACCCGACCACCGTGTTGACGAGGAAGGGGTCGAACTCCCGCGCGACGGCGTACGCGCGGGTCTCCAGCGTCTGCTGGTCGACGGGGCGGCCCTCGGTGCCGAGGTGGGCGCCGGCGGAGAGGACGGAGCCCTGGCCGGTCTCGAAGTACATGACGTTGTCGCCGACCGTGCCGCGCCGCAGCGACCGGGCGGCCTCGTTGCCCTCGCGGAGCAGGTCGAGCGTGACGCCGAAGCCCTCGTTGGCGCCCTGCGTGCCGGCGATCGACTGGAAGACCAGGTCGACGGGCGCGCCCGCCTCGATGAGCCCGATCGACGTCGTGACGTGGGTGAGGACGCACGACTGGGTGGGGATCTCGTAGCGCTGACGCACGTCGTCGAGCAGGTGCAGCAGGTCGCTGACCGCCTGCGGCGAGTCGGTCGCCGGGTTGATGCCGATCACCGCGTCGCCGGCGCCGAGGAGCAGGCCGTCGAGCGTCGCCGCGGTGATGCCGCGCGGGTCGTCGGTCGGGTGGTTGGGCTGGAGGCGGGTGGAGAGGCGCCCCGGCAGGCCGACCGTCGTGCGGAACGCGGTCGTCACCTGCACGGCGCGCGCGACCGTGACGAGGTCCTGGTTGCGCATCAGCTTGCTGACCGCGGCGACCATCTCGGGGGTGAGGGCCCAGCGCACGGCGGCCAGCCGCTCGGCGGCGTCGGGGCGGGTCACGGTCTCGAGCAGCCAGTCCCGCAGGCCGCCGACGGCGAGGTGGGAGATCTCCCGGTACGCCGCCGCATCGTGCTGGTCGAGGATCAGCCGCGTCACGTCGTCGGTCTCCGCCGGCACGAGCAGCTCGGTGAGGAACAGGTCGAGCGGCACGTCGGCCAGCGCCCACTGCGCGGCGGCACGCTCGGCGTCGGTCTCCGCGGCGCACCCGGCGAGCTCGTCGCCGGAGCGGCGCGGCGACGCCTTGGCCATGAGGTCGACGAGGTGCTCGAAGCGGTAGGTCGTCGGCCCGAGGGTCTGTCGGAACACGGTCACCCTGTCGACGGTAGGCCCGACCTGTCACCCGCGTGTTACACGGAGCCGCCCGCCCCCGTTCCATGCACGGATCCATGGGCGGTCGCTCGGGGTGCTTATGGAGCCACGCCGAGTTGCGTGTTACGTCGCGTCGGGTGCGTCGAGTTGCGGGTTACGTCGCGTGGACGGCGCCGAGTTGGCTGAAACGCGCCGTACCGGGCGCCGAGTTGGCTGAAACGCGCCGTACCGCAGCTCGCGCTCGATCGTTTCAGCCCACTCGACGTCACGAAACCGAGCGCTTCAGCCAACTCGACGTCACAAAACCGAGCGCTTCAGCCAACTCGACGTGCTCAGCGCGACGCAAGCCTCCGCTCGGCGGATACCGTCGGGGGAGTGACCGACGAGCGCCATAGGCACCACGCCGTGTTCGACTTCGACGGGGTGCTCGTGCGACGCGACTCGACGGTCGAGCTGATCCGTCGCCGGTTCCGCCGCCGGCCGTGGCTGCTGCCGCTGGCGCTGGGTCCGCTGGCGGGATACGCCGCAACCGTCGCCGCGCCGCCCCTCCAGGCGCACGGCTCGTGCAGCACACGTACGGCGCCGCGAAGGTCGTGCGCGCCGCCGCGGCCGGGCTGCACCGCTGGGACGTGGCCTACACCGACGCCCGCTCCGACTTCCCGCTGCTGTCCCCCGCGCGCCGGAAGGCCCTCGTCAACGCCCGGCCCGCGACGGTGGCCGCCGCCCGCGAGCGGTGGCCCGACGTCGAGGTCCTCACCTGGTGACGTCGGCCTCCACCTCGAACACGGCGCGGTCGGAGCGGTAGACGTCCCGGGCGAACTCGACACAGCGCCCGTCCGCGTCGTACGCCGACCGCTCCAGCCGCGTCCCCGGCGTCGCCGCGACCGCGTCGAGCAGCCGGCACGAGGTGTCGTCGAGCACGACGGAGGCGAGGGTGGCGCGCGCCGTGGTGACCACGACGTCGTACGACGCGGCCAACAGCTCCCACAGCGAGCCCGTGAGGTCCGCGCCTAGGAGGCCGGGCGTCAGCGCGACGGGGAAGACGGAGGTCTCGAGGGCGATCGGCTCGGCGTCGGCGCTGCGGCGTCGGCGCACGACGTGGACCGGGTCGCCGACGGTGAGACCGAGCGCGGCGGCAGCGGCGGCGTCGGCCTCGCCGACCTCGGCGGCGAGCACGACGGCGGTCGGCACCTTCCCGCCACGCTCCACCTCGCGGCTGAAACTGCCGATCCGGAAGACGTGGCGCTTCTCGGCGACGAAGGTGCCGCGTGGGGTGCGGCGGTAGACGTAGCCCTCGTTGGCGAGGACCGTGAGGGCCTGACGGGCCGTCATGCGCGAGACGCCGTGGATCTCCGACAGCTCCCGCTCCGAGGGCACCAGGGTGTGGGGCGCGAGCTCCTCGTCGAGGATGCGTCGGCGCAGGTCAGCGGCGATCTCGGCGTAGCGGGGGACGGACCCGCGCGGGTCGGGCGACGAGGCGGGTCCGGGCACCGGCGCAACGTAGCACTTGCGCCACGCCTGGCCTAGGGCGCATGGTATATACCAATAGCCGTCCACCACCGCGACCACCCCAGGAGCCCCCCGTGCACGTGCTCGCGATCGACCAGGGCACCTCCGGCACCAAGGCCGTCGTCGTCGCCCCCGACGGCACCGTGCTCGCGGCGGCCGAGGTCGCCCACGCCCCGCGCCACCTCGGCAGCGGCACGGGCACCGGCAGCGGCACCGGCACCGGCACCAGCGGCGGCGTCGAGCACGACCCCGAGACGATCTGGCAGGCCGTCGTCACGACCGGACGCCGGGCGCTCGCCGAGGCCGCGCTCCCCGACGGCGCGCTGGCGGCCGTCGCTCTGGCCAACCAGGGCGAGACCGTCCTCGCCTGGGACCGCGCCACCGGCACGCCCCTCTCCCCCGCGATCGTCTGGCAGGACCGCCGAGCGGCCGTCGTCACCGACACGTTGCGGGCCCGCGGGGCGGCAGAGGAGGTGGCGCGCCGTACGGGCCTCGTGCTCGACCCCTACTTCTCCGCCCCGAAGCTGCGCTGGCTCCGCGACCAGGGCACCACCGGCGGGGTCGTCACCACCACCGACACCTGGCTGGTCCACCGGCTCTGCGGCACGTTCGTCACCGACGTCTCGACCGCGGGCCGCTCCATGCTGACCGCCCTCGCCGACCCCACCGCCTGGGACCCCGACCTCCTCGACCTGTTCGGCCTGGCCGACGAACCCCTCCCGGCCATCGTGGCCAGCGACGACGTGGTCGGCACGACCGACGTGTTCGGTCCCCGCGTGCCCGTCACGGGTCTCGTGGTCGACCAGCAGGCGGCGCTGCTGGCGCAGGGGTGCTGGGAGGCCGGCACGGCGAAGTGCACGTTCGGCACCGGCGCCTTCCTCCTCGCCCAGACGGGCACCGAGGCGGTGCTGTCGACGTCGGGCCTCACCACCTCGCCGGCCTGGCGGCTGCGCGGGGAGAACCGGTTCTGCGTGGACGGGCAGGTCTACACGGCGGCCTCCGCCGTCGACTGGCTCGCCGGCCTCGGGGTGCTGGGCAGCGCCGCCGAGATCGACGCGGTCGCGGCCGACGACGCCGCCGGCGTGCAGTTCGTGCCCGCCCTCACCGGCCTCG
>DASWYU010000023.1:0-3715 GCA_036404795.1 Nocardioides sp. | reverse complement strand
CCGCAGGTCGCCGGCCTCGAGCAGCGTCGGCCGCTCCCGGGTGCCGCGGCGCGCGACGGCGCGCAGCCGGGCGACGAGCACGGGGAACGAGAACGGCTTGGTCAGGTAGTCGTCGGCGCCCGTGTCGAGACCCTCCACCTGGTCCCACTCGCCGTCCTTCGCGGTGAGCATGAGGATGGGCGTCCAGTTGCGCTCCGCGCGCAGCGTGGAGCAGACGCGGTAGCCGTTGATGCCCGGCAGCATGAGGTCGAGGACGATCGCGTCGTACGCCGTCTCGCGGGCCCGCCAGAGCCCGTCGGTGCCGTCGTGGGCGACGTCGACCGCGAACCCCTCGGCCTCGAGACCCAGCTTCAGCGAACGCGCCAGGCGCACCTCGTCGTCGACCACCAGCACACGCATGGGCGCCATCGTGCCGCAGCGTCGCTGAACGGGCGCTGAACGCCTCGCCGTGTCGGCGGCGGCCACGGATCGTGCGAGGATGCCGCCTCGTGGCCGAACTGCACTTCTTCACCGGAACCATGGACTCGGGCAAGAGCACGCTCGCCCTGCAGACGAACCACAACCACGCGTCGCGGGGGCGGGTCGGGCGGATCTTCACGAGCCACGACCGCGCGGGCTCCGCGACGATCTCGTCCCGGCTCGGCCTCTCCCACGGGGCGGCGGAGGTGGAGGACGGCCTGGACTTCTGGCAGACGGTCGTCGGCGCGCTGACGCAGGGCGCCCGCATCGACTACCTCATCTGCGACGAGGCGCAGTTCTACACGGCCGAGCAGATCGAGCAGCTGGCGAAGATCGTCGACGAGCTGCAGATCGACGTCTTCTGCTTCGGGATCCTCACCGACTTCCGCACGCGCCTGTTCCCCGGCGCGGCGCGCCTCGTCGAGCTCGCGGACCGCATGCAGGTGCTGCAGGTCGAGGCGCTCTGCTGGTGCGGCCAGCGGGCGACGCACAACGCGCGCACGGAGGACGGCGTCATGGTGACGGAGGGCGACCAGGTCGTCGTCGGCGACGTCGAGCAGACCGGCCAGCCCCCGGCCGAGGTCGCCTACGAGGTGCTGTGCCGTCAGCACCACCGCCGCCGGCTCACCGCCGCGCGCGCTCAGGCCGTGTCGCTCGTACCGGAGCCGCTGCCCTTCGGTGAGTGACCGCCTCCCCGATTCCCGCTGCATCCGGTCCGCGTACGTGGGAACCTCGGTGCGCCCCCACCGCGTCTCGTCGACGACGGGCGGGGCGAGCAGGGGGGAGGTGCGGTGGAGCGGTACGACGAGTTCAGCGACTTCGTCGCGTCCCGGTGGTCCCGTCTGGTGCGGTCCGCGGTGCTGCTCGGCTGCTCGGCCGCCGAGGCCGAGGACCTCGTGCAGACGGCGCTCGAGCGCTGCCTGCGCAAGTGGTCGCTGGTGCGCGCCGCCGACGACCAGGACGCCTACGTGCACCGGGTGCTCATCAACACCTTCACGTCGTCGCGGAGGCGACGCTGGACGGGGGAGCGCCCGACCGCCGTGCTGCCGGAGGAGCACAGTCCGGACCGCTCCGACGAGGTCGACGTCGCCGACGCCGTCATGCGCGCGCTGCGGGCGCTGACCCCGGAGCAGCGGGCCGTCGTCGTGCTGCGCTACTACGCGCACCTCACCGAGCAGCAGACCGCCGCCGCCCTCGGCGTCGCGCCCGGCACCGTGAAGAGCCGGCTCTCCCGCGCCATGCGGGTGCTCGCCGGCCACCCCGAGCTGATCGAACTGCGAGGCACCCCGTGACCGAACCGCCCGACCACCGCCCCGAGGAGGGCGAGCACCCCGACGTGCTCGACCTCGCGGCGCTGCTGCGTCGCGCCGGCAACGACCCCGACGTCGCACTGCCGGACCTGCTGGCCACGACCGCCGAGCGCACCTCCGTGGGTCCGCCGCCAGTGGCGACGATGCTGCGCAACGACCGGGTACGGCGCCGCTCCCGCCTCCTCGTCGCCGCGGCCGTCGTCGTGGCCGGCGCGGGGGTGGGGCTCGCGACGGCCTCGCCCTTCGACCCGGTGCCGGGGGCGCCGCCGGACGCGACGGTCGCGCTCGAGGGCGTGGATCGTCGGTCGGGGGAGGCCACGCGGCAGTCGACCGAGGAGCAGGCGGCGGACAGCGCGGGGGTGGAGGACTACGACGCGTCGCTGGAGCACCCGTGGAACGCGGATCTGACGGGCGGTGCGCCGCTCGCTGCCGCCACGGCCGGTGAGTCGGAGGCCCTCGTCCCGACGAGCGCCGATATGGCTGTCGAGGGGATGGGGGGCAGCGCGGTGACGCGTGTCGACGGCACGTGGGCCTTCGTGGCGACGGCACCTCGGGAGTACTCGGTCGGCGACGGGAACGTCTCGTTCGAGGAGGGCCTGTCGGCCACGACGGCCCCCGTTTCCGCCACCGTGCACCTCGGCCAGGGCGGCGACGTGGTGGTGTGGACGGGGTGCGCGTTGGCCTCGGGCACGTGGGAGCGCAACGGGGCGGGCGCCGCGATCACGCTCCGCGACACCGTGGTCCCGCTGTGCGAGACCCCGGGCGCCGCGGACGCGGACGGCGAGGATCAGCGGGGTCTCCTCGAGCGGCTCGGTCTCGGCGCGGTGCGCTACCTCGTCGACGGCGGCGGCACCCGCACGCTCCTCGACGAGGACGGTCACGTCCTCGGCGTGCTCCGTCGGCAGTGACTCCCAGCGCGGACGCCGGTTGCGGGCGACGAGCCGGCATAACCGGACCGGGGTCCGCGTTGAGGCGGGCATGAGGAGCAACGTGCTCGACGCGATCGTCGTCGGGGCCGGTCAGGCGGGGCTGTCCGCGTCGTACCACCTACGGCGCCTCGGCGTCGACCACGTCGTGCTCGACGCGAACCCGACGCCCGGTGGCGCCTGGCAGCACCGCGCGCACTCGCTCACGATGACCGACGTCCACGGCGTGGCGGCGCTGCCCGACCAGCCTCTGCCCGACGTCGACCCGTCGGCCGCCGCGCGCGACGTCGTGGCGGCGTACTTCGCGGACTACGAGCGGCGCCACGACCTCCCGCTCGTCCGACCCGTCGACGTGACGGCGGTGCGTGACGACGACGGCCTCCTGGTCGTCGAGGCCGCCGACGGCCGCGCCTGGACCGCGCGGACCCTCGTCAACGCCACCGGCACCTGGCGCCGCCCGTTCGTGCCCCACGTCACCGGGATCGGCGACTTCGCCGGGCGCCGGCTCCACTCGTCGGCGTACGACGGCCCCGCCGAGCTCGCGGGTCGCACCGTGCTGGTCGTCGGCGGCGGGCACTCCGCCGTGCAGGTGCTCGGCGAGATCGCCGCCACCTCCACGACCCTGTGGGCCACACGCGCCGAGCCGCTGTGGCGGGACCTCGAGAACTTCGACGGGCGGGCGGCGGTGGCGCTGGTGGAGGAGCGCGTACGGCGCGGCCTGCCCCCCGCGAGCGTCGTCAGCGTGACCGGCCTGCACCTGCGCCCGCAGGAGCAGGCCGCCGCCCGGCTCGGCGCCTACGCCCGGCTCCCGATGCCGGATCGGTTCGACGCCGACGGCGCGACCTGGCCCGACGGGACGCACCGGACGTTCGACGTCGTGCTGTGGGCCACCGGGTTCCGGCCCGACGTGGCCCACCTCGCGCCGCTGCGGCTGCGCGGACCCGGCGGCGGGATCGAGCTGGCCGGCACCACGGCGGTGGCCGACCCGCGGGTGCAGCTCGTCGGCTACGGGCCCTCGGC
>DASWYU010000022.1:0-22133 GCA_036404795.1 Nocardioides sp. | reverse complement strand
ACGGGGTCGCCGCCGACAACACCGACGTCCCGGGGGCCGTCAACGCGCTCCGCGAGCGCGGCGTCGAGGGCGGCGGGAGCGCGACGGTGCTGGGGGGCGGCGCGACCGCGGCCTCGACGGCGCTGGCGCTGACGGAGCTCGGGGTACGGCGCCTGACCCTGCTCGTCCGGTCCGCGGAGCGGGCGGCGGAGGCGGTCGACGCGGTGCGGGCGCACCCGAGCACGCCGGAGGTCACCGTCGTCACGACCGACGCCGTGCCCGCCGGGTTCGACCCCGGCCGGATCGTGGTCTCGACGGTGCCGGTCGCCGGCCAGACGCCTGCCGTGGTCGACCTGCTGGCGGGGGCACCCGTCGTGTTCGAGGTCGTCTACGACCCGTGGCCCACCCCGCTCGCCGCCGCCGCGGCGGACGCCGGGGCGACGCTCGTCGACGGGCTCGACCTGCTCGTCCACCAGGCCCTCCTGCAGCTCGAGCTGTTCACCGGGGAGCGCGTGTCCGTCGCCGTCATGCGTGACGCCGGGCGCACCGCGCTCGCCCTCCGGTCCGGGCACGGGGCCTGAACGTGGCCGTCGAGATCGGCGCGATCCTCGTCGCGGCCACCGTCAGTGCTGCGGCCAGCGCGGTCATGCCCGCCGTCCTTGCCCGCGTGCCCGACCCCGAGCCCTACGAGGACGAGGCGGACGCCGACGCACCTGGGGCGGCCCCCGCGGCGCCGGCCCCGACGTACCCCACCTTCGGCGAGCTGGCGCAGCGTCCCGGCCTCCCGCTGGGCTTCAGCGTTGCCGGCGCGGTCGTCGGCGGTCTCGTCGGCCTCTACGCGGGGTGGAGCTGGCCGCTGGCCTGGCTCGTCGTGCTGGTGCCCGTCGGCGTGCTGCTCAGCTACGTCGACTGGCGGACCTACCTGCTGCCGACGCGACTGATCTATCCGACCTACCTCGTCGTCGCCGTCCTCATGGTCGTCGCGACCGTCGCCACGGGAGCGACCGACGACCTGCGCCGCGCCGGCATCGCGACCCTCGTCGGCCTCGTCTGCTACTGGCTGCCCTGGCGGATCAGCTCCAGCTGGATGGGCTTCGGCGACGTCCGCCTCTCCGGCCTGCTCGCGGGCGTGCTCGGCTGGGCGGGCTGGGCCGAGGTCGCGCTCGGCCTCTACCTCCCGTTCCTGCTCGGCGGGGTCGTCGCCGGTCTGCTCATGCTGCTCCGGCTCGTCGCCCGCGGCGCCTACCCGCTCGGGCCGTTCATGTTCGTCGGCACCCTCCTCGGCCTCTGGCTCGGCCCGCAGCTGCTGCCCGGCCTGGCCGGCTGATCCCGAGCCGGCCACCGGAGGGTGCTCGCTGTCCGGCGGGAGAACCGGGGAACGCGGCGCGGACCGTGCGTGGGAGACTCTGCGCATGCTCCGATGGCTCACCGCCGGCGAGTCGCACGGCCCCAGTCTGGTCGCGATCCTCGAAGGTCTCCCCGCCCACGTCCGTGTCACCTCCGGTGACGTCGCCGACGCTCTCGCGCGTCGCCGCCTCGGCTACGGCCGCGGCGCCCGCATGAAGTTCGAGCAGGACGAGGTGCGCTTCATCGGCGGCGTCCGCCATGGCGAGACCCAGGGCGGTCCCGTGGCGATCGAGGTCGGCAACACGGAGTGGCCGAAGTGGGAGAAGGTCATGGCGGCCGACCCCGTCGACCCCGAGGAGCTGGCGAGCAGTGCCCGCAACGCGCCGCTGACGCGCCCCCGTCCGGGGCACGCCGACCTCGTGGGCATGCAGAAGTACGACTTCGACGAGGCCCGCCCGATCCTCGAGCGCGCGTCGGCCCGCGAGACCGCGGCTCGCGTCGCCCTCGGCACGGTGGCCTCCGCGTTCCTCGAGCAGACCACCGGCGCGCGGATCGTCTCCCACGTCGTCGAGCTCGGCGGGGTGCCCGCCCGGAAGGGCAGCGTGCCCGCGGCCGACGACATCGAGCGACTCGACGCCGACCCGGTGCGCTGCCTCGACCCCGACGCGAGCAAGCAGATGGTCGAGCGCATCGACCAGGCCCACAAGGACGGCGACACCCTGGGCGGTGTCGTCGAGGTCGTCGTCCACGGCCTGCCGCCGGGCCTCGGGTCGCACGTGCACTGGGACCGCCGCCTCGACGCGCGCCTCGCGGCCGCGCTCATGGGCATCCAGGCGATCAAGGGCGTCGAGGTCGGCGACGGCTTCGAGCTGGCCGCCACCCCGGGCTCCCTCGCGCACGACGAGATCGTCGCCGACGCGCCGGGCTCCGCGGCCGACGAGCTCGGACTGCGCCGGGCGTCGGGCCGCGCGGGCGGCACCGAGGGCGGCATGTCGACCGGCGAGGTGCTCCGCGAGCGCGCCGCGATGAAGCCGATCGCGACCGTCCCGCGGGCCCTGCGCACCGTCGACGTCGCCACCGGCGAGGCCACCGTCGCGCACCACCAGCGCTCCGACGTCTGCGCCGTGCCGGCCGCCGGCATCGTCGCCGAGGCGATGGTCGCCCTCGTGCTCGCCGACGCCGTCACCGAGAAGTTCGGCGGCGACTCGGTCGCCGAGACCTCCCGCAACGTCGAGAGCTACCTGGCCGCGCTGAGGTTCCGGTGACCGGCGCCCGCCCCCGCGTCGTCCTGATCGGCTCCATGGGGGCCGGCAAGACGACCGTCGGCGAGGTGCTCGCGCAGCGCTGGGGCGTCGGGTTCCGCGACACCGACGCCGACATCGTCGCTGCCGAGGGGCGTGCGATCGCCGACATCTTCGTCGAGGACGGGGAGGCCCACTTCCGTGCGCTCGAGCGGGCGGCGGTCCACGCGGGCCTCACCGAGCACGCCGGCGTGCTCGCGCTCGGCGGTGGCTCCGTCGTCGACCCCGACACCCGCGCGGCGCTGGCCGAGCACACGGTCGTGTTCCTCCAGGTCGGTCTGGCCGAGGCCGTCCAGCGGGTCGGGCTCGGCAGCTCGCGGCCGATGCTGCTCGGCAACGTGCGCTCCCGGATCAAGACGCTGCTCGACGAGCGCACCCCGATCTACACGGAGGCCGCCACGCTCGTGGTGTCGACGGACGGCCTCGAGCCGGCCGAGGTCGCGGCGACGATCGAGGCCCGGCTGCTGGCGGACGCCCGTGTCTGAGCCGACGGGGACCGTGGACATCCACGTCGGCGGGGCGTCGCCGTACGACGTCGTGGTCGGCACCGGTGTCGGCGACCGGGTGCTGCCGATGCTGGGATCCGACGTACGGCGCGTCGCCGTCCTCTTCCCCGACGGGCTGCGGCACCTGGCCGCGCCCGTGCTCGACGACCTCGCCGCCGCGGGCCTCGCCGTGCTCGAGCTCCCGCTGCCGGAGGGCGAGGGCGCGAAGACGGCGGCCGTCGCGGTCGCCGCGTGGGACGCGCTCGGCGCGGCCGGGTTCACGCGCTCCGACGCCGTCGTCACCGTCGGTGGCGGCGCCACGACCGACATGGGCGGTTTCGTGGCCGCGACCTGGCTGCGCGGGGTGCCTGTCGTGCACGTGCCGACGACCCTGCTCGGCATGGTCGACGCGGCCGTCGGCGGCAAGACCGGCATGAACACGGGTGCGGGCAAGAACCTCGTCGGGTCGTTCCACGAGCCCGCCGGTGTCGTGTGCGACCTGGCCACCCTCGCGACCCTGCCCCCGGACGAGCTCGTCAGCGGGCTCGGTGAGGTCGTGAAGTGCGGGTTCATCGCCGACCCGGAGATCCTCCGGCTGGTCGAGTCGGACCCGGCCGGCGCCGTCGACCCCGCGAGCCCCGTGCTCGCCGAGCTCGTGCGCCGCTCGGTGCAGGTCAAGGTCGACGTCGTCGTGGGCGACCTCAAGGAGACCGCCGGGTACGCCGGGGGAGCGGGCACTCACCCGGGCCGCGAGGCCCTCAACTACGGCCACACGATGGCGCACGCGATCGAGCGGGCCGAGGACTACACGATGCGGCACGGCGAGGCCGTCGCGATCGGCATGGTCTTCGTCGCCGAGCTGGCCCGTCGCACCGGTCACCTCGACGACGCGACGGCGTCCCGGCACGCGGCCACGCTCGCCTCCGTGGGCCTGCCGACGCGGTACGACGGGGCGCCCTACGACGCGCTGCACGCGTCGATGAAGGTGGACAAGAAGTCGCGCGGCGACCAGCTGCGGTTCGTGGTGCTCGACGGGCTCGCCCGGCCTCGGGTGCTCGCCGGGCCGTCGGACGCGGACCTGCGTGCGGCGTACGACACGATGCGCGGCGCCTGAGCGCCGGCCAGGAGGAGACCAGCGATGGCCCGGACCAAGGTGCTCGTGCTCAACGGGCCCAACCTCGGTCGGCTCGGCAAGCGCCAGCCGGAGATCTACGGCAGCACCACCTACGCCGACCTCGTCGAGCGGTGCCGCGCGTGGGGCGCCGAGCTCGACCTCGACGTCGAGACGCGGCAGACCAACCACGAGGGGGAGCTCGTGGACTGGTTGAACGCCGCGGCCGACGACCGCGTCCCGGTGGTGCTCAACGCCGCCGCCTGGACGCACTACTCCTACGCGGTCTACGACGCGTGCGCCCAGCTCGAGGCGACGCTCGTCGAGGTGCACATCTCCGACCCGGAGGCACGGCCGGAGGTGTGGCGGCACACGTCGGTGGTCACGCCGCACGCCGCGACGGTGGTGAAGGGCAAGGGGGTCGACGGCTACCGCGAGGCACTGGAGTTCGTCGCCGCGCAGCCCGCTCGCTAGACTCGCCCGTCGGCGCGCGCCCCGGTGGCTGCGCCCGCACCTTCTCGACCTTCTCGACCTTCTCGATCCGCTCCATCGACTCTGTGAGGCTGACGCGCGCATGGCATCCACGAACGACCTGAAGAACGGCATGGTTCTCAACATCGAAGGCCAGCTCTGGTCCGTGGTGGAGTTCCAGCACGTCAAGCCCGGCAAGGGCCCGGCGTTCGTGCGCACCAAGCTGAAGAACGTCGAGTCCAACAAGGTCGTCGACAAGACCTTCAACGCGGGCACGAAGGTCGAGACCGCGACGGTCGACCGCCGCACGATGCAGTACCTCTACAACGACGGCACCAACTACGTCTTCATGGACACGGGCACCTACGACCAGCTCGAGGTCGGCCCGGAGATCGTCGGCGACGCCAAGAACTTCCTGCTCGAGAACCAGGAGGCGATCGTCGCCACCAACGAGGGCCGCGTGCTCTTCGTCGAGCTCCCCGCCTCCGTGGAGCTGCTCATCACCCACACCGACCCGGGCCTCCAGGGCGACCGCTCGACCGGCGGCACCAAGCCGGCCACGCTCGAGACCGGCCACGAGATCCAGGTGCCGCTGTTCCTCAGCACCGGCGAGAAGGTCAAGGTCGACACCCGCGACTCCTCCTACCTGGGTCGCGTCAAGTCCTGATGGGGGCCCGCACCAAGGCCCGCAAGCGGGCCCTCGACGTGCTCTTCGCCTCCGAGATGCGGGGGCAGAGCGCGGTCGAGCAGCTCGAGGCGGACATCGCCGCGGGCGACGGTCCGACGAACCCCTACACCGCCACCCTCGTGCGCGGCGTCGCGGAGCACCGGACCGAGATCGACGCGCTCCTCACCGAGCGCGCCGACGGCTGGTCGCTCGAGCGGATGCCCGCCGTCGACCGCAACGTCCTGCGGATCGCGGTGTGGGAGATCCTCCACGCCGACGACGTGGACGCCGCCGTCGCGGTGAGCGAGGCCCTCGTCCTGGTCGGGGACCTCTCGACCGACGACTCGCCCGGGTTCGTCAACGGCGTCCTCGGCGCCATCGTGCGCGCCCAGCGCGCCTGAGCGACCTCCGGGCTCGCCGTCGGGTTCGACGAGTGGTTCGCCGAGGGGGTTTGTCGAGGGCGCGGGTGGGGTAACGGCGCAGGCCGTGCCCCGCCCGCGGCCGTGACCCGGCGGCGGGCCCGTCCCGAGTCTCGGAGGCTCTCTCGGTGAACGTGCCCCCCGACCACAGCGGTGTCGACCACCTGGCCGACACGACCAGCCAGCGTCTGTACACGACGGACGAGCTCGACGCCTACGCCGCCCGCCAGGACCAGGCGCGCGCCGCCGACGACACCCGCGCCGTACCCCCGGTGCCCCCGGTGCCCCCGGTGCCACCCGCGCGCGGAGGCCGTCGCCGGGCCGACGTGGCGCTCCCCGACCGTCCCGCGGCGTACGGCGAGCTCCCGCCCCAGCCCGCACCCGCGGCGGCACCCGTTCCGGGCGAGGTGCCCCGCTTCATGTCCGCCACGGACTTCCTCGACCGCCGCGCGGGCGACGAGCCGTTCGGGCCGGCGACGTGGGGCTGGCGCGGGCGGGCGAACCGCTGGTCGGGCGGGCTGCTGAAGCAACGGATGGGCCGCGCGGAGCACGCGCACGAGCTCCAGCGCCGGGCGGTGCAGCGCGACCTCGAGGGGCCCCGCACCCTCGTGTTCCTCAACCCGAAGGGCGGCGCGGCCAAGACCACCGGCGTGCTCATGGCGGGCTACACGTTCGGCACCGTCCGCGGCGGCGGCGTCGTGGCCTGGGACAACAACGAGACGCGCGGCACGCTGGGCATCCGCGGGATGCGCGGCGAGCACCGCAACACCACCCGGGAGCTGCTCGAGGACCTCGAGAAGTTCAACGACGTCTACCAGTCCCGGATCGGTGACCTCGGCGCGTTCGTGCGCTCCCAGGGCGACGCGCACTTCGACGTGCTGGCCTCCGACGAGCGCGCGGACGTCACCGGCACCATCCGGGCCGACGACTTCCGCTCCGTCCACGCGCTGCTGCAGCGGTTCTACCGGCTCGCGATCATCGACACCGGGAACAACCTCCGCGCCGAGAACTGGCTGGCGGCGGCCCACGCGGCCGACCTGCTCGTCGTCACGAGCACGGTGCGGGAGGACACGGGCTACAGCGGGCTGTGGATGCTCGACGCGCTGGCGGACGCGGGGTACGGCGACCTTGCCCGCCGCGCCGTCACCGTCCTCTCCGACCCGTCGCCGAAGGTGGACGAGCAGCTCGCGTCCGACCTCGTCGCGGTCTACGAGCAGCGCACCCGCGCCGTGTACCGCGTGCCCTACGACCCCGTGCTCGTCTCGGGATCCGTCGTGCCCTACGGGCGCCTGTCGGTCGCGACGCAGCGCGCCTGGCTCCGGGCGTGCGCGGGGATGGCCGAGGCACTCTGAGGTCGCCGGAGGTCGCCGGAGGTCGCCCGAGATCGCCCGGGGGGAACACAGCGGGCCGTGCCCTCGTTGGGCCGGACATGCGAGCAGTCGTCTACTCCGAGACCGGTCCCTCCTCCGTCCTGCGCGTCGTCGAGCGCGACGCTCCCGTCCCCGGCCCGGGCGAGGTGCTCGTGCGGGTGGTCGTGTCGGGGATCAACCCGACCGACTGGAAGTTCCGCGCCGTCATGGGCCCGACCCACGACGAGGTCGCTCCCGGCCAGGACGGCGCGGGCGTCGTCGCGGCCCTGGGGGAGGGCGTCGAGGACCTCGCCGTCGGTGACCGCGTCTGGCTGCTGATGGCACAGCACGGGCGGCCGATCGGCACGGCGGCCGAGCTCACCGTGCAGCCGGCGAGCCGCGTCGTACGCCTCCCCGACGACGCCTCCTTCGACCTCGGCGCGAGCCTCGGCGTCCCGGCGGTGACCGCGCACCGCGCCCTCACCTCCGGCGACGTGGCGCGGCTCGGCCCCGGCACCCTGACCGGCACCACGGTGCTCGTCGCCGGCGGCGCCGGCGCGGTCGGGAACGCCGCGATCCAGCTCGCCGTCTGGTCCGGCGCCGAGGTCGTCACCACCGTCAGCAGCCCCGCGAAGGCGGCCCTGGCGCGGGCCGCCGGGGCGCACCACGTCGTGGACTACCGCACCGAGGACGTCGTGGCCGCCGTCCGAGCGGTCGCGCCCGACGGGGTCGACCTCGTCGTCGAGGTCGCGCCGGCGGAGAACAACGCGCTCGACCTGGAGGTCGTCCGCAACCACGGCACGGTCGCCTACTACGCGAACAACGGCGGTGAGGAGTTCGCGGTCCCGATCCGCGCGACGTTCTCGAAGAACCTCCGCCACCAGGGCGTGCTGCTCTACACGATCGACCCCGTCCTCGTGGACGCCGCGATCGAGGACGTCGCGGCGGCCGTCGCCGCCGGTGCGCTGCGGGCGGGGGAGGACGCCGGCGTGCCGCTCCACCGCTACCCCCTCGAGCGGCTCGCCGATGCGCACGACGCCGTCGAGGGCGGGGCCGTCGGGAAGGTGCTGGTGCAGGTCACGGAGGGCTGAGCGCGCCACCCCGCCGACGTGACGCGCGCCGCCCGCGCCGTACGTCTCCGGGAGTGCGGAGCACCCCCGCGCGGCTGCTAGAGTCCGGTGCCGTTCGACATCCTTTAACGAGCCGTCCCGTGAGGCGGAGAAGGAGGTCCGCGCAGGCATGCCTGCTCCGACTGAGACCGCTGCCGGCCCGCCCGGCCGCACCGTCCTCGACGCCCGTGACATCGCCCGGGCGCTCACACGCATCTCCCACGAGATCCTCGAGCGGAACAAGGGCCACGAGGGCCTCGTCCTCCTCGGCATCCCGACCCGCGGCGTGGGCCTCGCCCAGCGCATCGCGGCGCGGATCGCCGAGACGGAGGGCGTGACGATCCCCGTGGGTGCGCTCGACATCACGCTCTACCGCGACGACCTGCGCCGCCAGCCGGCGCGGGCGCCGCAGCCGACCGCGATCCCGGCGGGCGGCATCGACGGCCGCACCGTCGTGCTGGTGGACGACGTCCTCTACTCGGGACGCACCGTGCGCGCCGCGCTCGACGCGCTCGCCGACATCGGCCGTCCGTCGGTCGTGCGGCTCGCGGTGCTGGTCGACCGGGGCCACCGCGAGCTCCCGATCCGCGCCGACCACGTCGGCAAGAACCTGCCGAGCGCCCGGAGCGAGCGGGTGATGGTGCGGCTCGAGGAGACCGACGGCCTCGACGTCGTGCGCATCGCCGACCGTCCCGACGACCGCCCTGCCGCTCCGAGCGAGGAGGCTGCCCGGTGAAGAAGCACCTGCTCTCGTCCGACGACCTCTCCGCCGACGACGTCGCCACCCTGTTCGCCACCGCCGCGGAGATGCACGACGTGCAGCGCCGCGAGGTGAAGAAGTTGCCGGCCCTGCGCGGCCGCACGATCATCAACCTGTTCTTCGAGGACTCGACCCGCACGCGCTCGAGCTTCGAGATCGCCGGCAAGTGGCTCTCGGCGGACACCATCAACATCACCGGCAAGGGCTCGTCCGCGTCGAAGGGCGAGAGCCTGCGCGACACCGTGCTGACGATCGCCTCGATGGGCGTCGACGCGCTCGTCATGCGACACGGCGCCAGCGGCTCCGCCCAGCAGGTGTCGCAGTGGGTCGACGCCGCCGTGGTGAACGCCGGCGACGGCACCCACGAGCACCCGACGCAGGCGCTGCTCGACGCCTACACGCTGAGCCGCCACTTCGGCGGCGAGGGGCGGCTCGGCAGCCTCGAGGGCCGCCACGTCGTGCTCGTCGGCGACCTGACGCACAGCCGCGTGTTCCGCAGCAACGTCATCACCCTGACGCGGCTCGGTGCGCAGGTCACGGTCGTGGCGCCGCCCACGCTGATGCCCGCGGGCATCGCCGGCTGGAGCGCCGACGCCGGCTTCGCCACGTCGTACGACCTCGACGAGGTGCTGCCGCAGGCCGACGCCGTGATGATGCTGCGCGTGCAGAAGGAGCGGATGAGCGGCGGGTTCTTCCCGACGAGCCGCGAGTACACGGTCGGCTACGGCCTCACCCGCGACCGCCTCCGGGTGCTCGGGCCCGAGGTGCCGATCTGCCACCCCGGCCCGATGAACCGGGGCCTCGAGATCGCCGCGGACGCCGCGGACGCCGCGCAGTCGCTCATCCTCGAGCAAGTCTCCGCCGGCGTCGCGATCCGCATGTCCGTCCTCTACCACCTGCTCGCCGGGGAGGGAACCGCATGACCCACCAGCCTGTCCTCGTGAGGGGCGCCTCGCTCCTGGGCGAGCGGAGCGCCGACGTCCTGCTCGTCGACGGTGTCGTCGCCGCGGTGGGTACGACGCGTGCCGCCACCGACGTCCCCGCCGGCACGCGGGTGGTCGAGGCCGAGGGCCTCGTCCTGCTCCCGGGCCTCGTCGACCTCCACACCCACCTGCGCGAGCCGGGCCGCGAGGACGCGGAGACGGTGCGCACCGGCTCCGCGGCGGCCGCGGTCGGCGGCTACACCGCCGTCCTGGCGATGGCGAACACCTCGCCGGTCACCGACACGGCCGAGGCGGCGGAGCGCGTCCACGCGCTCGGCCGGGCCGCGGGCCTCGTCGACGTGCAGCCGGTGGGCGCGGTGACGAAGGGCCTGCGCGGCGAGGAGCTCGCCGAGCTCGGCCTGATGGCGCGCAGCCGGGCCGGTGTGCGCGTCTTCTCCGACGACGGGAAGTGCGTCGCCGACGCGCGGGTGATGCGCCGCGCGCTGGAGTACGTCAAGGCGTTCGGCGGGGTCGTCTCCCAGCACGCGCAGGAGCCGACGCTCGCGGGCGCGACCGCCTGCTGCCACGAGGGCGAGCTCTCGGGGCGCCTCGGGCTGCCGGGCTGGCCGGGCGTGGCCGAGGAGGTCATCGTCGCCCGCGACGTGATGCTGGCGCGCCACACCGGCAGCCGGGTGCACGTCGCCCACGCCTCCACCGCCGGCACCGTCGAGGTGCTCCGCTGGGCCAAGAGCCTCGGCATCCAGGTCACGGCGGAGGTCACCCCGCACCACCTGATCCTGACGACGGACCTGCTCGGCGGCTACGACCCGACCTTCAAGGTCAACCCGCCGCTGCGGCCCGCGGAGGACGTCGAGGCCCTGCGCGACGCGCTCGCGGACGGCACGATCGACGCCGTGGCGACCGATCACGCGCCCCACGCGCGGCACGACAAGGAGCACGCCTTCGTCGACGCGGCGTTCGGCATGCTCGGCCTGGAGACCGCCCTCGGCGTCGTCGCGACCGTGATGGTGGAGTCCGGCCGGATGGGCTGGGGCGACGTCGCCCGCGTCATGTCGACGCGTCCGGCGGAGATCGCCGGCCTCGCGGGCCGCGGCGACCTCGGCCACGGCCGCCCGGTCGCCGTCGGCGAGCCGGCGAACCTGACCCTCGTCGACCCGGCCGCCTCGGTCGTCGTCGACCGCGACGACTCGGCGTCGCTCTCCCGCAACAACCCCTGGCACGGCCGCACGCTCTCCGCGGCGGTCCGGGCCACCTTCCTGCGCGGCACCCCCACCGTGCTGGACGGACAGCTCGTCGAGATCGGCGCGACCACGGAAGGAAGCCTCACATGAGCACCCCCGCCCTGCTCGTCCTCGAGGACGGACGGACGTTCCACGGCGAGGCCTACGGCGCCGCCGGGGAGACCTTCGGCGAGGCGGTCTTCTCCACCGGCATGACCGGCTACCAGGAGACGCTCACCGACCCCTCCTACCACCGGCAGGTCGTCGTGATGACCGCGCCGCACGTCGGCAACACCGGCGTCAACGACGAGGACCCCGAGTCGGCTCGCATCTGGGTCGCCGGCTACGTCGTGCGCGACCCCGCGCGCGTGCCGTCGAACTGGCGCAGCCGCCGCACGCTCGACGACGAGCTGCGGACGCAGGGCGTCGTCGGCATCTCCGGCGTCGACACGCGGGCCCTGACCCGGCACCTGCGCGAGCGCGGCGCCATGCGCGTCGGCATCTCCTCCACCGAGACCGACCCGGCCCGCCTCCTCGAGCGCGTCCGCGCGTCGGGCGAGATGGCGGGCACCGAGCTCTCCGACGAGGTGACGACGACGTCGTCGTACGTCGTGCCCGCCGTCGGCGAGAAGCGCTTCACCGTCGCGGCCGTCGACCTCGGCATCAAGGCGAACACCCCGCGGATGATGAGCGAGCGTGGCATCGAGGTGCACGTGCTGCCGGCGACCGCCTCGATCGCCGACGTGCTGGCGGTGGGGGAGGACGGTCCCGACGGGCTCTTCTTCTCCAACGGTCCGGGCGACCCCGCGGCGACCACCGACCAGGTGGCGCTGCTGCAGGAGGCCCTCGGGCGCGACCTGCCCTACTTCGGGATCTGCTTCGGCAACCAGCTCTTCGGCCGGGCGCTCGGGTTCGGCACCTTCAAGCTGAAGTACGGCCACCGCGGCATCAACCAGCCCGTCATGGACCGCACGACGGGCAAGGTCGAGGTGACGGCCCACAACCACGGCTTCGCCGTCGACGCGCCGCTCGAGGGCGTCACGACGACCCCGTACGGCGTGGCGAGCGTCTCGCACGTCTGCCTCAACGACGACGTGGTCGAGGGGCTCGAGCTGCGCGACGGAGAGGGCGGGCCGTTGAAGAGCTTCTCGGTCCAGTACCACCCCGAGGCCGCGGCCGGGCCGCACGACGCGGCGTACCTGTTCGACCGTTTCATCGACCTCATGAACGACCGGAGGGCCTGAGTCATGCCGAAGCGCGACGACATCAAGAGCGTGATGGTGATCGGGTCCGGCCCGATCGTCATCGGCCAGGCCTGCGAGTTCGACTACTCGGGCACGCAGGCGTGCCGGGTGCTCAAGGCCGAGGGCCTGCGCGTGGTCCTCGTGAACTCGAACCCCGCGACGATCATGACCGACCCGGAGTTCGCCGACGCGACCTACGTCGAGCCGATCACCCCGGAGTTCGTCGAGCGCGTCATCGCGAAGGAGCGCCCCGACGCGCTCCTCCCGACGCTCGGCGGCCAGACGGCGCTCAACGCCGCCATCGCGCTCCACGAGCGGGGGGTGCTGGAGAAGTACGGCGTCGAGATGATCGGCGCGTCCTTCGAGGCGATCCACCGCGGCGAGAACCGCGAGCAGTTCAACGCGATCGTGCACAAGGTGGGCGGCGAGGTCGCCCGCAGCATCGTCTGCAACGGCGAGGCGCTGGGTCCCGACGCCCCGAAGGCGGCGAAGGAGAAGCACGCCCTCGAGCGCGCCTTCGAGGCCGCCGAGACGCTCGGCTTCCCGGTCGTCATCCGGCCGTCGTTCACGATGGGCGGCACCGGTTCGGGCATCGCCTACGACGCCGACGACCTGGTGCGGATCGCCGGCTCCGGCTTCTCCGCCAGCCCGACGACCGAGGTCCTCATCGAGGAGTCGATCATCGGCTGGAAGGAGTACGAGCTGGAGGTGATGCGCGACAAGGCCGACAACGTCGTCATCATCTGCTCGATCGAGAACCTCGACCCGATGGGCGTGCACACCGGCGACTCGATCACGGTCGCCCCGGCGATGACGCTGACCGACCGGGAGTACCAGCACCTGCGCGACCTCGCCATCGAGATCATCCGCGAGGTCGGCGTCGACACGGGCGGCTGCAACATCCAGTACGCCGTGAACCCCGCCGACGGCCGCGTCATCGTCATCGAGATGAACCCGCGCGTCTCCCGCTCCAGCGCGCTCGCGTCGAAGGCCACCGGCTTCCCGATCGCGAAGATCGCCGCGAAGGTCGCGATCGGCTACACGCTCGACGAGATCCCCAACGACATCACGGCCGAGACCCCGGCGAGCTTCGAGCCCTCGCTCGACTACGTCGTCGTGAAGGTCCCGCGCTTCGCGTTCGAGAAGTTCCCCGGCGCCGACCCGCGCCTGACGACCCACATGAAGTCGGTCGGCGAGGCGATGGCGATCGGCCGCAACTTCACCGAGGCGCTGCAGAAGGCCCTGCGCTCGCTCGAGAGCAAGGACGCGCCCTTCGACTGGAGCCACCACTGGGTGGAGCTCGACAAGGACGCCCTCCTCGCCGAGATCGCGGTGCCGCACGACGGCCGGCTCAAGAAGGTCATGGACGCGCTGCGCGCGGGCGCGACGCCCGAGGAGGTGTTCGCCGCGACGGGCATCGACCCCTGGTACGTCGACCAGCTCGCCCTCATCAACGAGGTCGCGGGGGAGATCGCCGCGGCCCCCGAGCTGACGGCACCGGTGCTGCGGCGCGCCAAGCGCCACGGGTTCTCCGACGTGCAGATCGGGAAGATCCGCAACCTGGCGCCGGCGGTCGTGCGCGGCGTTCGGCACGCGCTCGGCGTGCGGCCCGTCTACAAGACGGTCGACACGTGCGCGGCCGAGTTCGCGGCGCGGACGCCCTACCACTACTCGTCCTACGACGAGGAGACCGAGATCGCCCCGCGCGAGCGGCCCGCGGTGATCATCCTCGGCTCCGGTCCGAACCGCATCGGCCAGGGGATCGAGTTCGACTACTCGTGCGTGCACGCCTCGCTGGCGCTGAGCGCGGCGAAGGACGGCGCCGGTCTGCCCGGCGGCGGCTTCGACACGATCATGGTCAACTGCAACCCGGAGACGGTCTCGACCGACTACGACACCTCCGACCGGCTCTACTTCGAGCCGCTCACGCTGGAGGACGTGCTCGAGATCGTCCACGCCGAGCAGCAGGCCGGTCCCGTGGTCGGGGTCATCTGCCAGCTCGGCGGCCAGACGCCCCTCGGTCTCGCGCGCGGTCTCGAGGAGGCCGGCGTGCCGATCGTCGGCACGCAGCCGGCGGCCATCGACCTCGCGGAGGAGCGCGGTGCGTTCGGCCGCGTGCTGGCCGCGGCCGGCCTGACGGCCCCCAAGCACGGCACCGCGACGTCGTACGCCGAGGCCGAGGCCATCGCCGCCGAGATCGGCTACCCCGTGCTCGTGCGTCCGTCGTACGTCCTCGGCGGCCGCGGCATGGAGATCGTCTACGACGACGCGTCGCTGGAGGCCTACCTCGAGAAGTACGTCGCGGCCGGGCTCATCAGCCACGCCGCGCCGGTGCTCGTGGACCGGTTCCTCGACGACGCCGTCGAGATCGACGTCGACGCGCTCTTCGACGGCACCGAGCTCTTCCTCGGCGGCGTCATGGAGCACATCGAGGAGGCCGGCATCCACTCCGGCGACTCCTCCTGCGCGTTGCCGCCGATCACGCTGGGCGCGCGGGAGATCGGCCGGATCCGCCGTGCGACCGAGGCGATCGCCCGCGGCGTCGGGGTGCGGGGCCTCCTCAACATCCAGTTCGCGCACGCCTCCGACATCCTCTACGTGCTCGAGGCGAACCCGCGGGCCTCCCGCACCGTGCCGTTCGTCTCGAAGGCGACGGCCACGCCGCTGGCGAAGGCGGCGGCCCGGGTCATGCTCGGCGAGTCCATCGCCGACCTGCGCACGGCGGGCGTCCTCCCGGCGAGCGGCGACGGCGGGACGCTGCCCGACGGCTGCCCGATCGCCGTCAAGGAGGCGGTCATGCCGTTCAACCGGTTCAAGACCCCCGACGGCCAGTTCGTCGACACGGTGCTCGGCCCGGAGATGAAGTCCACCGGTGAGGTGATGGGCTTCGACGCCGACTTCGGCACCGCCTTCGCGAAGTCGCAGGCCGCGGCGTTCGGCTCCCTGCCGAGCGGCGGCAAGGTGTTCGTCTCGATGGCGAACCGCGACAAGCGCGCCATGGTGTTCCCGGTCAAGGTGCTCGCCGACCTCGGTTTCGAGATCGTCGCCACCCAGGGCACCGCCGAGGTGCTGCGCCGCAACGGCGTCGCCGTCACGGTCGTGCGCAAGCAGCACGAGGGCCCCGGCAGCGACGGCGAGCGCACCACGGTGCAGCTCATCGACGACGGCGAGATCCAGCTGATCGTGAACACGCCGTACGGCGCGGCCGGCACCGACCCGTCCCGCCGGGGCGCCTCCGAGCCGGAGACCGGCACGGGCGGCCAGGCGCGGCTCGACGGCTACGAGATCCGCACCGCGGCGATCAAGGCCAACGTCCCGTGCATCACCACGGTCCAGGGCCTCGGCGCCGCCGTCCAGGGCATCGAGGCGCTGCGGCGCGGCGACATCGGGGTCCGCAGCCTGCAGGAGTGGGCCACGGTGCTCCGCGCCCCGGCCGGCTCGGCGGGCTGAGGGGACGGACGTGGGCGCGTACGACCTGCTGTTCACGAAGGTCCTCACCCGCACCGATCCGGAGCAGGCGCACCACGCCTCGTTCCGGGCCATCCGGGCCGCCCGTCCGGCCCTGCGCGCGGTGCGTCTCGCGCCGCGCGCGGGCCGCGGGGGCGCGGGAGGCCCGGGAGGCGTGGAGGTGATGGGGATCCGGTTCCCGCACCGCTTCGGCCTCGCCGCGGGCTTCGACAAGAACGCGGTCGGCATCGACGCCCTCGGGGCGCTCGGCTTCGGCCACGTCGAGGTCGGCACGGTGACGGCGCTCGCCCAGCCGGGCAACCCGTCGCCGCGGCTGTTCCGGCTCACCGAGGACCGTGCGGTGCTCAACCGGATGGGCTTCAACAACGACGGCGCGGCCGCGGTCGCGCAGCGGCTCGCCGTGCGCGCGGAGAAGCTCGCCCGCTCCGGGCGTGCCTCCGACGTCGTGCTCGGCGTCAACATCGGCAAGTCGAAGGTCGTCCCCGAGGACGACCAGGCCGCGGTGCTCGCCGACTACGGCGCCTCGACGCGGCTGCTCGCGCCGTACGCCGCCTATCTCGTCGTCAACGTCTCCTCGCCCAACACCCCCGGACTGCGCACGCTGCAGTCGGTGGAGCGGCTCGCTCCGCTGCTGGAGCACGTACGGCACACGGCGGACGCCGCGAGCCCCGAGCGTCGGGTGCCGCTCGTCGTGAAGATCGCGCCGGACCTCGCCGACGAGGACGTCATCGCGGTGGCGGACCTGGCGATGGCCCAGCGGCTCGACGGCGTGATCGCCACGAACACGACGATCCGCCGGGACGGGCTCCGCACGCCGGCCGCCGAGGTCGAGGCACTCGGCGCGGGCGGCATCTCGGGAGCTCCCGTCGCGGCCCGGTCGCGGGAGGTGCTCCGGCTGCTCCGCGAACGTCTCGACGGCCCCGCCCTCGTCTCGGTCGGGGGCATCGACGGTCCGATCGAGGCGCTCGCCCGCGTGCAGGCCGGCGCCGACCTCGTGCAGGTCTACACCTCGTTCATCTACGGCGGCCCGCTGCTGCCGCGGCGCATCGCGAGCCGGCTCGTGGCGTACGACGCGGCACGCTGAGCGGCGGCGGACCCGCGCCGTACCCCTGACCCCTCGACGCCCCCAGGAGCGCCCGTGACCACCCCCTTCGGCACCCGCCTCGCCGCCGCCGTCGCCGACCGCGGCCCCCTGTGCGCCGGCATCGACCCCCACCCCGGGCTCCTCGCCTCGTGGGGCCTCGACGTGACGCCCGCCGGCCTCGAGCGGTTCGCCCGCACGGCGGCGGAGGCGCTCGGCGGCACCTGCGCCGTCGTCAAGCCGCAGTCGGCGTTCTTCGAGCGGTTCGGCAGCGCGGGCGTGGCGACCCTCGAGCGCACCATGGCGGACCTGCGCGCCGGTGGTGCGCTCGTGCTGCTCGACGTGAAGCGCGGCGACATCGGTTCGACGTCGCAGGCCTACGCGGACGCGTACCTCGACCCGTCCTCCCCGCTCGCCGCCGATGCCATCACGGCGAGCCCCTACCTCGGCTTCGGCTCCCTGCGGCCGATGGTCGAGACCGCCGAGCGCTGGGGCGCCGGCCTGTTCGTGCTCGCGCTCACCTCGAACCCCGAGGCGGCGACGGTCCAGTCCGCGCAGCGTCGCGGGCGCTCGGTGGCGGCGGAGGTGCTCGACGAACTGCGGGTGCTCAACGCCGGGGCCGAGCCGCTGGGCTCGTTCGGTGCGGTCGTGGGGGCGACCATCGCCGGTGCGGACGCCGCCGCGGGGGAGTCGCTGGCGATCAACGGCCCGCTGCTCGCGCCCGGGGTCGGGGCGCAGGGCGGCACCGCGGCGGACGTCCGCCGGATCTTCGGTGACGAGGTACGACGCGTCCTGCCCAGCTCGTCGCGCGAGGTGCTCGCGGCCGGGCCGGAGGTGCGGGCGCTCGCCGACGCCGCCCGTCGGTTCAACGACACGTTCCGCGCCACCTGGGCCTGACGGTCTCGATTGCCTCCCGCGCGCACGCGTGACTAGATTGGCGCTTCCGCCATCGTCTCGACGCGAGGATCCGCCCGTGGCTCTGCCCCCTCTCACCCCCGAACAGCGCCAGGCCGCCCTGGCGAAGGCCGCAGCGTCGCGGCGTGAGCGCGCGGAGGTGAAGAACCGCCTCAAGACCGGGGGGGCGACGATCTCGGAGGTGCTGGCCGGCCGGGGGGACGACGAGGTCATCGCGAAGATGCGCGTCTTCGACCTGCTGCAGTCGATGCCGGGCGTCGGCAAGGTGCGGGCCAAGCAGATCATGGAGCGGCTGCAGATCGCGGAGAGCCGTCGCGTGCGGGGTCTGGGCGCCAAGCAGGTCGCGGCCCTCGAGGCCGAGTTCGCCCCCGGTGCCTGAGCCCGTGACCGACCGTTCCCGGCTCGTCGTCCTCGCCGGCCCCACCGCGGTCGGCAAGGGCACGGTGGCCGCGCACGTGCGCGAGCACCACCCCGAGGTGTGGATCTCCGTCTCCGCGACGACCCGCGCGCCGCGGCCCGGGGAGGTGCACGGCGTGCACTACCTGTTCGTCAGCGACGCCGAGTTCGACCGGATGGTCGCCGAGGACCAGCTGCTGGAGTGGGCCGTCGTCCACAAGGCCGCCCGCTACGGCACCCCGCGCGCGCCCGTCGAGGCGGCGCTCGCAGCAGGACGGCCCGCGATGCTGGAGATCGACCTCCAGGGGGCACGCCAGGTGCGCCGCACCGCGCCGGACGCGTACTTCGTGTTCCTCAAGCCGCCGAGCTGGGAGGAGCTGGTGCGCCGGCTCGTCGGCCGCGGCACCGAGACGCCGGAGGAGCGCGAGCGCCGGCTCGAGACGGCGCGCACGGAGCTGGCGGCCGAGGCGGAGTTCGACCACACCATCGTCAACACGGAAGTTCCGGCCGCTGCCGATGAGTTGGTACGATGCATGACTGCGCCTGCTCAGGCGCGCTGATCCAACCCCGACCTACCTGTGAGGCTGCTGCGTGTCTGCCCCTGAAATCGCCGCCGTGGGCGTGACGAACCCGCCGATCGACGACCTGCTGACCAAGACGGACAGCAAGTACCAGCTGGTGCTCTACGGAGCCAAGCGCGCGCGGCAGATCAACGCCTACTACTCGCAGCTGGGCGAGGGCCTGCTGGAGTACGTCGGTCCGTTGGTCGACACGCACGTCCAGGAGAAGCCGCTGTCGATCGCGCTCCGCGAGATCAACGCCGACCTCCTGACCTGCGAGGACGTCGACCCCGCGGAGCTCGCCGCGGAGGAGGCCGCCAAGAAGGCCGCCGCCGTCGAGTCGCCGTTCGGCGCCGAGTGACCCTGCGTCACCCCCACCGCTGATCCGATGCCGCCGTCCGACCCGAGCCCGTCCGTGCCCCAGCCGCGCGTGGTGCTCGGTGTCGGGGGCGGCATCGCGGCGTACAAGGCCTGTGAGGTCCTGCGCCGCTTCACCGAGTCCGGCCACGACGTGACGCCGGTGCCGACGGCCAGCGCGCTCGAGTTCGTCGGTGCGCCCACGTGGGCCGCGCTCTCCGGCAAGCCGGTGGCGAGCGACGTCTGGAGCGCCGTCCACGAGGTGCCCCACGTGCGGATCGGCCAGACGGCCGCCCTCGTGGTGGTGGCGCCCACGACCGCCGATCTGCTCGCGAAGGCCGCCCACGGCCTGGCCGACGACCTGCTCACCAACACGCTGCTGACGGCACGGTGCCCCGTCGTGCTCGTGCCGGCGATGCACACGGAGATGTGGGAGCACCCCGCGACCGTCGCCAACGTCGCCACGCTGCGGGCGCGCGGGATCGTCGTCGTCGAGCCTGCGGCGGGCCGGCTCACCGGCAAGGACACAGGCAAGGGACGGCTCCCGGACCCAGTGGAGATCTTCGAGCTCGCGAGCGACGTGCTCGCGCGGTCCCGCGCCGGCGGCGGCGCCGACCTCGCGGGACGACGGGTGGTCGTCTCGGCGGGCGGCACGCGGGAGTACCTCGACCCGGTCCGGTTCCTCGGCAACCGCTCGTCGGGCCGTCAGGGCTACGCGCTGGCCCGCGCCGCGGTCGCCCGCGGCGCCGAGGTGACGCTGGTGGCGGCGAACGTCGACCTGCCCGATCCCGCAGGCGTGACCGTCGTGCGGGTCGAGACCACCGCGCAGCTGCGCGACGCCGTGGTCGCCGGCGCGAAGGACGCGGACGCGGTCGTGATGGCGGCGGCCCCGGCGGACTTCCGCCCGGCCTCCTTCAGCGACGACAAGATCAAGAAGCTCGCGGACGGCACCGCCGCACCGCTCGAGCTCGTCCAGAACCCCGACATCCTCGCCGGTATCTCCCACGACCGGCCCCGCGCGGGCATGGTGGTGGTGGGCTTCGCTGCCGAGACGGGCGATGCGACGGGCACGGTGCTCGAGCTCGGCCGCGCCAAGCTGGCTCGCAAGGGCTGCGACCTCCTCGTCGTCAACGACGTCAGCGGGGGAGCCGTGTTCGGCAGCACGGAGAACGAGGCCGTCATCCTCGCGGCGGACGGTGCCGCGGTCGACGTGCCGCGCGTCGCGAAGGGCGTGCTCGCCCATGCCATCTGGGACCAGGTCGTCACGCGACTCTGAGGTGACCAGCAGGTGGCCGCTCGTCTCGGATTCCGGTACGGCTGGTCGGCCCGACTATGGTTCTAGCCGTTGCGCAGGACGACCGTCGAGTGGGAGTGAGTACTGAACGTGGCTGGACGACTTTTCACGTCGGAGTCGGTGACCGAGGGTCACCCGGACAAGATCGCCGACCAGATCAGCGACACCGTGCTCGACTACCTCCTCGCCAACGACGAGGACACCCGCAACCTCCGGGTCGCGGTCGAGACCCTGCTGACGACCGGCCTCGTCGTGGTCGCGGGCGAGGTGCGCACCAACGCCTACGCCCCGGTGGCCGACCTCGTGCGCCGCAAGATCCTGGAGATCGGCTACGACTCCTCGGAGAAGGGCTTCGACGGTGCGTCCTGCGGCGTGCAGGTCGCCATCGGCGGCCAGTCGGCGGACATCGCCGCCGGTGTCGACGACGGCCACGAGTCGCGCGTCGGTTCGTCGACCGACGAGCTCGACAAGCAGGGCGCGGGCGACCAGGGCCTCATGTTCGGCTACGCCTCGGACGACACGCCCGAGCTGATGCCCCTGCCGATCACCATCGCGCACCGGCTCTCCGAGCGGCTGTCCGCGGTGCGCAAGGACGGCACGCTGGCCTACCTGCGTCCCGACGGCAAGACCCAGGTGACGATCGAGTACGACGAGCAGGAACGCCCGGTCCGCATCGACACCGTCGTCCTGTCGACGCAGCACGCGCCGGAGATCGACCTCGTCCAGCTCGAGGCCGACATCAAGCAGCACGTGATCGAGCCCGTCCTCGGCTCTTTCGACATCCCGTCGGACGGCTACCGCCTCCTCGTGAACCCGACCGGCGTGTTCGTCGTCGGCGGTCCGATGGGTGACGCCGGCCTGACGGGCCGGAAGATCATCGTCGACACCTACGGCGGCATGGCCCGCCACGGCGGTGGCGCGTTCTCGGGCAAGGACCCGTCGAAGGTGGACCGCTCCGCGGCGTACGCCATGCGCTGGGTCGCGAAGAACGTCGTCGCCGCGGGCCTCGCCCGCCGCGCCGAGGTGCAGGTCGCCTACGCGATCGGCAAGGCGCAGCCCGTCGGCGTCTTCGTGCAGACCTTCGGCACCGGCGTGGTGTCCGACGAGGTCATCCAGAAGGCCGTGCTCGAGGTGTTCGACCTGCGGCCCGCCGCGATCATCCGCGACCTCGACCTGCTGCGCCCGATCTACTCGCTGACGTCGGCCTACGGCCACTTCGGGCGCGAGCTGCCGGAGTTCACCTGGGAGCGCACCGACCGCGCCGACGCGCTGCGCGCGGCGGCCGGCATCTGAGCACGACCAGCGCGCCGTGAGTGACGGGGGCGGGCACGACGGGTACGCCGTCGGCCCGCCCCTGTCCTCCTCTCACACGGACCACACCCCGCCGCCCGCCGTCACCGAGCGAGACCTGCGGGATGGCGCGCCGCGCGGCGCCCGGCAGTTCGCCACGTGGATCCCGGACGCCCTGAGCGTGCCGTGGCTCGGGCTCGAGGTGGCCGCCTTCGCGCGGCACCCCGCGGTGCAGGACGCGCTCGATCCGCGGCGGCGGTGGCGACGGCGTGCGGATGCGTTGCCCGAGGGATGGCGGTGGCTGTTGACCCTCGTCGCCGTGGCCGGCGCGGTGCTGACGGCGACGCTGCTGGGCAGCGAGGCGGC
>DASWYU010000021.1:0-10785 GCA_036404795.1 Nocardioides sp. | reverse complement strand
CCGCGCGACGAGGTGCGTGGCCAGCAGCGCGCCCACCTCGTCGCCCCGGAGCATGCGCCAGCCCGCCGGGTCGGAGCGGTCGGCCCCGGGCACGGGCACGGCGGCGGCGCACCGGTCGGCGTCGGGGTCGTTGGCGACGACGAGGTCCGCCCCCGTGCGGGCCGCGAGCGCGATCGCGGCGTCCATCGCGCCCGGCTCCTCGGGGTTGGGGAACGCGACGGTCGGGAACGTCTCGTCGGGCTCCTCCTGCTCCGGGACGACGGACGGCTCGTCGAAGCCGGCGGTCTCCAGCACCTGGCGCACGGGGACGCCGCCCACGCCGTGCAGCGGGGTGTAGACGATCCGCAGGTCGCGCGGCCCGTCGCCGGCGAGCGCGGCCACCGTGTCGAGGTAGCGGTCGACGATCTCGTCGCCGAGCACGGTCCCGCCGTCACCGCGGGGCAGGTCCGCGAGTGCGCCGACGGCGGCGATCCGGGTCGAGATGTCGGAGTCGGCCGGCGGCACGATCTGGCACCCGTCGCCGAGGTAGACCTTGTAGCCGTTGTCCTCGGGCGGGTTGTGGCTGGCCGTCACCATGACCCCCGCGACGGCGCCCAGCTCGCGCACGGCGTAGGCGAGCAGCGGCGTCGGGAGGGGACGCGGGAGGACGTGGGCCCGCAGCCCGGCCCCCGTGACGATCTCGGCGGTGTCCCGGGCGAAGACGTCGGAGTCGCGCCGCGCGTCGTACCCGATCACCACGCTGTCGCCGGCGCCCGCACCGGTGTCCCGCAGGTACGCCGCCAGCCCGGCCGCCGCACGCGACACGACGACCCGGTTCATGCGGTTGGGGCCGGGGCCGAGCGCGCCGCGGAGCCCCGCAGTGCCGAACTCGAGGGTGCCGTCGAAGCGGTCGGCGAGGTCGGCCAGCGCCGTGGCGTCGCCGGCCTCGACGGCGGTCAGGACCTCGGCGAGCTCCGCGCGGGTGCGGGGATCGGGGTCCTCGGCCATCCAGTCCCGTGCCGACGCGATCAGGGCGCTGGTCTCCGCGGTGCTCATGCCGCTCACGGTAGTGGGTGCAGGATGGTCCGGTGCCTTCCTCGACCCCCGGCCAGCCTTCCGGCAGCGCACCCGACGCCGCGGCCCGGCTCGCCGCGCTCCACGAGGCCCACGCCGCGCGGCTCGCCGTCGTGGACCCGCTCGTGCGGGTCGCGGAGCCGGGGATCGGTGCCGACGACCGGCTGCTGGTGAGCGGTGAGGTCGGCGGCCTCGCGAGGGTGACCACGACCGACACGCTGTGGGCCGCGCGGCGCTCCCACGAGCTGACGGTGCGTGCCGGGGCGCCCGACCCCTCGGGCTGGGCGGCCGTGCTCGACGGCTGGCTCGACCGCGTGGCGGCCGATCCGACGGCGACGGACGCGGAGACCTCGATGACCGTCGCCGTACCGAGCCGCGACGTCGACCTCGTCGCGCCGCTCGTCGCCCGGCACTTCGGGCCGTGCTCCGTGCTCGCGCTCCGGGTCCTCGACCGCGCGGACCCCGACGCCTGGCGCCGGCCCCCGGACGGCGTGCGGGTGCGGACCGCTCGGGAGAGCGACCTCCCGTGGCTCGTCGAGCGCTCCGCCCAGCTGCACGCGTGGGAGTCGCGCTTCGGCTACGTCCCGGTGCGGCCCGAGGCGCGGGCCGTGCTGGAGACGGAGCTGCCGGAGGCGGTACGGCGCGACGAGGGCTGGACCTGGGTCGCCGAGGTCGACGGCCAACCGGCCGCGTTCTGCCAGGTCAACCCGCCCGAGGCCGCGGGCTGGATCAACGGGTCGACCTGGCTCGCTCCGACGGGCTACCTCGTGCAGGCCTACGTCGAGCCCGGGCTCCGTTCGGGCGGCCTCGGCCGCGTGCTCGCCACCGCCGCGCACGCCCGAGCCGCTGAGGAGGGGTGGGCCGCGATGCTGCTGCACCACTCGGGGGTCAGCGGCTGGTCCGGCCCGTTCTGGGCCTCGATGGGCTACCGGCCACTGGTCACCTCCTGGATGCGCCGCCCCGCGTTCCGTCCGGCGGGCTGAGAACGGCACGACCTGCTTCACCATCACCCCGCAGGCTGACGGCGCTCGGCCCGTCAACGGCAGGAGCACGATCTCGGCGGCCGACTCGCGCGCGTGCCGCGGTAGCGGCTTGCGTGGCGTTCCGCACGCCGAGTTGCGGGTTGCGTCGCGGCGGGGTGTGCCGAGTTGGCAGATACGCCGCGTCTCGCGCGTCGAGTTGGCACGTACGCCGCGTCTCGCGCGTCGAGTTGGCACGTACGCCGCGTTTCATGCGTCGAGTTGGGCGTTGCGTCGCGTCGTGGGCGCGGGGTTGTCAGGTATGCCGCGTGCGATGCGCGGGTCGCCGGCGAAACGATCCCCAGGACATCACCAACAGGTGGCAATCGAACGGATGTTCGACTACGCTTGGGGGCATGGATCGGGGGACCCACACCGCAGCGACCGCGTTGATCGACGCTGTCCGCGAAACCACGCGCACGGCGCGGTCTGCGGAGGCTGCGGCGTTCGTCGCGGTCGGTGACTGGGCGGATGCGCACACCCCGACGCGGTGGTGGGTGACCCGATCGGAGCCCTGGGCGAGTGGCTCGATCCCGAGCACGCGGAGTACGGCGAGGTCCTGGCGGGTGATCAGTTCCTCGAGCTCGGTGGACCGGGCGCGCCGGTAGTCGCAGAGTTCTGCATCGGCGAGATCGCGGCCGTCCGGGGCTGCTCGTTCGATGCCGCCCGCGGGCTCGTGGGTGACGCGGTCGAGCTGCGGCACCGGCTGCCGCGGGTGCATGCCCGGGTGGTGGCGGGTGAGGTCGAGGTCTGGCGCGCACGGCGGATCGCGCATCAGACCCGTGTCCTGTCGTTCGAGGGCGCGGGGTTCGTCGACGCGCACATTGCGTACGTCGCCGGCCGCGCCACCAGCGGCGACGTCGACCGGCTCGTCGCTGAAGCGGCGGCCCGGTTCGACCCCGAGTCCCTCGAAGCGGAACGTCTCGATGCGGACGCCTGCCGGCACGTGACGATCGACCTCGCCGGCGTGGCCTACCGGGACCCCCTGACCGGCACGTTGTGCGGCACGGTCGATGTCAGCGGGTCGCTGGATCTGGCGGACGCGATCGACCTGGAACGCGCCGTCGCGCACGTCGCCGGACAGTTGGCGGACTTGGGCAGCGTCGATGACCTCGACGTACGGCGCTCGATCGCCCTGGGTGAGATCGCCCGCCGCTCGGACGGCGTCGACACCCTTGCCTTCTCGGGCGAGGAGGCTTCGAGCGCGGAGGATCGGTCGATGCTGAGGTCGAAGCGGGACGTGGTGATCTACGTCCACCTCGACCAGGCCGCGATCGCTGGGACGGTGAACGGGTTCGGTCCGGGGATCGACGCCTGCACCGGCACGACGGGGATCGACCTCGCCCGCCTCGACACCCCGGGCATGCCACGGGGCCCGGTCACGGCGGAGCAGGTCCGTGCCTGGTGCGGCGGCCCGGACACGCGCGTGGTCGTGAAGCCGGTCATCGACCTCGCTGCCGGTGCCGGCGTCGCGGGGCTCGCGGTCGACGGCTATCGGCCCACCGAGCGAATTGCGGACCACGTCCGACTCCGCTGGCCGCGGTGTGTCTTCCCGTTCTGCACCCGCAGCGCCCGGGCCTCCGACCTCGACCACCGCAACGCCTACGACCCCACGGCACTCCGCGGGGCGGGCCAGACGTCGACGACGAACCTCTATCCGCTGTGCCGACGCCACCACCGGATGAAGACTCATCCCGAGCTCGCCACCGGACGCCGCTGGACCTACCGACCCACTGACCCCGACCGCGGCGAACCACCCGGCGCGCTCCACTGGACCAGCCCCACCGGACTCACCTACGTCGTCGACCCCGACGGGACTCGACCCTGGCCACCGCCGGGAACCGACGAACACCCCTGCGCCTGACCCGTCTTTCCGGTGCTCCCGCCGCCCGATCACGCCGGTGATCGGGCGGCGAAGCGTGTTCCGGCCCGGTCAGATGGACTATGCAGCCGGCATCAAGGCGAAGCGGCTGCACCTCGGCGACTGTGCCGAGGCCCGGACAGCCCGAGGGGGCCGCCCGGACCACGTCGTTGACGCTCGACGACGCGGGGCCCGGGCTCTCGGCGGCGAGCACGTTGTAGCCGATCCCCACCGGGCCATCCGGATCGGCGGAACGAGTCGATCATGTCGACCTCCGCGCCGTGCTGCCCCCCTCCTGGGCTCGCCAGCGCGAACCCGGCATACACCCTCGCGCGCGGACCCGGCGGGGCACGCTGCTAGGCGTCGATGGTGGACATGCCGCCGTACCGTCCGCCCACGACCGCGTCGCGCGGGACCGCGCTCTCGAGCTCGGCGAGCACGTCGTCGTCGAGCACGAGCGCGCCGGCGCCGACGTTCTCCTCGAGGTAGGCGATCCGCTTGGTGCCGGGGATCGGGGCCACGCCGACACCGTCGCGGCCGGACCGTGCGAGCACCCATGCGAGGGCGAGCTGTCCGGGTGTGCTGCCGAGTCGGTCGGCGATCGCCTGCACGCGGGCGACGAGCTCCAGGTTGGCGGTGAGCGCCTCGCCTTGGAAGCGCGGGAAGTAGGCGGAGCGTCGTGAGTCGTCGGCCGCGAGGTCGGCCTCCGCGGTGATGGCGCCCGTCAGCAGGCCGCGGCCGAGCGGGGAGTAGGGCACGAGGCCGATCCCGAGCTCGGCGAGCACCGGCCGCACGTCGTCCTCGAGGTCGCGCGTGAACAGCGAGTACTCGGACTGCAGCGCCGTGATCGGGTGCACGGCGTGGGCCCGCCGTACCGTCTCTTCGGACGCCTCGGACAGCCCGAGGTGCCGGACCTTGCCGGCGGCGACGAGCTCCGCCATCGCGCCCACGGTCTCCTCGATCGGCACCGTGAAGTCGACGCGGTGCTGGTAGTAGAGGTCGATCACGTCGACGCCGAGACGCTCCAGGGACGCGTCGCAGGCGCGGCGCACGTAGTCCGGGGTGCCGTTGATGCGGACCCGCGTGCCGTCGGCGAGCCGCTCGTTGCCGAACTTTGGTCGCGAGCTGCACCCCGTCGCTGCCCTGCGCGCTGGAGGCGATCGCGGCACCGACGAGCCGCTCGTTGGTGAAGGGGCCGTACATGTCCGCGGTGTCGAGGAACGTGACACCGAGGTCGAGCGCCCGGTGGATCGTGCGGGTCGCCTCCGCCTCGTCGCCCGTGCCGTAGAACTCGCTCATGCCCATGCAGCCGAGTCCCTGCGCGGAGACGTCGAAGGACGAGGCCGTGCCGAGGGTGGTGCGGGGGATCGTCATGGCCCCAGTCAAGCGCGCCGCCGGTCAGAAGGCCGGGCGCCAGAACTCCGCCGTCGCGAACGGACCGCCGACCCGGGCGCCCTCGACGTCGTCCTCGGGACGTGCGGCGATCCCCGCCGCGAAGGTCTCCGCGTCGTCCCGCGGCTCATAGCCGATCGCCCGCCCCGGAGCCAGGTCCCACCAGCCGCGGGTGTTGGCGGAGACGCCGTAGATCGCGACGTAACCGGGCGCCGGGACCGTCAGTGCGGCCAGCACCATCCGCACGCAATCGCCGGGGGACAGCCACGTCGCACGGTGCCGCTCCGTGGTCGGCTCGTCGAGGAAGGAGCCGATCCGGCAGGCCACGGCGTGCACGCCGTGGCGGTCGGCGAAGAGCTGCAGCAGCGCCTCGGCGGCGACCTTCGCCAGCCCGTAGTAGGTGTCGGGGCGCGGCGGCGTGCCGACCGGCAGGGGAGCGGCGGGCCCGTACGGCGCGTGCGGCGTCCCCCCGACGGCGTGGTTGGACGAGGCGTAGACGATCCGGTCGACCCGGTGGACGAGCATCGCCTCGAGCAGGGCCGCCGTCGTGACCGTGTGGGAGGTCACCGAGTCCACGAGGCCACCCTCGCCGGGATGGCCCGCGAGGTGCACGACCGCCTCGACCGGCGCGCCCTCGGCGGCCTGCTCGGCGAAGACGGCTGCCACGTCCTCCGGGTCGGCGCAGTCGGTGGTGTGCCACGGCACGGTCCACCCCGTCGGTGCGGGGGAGCGGTCGAGGCCGACCACCTCGTGCCCCGCGTCGAGCAGTCCCGCGACGACGACCTGACCGATGGACCCGGCGGCGCCGGTGACGAGAACGCGCATGCCGCGAGCCTAGGACCCCGGCCTCGAGGGTGGGGTCGGCGGCGGGATCAGCGGCGGTACTGGTCCAGGTCGGCGCTGAGCTCGGCGAACAGGGCCTGGTTCAAGTTGAAGGCGACCTTGACCTCGGCGACGACGCGCTGCTTCTCGTCGGCGGTCAGGGCGAGCGCGTCGAGCCGCGCGCGGTAGCCGTCCTTGTAGGGCTTCGGCTTCGGGATCTCGTCGAAGGCGTAGAACGCCACGCCGACGCCGTCCTCGAGCTCGAAGGCGCGCCCGAGGATGCGGCCGATGGCCTGGCCGCCCGAGAGGTCGCCGAGGTAGCGGGTGTAGTGGTGGGCGACGAACAGCGGCGCCCACGCGGTCGTGGCCGCGATCCGCTCGGCGTACGCCGTCGCAGCGGCGCTCTCGACCACCGTCGCACCCGGCGCCCAGTGCGCCAGGTCGGCGTCGAGCGCGGCGAGGCGCTCGAGCGCCGGGTCGAACACGGCGGCGACGGCGGGCTCGGTGGAGAGGGCGCGCGCGGTGGCCTCCATCGCGGCGTACACCTGGCGCAGGCGCAGCAGGTATGCCGCGTAACCCGCCTCGTTGACGCGGCCGCCGAGCAGCTCGGTCATGAAGGAGGATCCCTCGACGGCGGTGTGCTCGGCTTGCGAGCCCTCCCGCATGACGGTCGACAGCGGGACGTCGAGATCGTGGTCGAGGACGGTCATGGCGGGCTCCCGGGGGTGAGGGGCGAGGCGTGCGGGCGGCGTCGTCGCGGGGTCCCGAGGTGCGGTCCCGTCAACTTCTCGACAGAGTGTCGACATCTTCCCGACAATCTGTCAAGATGCGTTCGGCCGAAGGTAAGGCTAGCCTGACTTCGGTGAGGTGAACCTAAATTCGATCTCCGCGCCTGCCCCCTCGCCGACCCCCGAACGAGACGAGAGCCCGACCGCATGTCCCGCCCCACCCTGCGCCGCCCTCGACGGCGCGTCCCCCTCCTCGCCGCCGCCCTGGCGCTCACGCTCGCCGGTTGCGGCCTGGACGGCGTGGGCGGGGGCGAGTCCAGCGGCCACGGAGACGTGACGGGCGAGGTCGCACCGCCCATCGCCGAGGTCACGACGCTCGACGACGTGCGCGACTGGCAGGGTGAGGTCTCGGCGGTGCTCCCGGACTCGCCCGTCGTCCCGGTGGCCGACCCCACCCCCGCGCTGCCGGTCACCGTCACCGACGTGCAGGGCACCGAGGTGACGGTCACCGACACGAGCCGGGTGCTCGCCCTGGACGTCTACGGGACGCTCTCGCGCACCGTGTTCGAACTGGGGCTCGGCGAGACGCTCGTCGGGCGGGACGTGAGCACCCAGTTCGCCGAGGCGGAGGACCTGCCCCTCGTCACGCAGAACGGGCACGACCTCAACGCCGAGGCGATCCTCGAGCTCGACCCGACGCTCATCCTCACCGACACCTCGCTCGGCCCCTGGGACGTCATGCTGCAGATGCGCGACTCGGGCATCCCGGTCGTCGTCGTCGACTCCCACCGCGGTCTCGACAACCTCGGCTCGCTCACCGGGCAGGTCGCGGCGGCGCTCGGCGTCCCGGAGGCCGGTACGGCGCTGGCCGAGCGCATCGAGGCGGAGGTCGAGGCGGTCACCGCCGACATCGCCGCGGTCGCGCCGACCGACGAGGGCGAGAAGCTGCGCACGGTCTTCCTCTACGTGCGGGGCACCTCGGGGATCTACTACATGTTCGGCGAGGGCTCCGGCGCGGACGCACTGGTGCGCGCGATCGGTGGCTACGACGTCGCCGACGAGATCGACTGGGCCGGGATGCGCCCCGTGACCGACGAGGGCCTCATCGCCGCGCAGCCCGAGCTCATCCTCATGATGACCGACGGCCTCTCGTCGGCCGGCGGCGTCGAGGGTCTGCTCGAGCGTCTTCCGGCGCTGGCCTCCACCCCGGCGGGGGAGAACCGCCGCTTCGTCGACATGGCCGACGCGCAGATCCTGGGTTACGGCCCGCTCACGGCCGGGGTGCTCAACGCCCTCGCCGTGGCCGTCTACGCCCCCGAGGCGGTCTCGTGACGGCGGTCGCCGACGCGCCGCCGCTGGCCCCGGACCCGCGGAGGGGACGGCGCCGCCTCGCCGCGTGGGCCAGTGGACCCGGCCTGCTCGTGCTGCTCGCCGTCGGGCTCGTCGCTGCCTTCGTGGCCTCCGCCGGCACCGGCCAGTTCCACATCCCGCCCAGCGAGGTCGTCGGGTCGCTGCTCCACCGCATCGGGCTCGACATCGGTCCGCTGCCGTCGCACCCCCGGGCCGAGGACAACCTCTGGAACGTGCGCTTCCCGCGCGCCACGATGACGCTGCTCGTCGGCGCCGCGCTCGCCACGGCCGGCGCCCTCATGCAGGGCGTCTTCGGCAACCCGCTGGCCGAGCCCGGCGTCGTCGGGGTGTCGTCGGGCGCAGCCGTCGCGGCGGCCGCCGTCATCGTCTTCTCGCTCGACTTCGCCGGTTCCTGGACCATCGCGGTCTGCGCCTTCGTCGGTGGCCTCGTGACGACGCTGATCGTCTACGTGATGTCGCGCGACAACGGCCGCACCGAGGTGGTCACCCTCGTGCTGACCGGCATCGCGGTCAACGCCGTCGCCAACGCCGGCCTGTCGTTCCTGCTCTTCCTCGCCAACACGTCCTCCCGCGAGGAGATCGTGTTCTGGACCCTCGGCAGTTTCAACGGCAGCCGCTGGGCCGAGGTGCAGGTGATCCTCCCGCTCGTCGTCGTCGGTGTCGGCGCCTCGCTCCTCCTGGCCCGCCAGCTCGACCTCCTCGCGCTCGGAGACCGTGCCGCCCGCCACGTCGGTGTCGACGTCGAGCGCCTGCGCCTCGTCTGCATCGGCCTCGTCGCACTGCTGACCGCCGCCGGCGTCGCCTTCTGCGGCGTCATCGCGTTCGTCGGCCTCGTGGTGCCCCACCTCGTGCGCCTCGTCGCCGGCCCCGGGCACCGGCTGCTCGTGCCCGCCAGCGCCCTCGGCGGCGCCATCCTGCTGGTCCTCGCCGACCTCTGGGCACGCACCGCCATCTCCAACGCCGACCTCCCGATCGGCATGCTGACCTCCCTGGTCGGCGGCCCCTTCTTCTTCTGGCTGCTGCGTCGCGCGCGCCGTACGGCGGGGGGTTGGGCATGAGCGCCCACCGCGCCGACGGCGCGGGGCTCGCCGCCCGCGGTGTCCGTGTCCTCATCGAGGGGCGCGCCATCCTCGACGACGTCGACGCCGACGTCGTGCCCGGCGAGGTGCTCGTGCTCGTCGGGCCCAACGGCGCCGGCAAGTCCACGCTGCTCGGAGTGCTCACCGGCGACCTCGAGCCGTCGGCCGGCACCGTGACCGTGGACGGTCGTCCCGTGCGCGAGATCCGGGCCCGCGAGCTCGCCCAGGTGCGTGCCGTGCTCATGCAGCAGCAGCGGCTCGCGTTCGGATTCCGGGCCCGCGAGGTCGTCGAGATGGGTCGGGCGCCGTGGCACCGCACCCCGGCCGCGGCCGACGACCTCGCCGTCATCGCCGCCGCCCAGGAGCAGACCGACGTCACGCACCTCGCGGCGCGCCTCTTCCCGACGCTCTCCGGCGGAGAGCAGGCCCGCGTGTCGCTCGCGCGCGTGCTGGCGCAGTCGACCCGGATCCTCCTGCTCGACGAGCCGACCGCGGCCCTCGACCTGCAGCACCAGGAGGCCGTGCTCCGCGTCGCCCGCGAGGAGGCCGCCGCCGGTGCCGCTGTCGTCGTGGTTCTCCACGACCTGTCGCTGGCCGCGGCGTACGCCGACCGCGTGTGCGTCCTGGCCGACGGCCGCGTCCGCGCCGTCGGCGGCCCGCGCGAGGTGCTCACCGCGGAGCTCCTGACGGAGGTCTACCAGCACCCCGTCGACGTCATCGAGCACGGCGGACACCTCGTCGTCGTACCGGTCCGTGCCCCGCGCACGGCCGCTGCTGCCGACCCGATCGCCGACCCCCGTCCCGAGGAGGACCCGTGCCCGGCCGTCTGATCGTCCCCGTCGTCGCCCTGCTGGCGGGGCTCCTCGTGCCGGTGGGCCTCGTGGCCACGGCACCGCCCGCCGAGGCCGCCGCGCGCGTGAGCATCGCGAACCCGGACGGCGACGCGGTGGTCGACCCCACCTACGCGACGTCCCTGACCGTGCGCGGCTCGGGGTTCCAGTCCATCCAGGGCGGGCACGGCGGCATCTACGTCGTCTTCGGCACCGTCAGCTCGGGCTGGCAGCCCAGCGACGGCGGGCGGACGGGGGTCGAGTACTTCTACGTCCCCGACTCCGAGGCGGCCGACAACCAGGGCTTCCAGAAGTACGTCGCGTTCCCCGGCTCCGAGACGGCCTCCTCGGCCAACGGCGGCACCATGTCGTCGAGCGGCTCCTGGTCGACCACGGTCACGGTGCCCGGCGCCGTGTTCACCGCCTACGACCGCGCGAGCAACGAGCGCCGCGTGGACTGCCGCGAGGTCACCTGCGGGATCATCACCTTCGGGGCCCACGGCGTCCCCAACGGCAGCAACGAGACGTTCACGCCGATCTCGGTGGCCGACCTCTACGACGGCGCGGACGCTGCTGGGCAGGCAGGATCGACCGGGAGCCCCGAGGCTCCCGCGGCGCCCGGCGCTGCAA
>DASWYU010000020.1:0-7203 GCA_036404795.1 Nocardioides sp. | reverse complement strand
GGAGGCCGTCGGGATCGTCCTGCTCGCGTTCCCGCTCCACCCGCCGGGCCGGCCGGAGCGCTCACGGCGCGACGAGTTGGCGGGTGTCCTCGAAGCCGGGGTGCGCACCCTGGTCGTCCAGGGGGAGAACGACGCCATGGGTCGCCCCGAGGAGGTGGCGGCCGCGTTCGGCGGCGAGCTGCCCGAGGGGCTCGACCTGGTCGTCGTGCCATCGGCCGACCACGGCCTGAAGGTCCCGAAGCGGGCGCCCCTGACGATCGAGGACGTGCAGGCGCTGATCGTCGAGTCGGTGCTCGAGTGGGTCGTGCGGGAGGCCGTCGGCTGACGCCGGCACGCGCCTGGAATAGCCCCGCGGGGAGGGCGGTTGTGCTCGGCGTACCGATTCCCTGCAGGCACCGCCCCGAGGAGGCACCGCATGCTGGTGTGCGATGAGCGCCCGCTCGCGCGCGGCGGAGTACGCTCGATGACGATGAGCGACGACACCGCCACCCCCGAGACCGTCGAGGCCGTCGACCGGGCGACCGAGACCGACGACGAGCGCGCGCTGCGCTTCGAGCGCGACGCGCTGCCCTTCCTCGACCAGCTCTACTCCGCGGCGATGCGCATGACGCGCAACCCCGCGGACGCCGAGGACCTGGTGCAGGAGACCTTCGCGAAGGCCTACTCCTCGTTCCACCAGTTCCGGCCGGGCACGAACCTCAAGGCGTGGCTCTACCGGATCCTCACCAACACCTTCATCAACTCCTACCGCAAGAAGCAGCGGCAGCCGCAGCAGTCGATGGCGGAGGACGTGGAGGACTGGCAGCTCGCGCGCGCCGAGTCCCACACGTCGTCGGGTCTGAAGTCGGCGGAGCACGAGGCGCTCGAGCACCTCCCCGACAGTGAGGTGAAGGACGCACTGCAGCGACTTCCCGAGGAGTTCCGGCTCGCGGTCTACCTGGCCGACGTCGAGGGATTCCCCTACAAGGAGATCGCCGAGATCATGGACACCCCGATCGGCACCGTGATGTCGCGCCTCCACCGTGGACGCCGCCAGCTGCGGGACATGCTGGCCGACTACGTGCGCGCCCACGACCTGGTCGCCCCCGAGACGGTCGGCGCCGCGATGCAGAAGGGCGGCGCCCGATGAGCACTCCCACGCACTCCCACGGCACCGGGTCCGCCGACGAGGTGGAGAGCTGCGCCGACTTCCTCGAGCGCATCATCTACTTCCTCGACAACGAGCTCGACGAGGGCGACTGCACGGTGGTGCAGGCGCACCTCGACGAGTGCGGGCCGTGCCTGCGGAAGTACGACCTCGAGCGCACCGTGAAGGCGGTCGTCGCGCGGTCGTGCCGCGAGGCGGCACCCGACGCGCTCCGACAGCGAGTGATGGTGCAGATCCGCGCCGTGCAGGTGCGGATCACCGAGTAGACCGGCCCGGCTCGCTTTGGCGCCGCTCCGTCTGATCTGAGAAGATGCCCGCTGGCCTGTGGGAGACCGACCTTCGGGCCGCACCACTCGAGGAGGACCCACCATGGGCAAGACCGGCCGCAAGCGCCGCGCTCGCAAGAAGAAGGGCGCGAACCACGGCAAGCGCCCCAACGCCTGAGCGCCTGCCGCACTCAACGCCACCCCCGGAGCCTCGCGGCCCGGGGGTGCGTCGCATTTCGGGGACCGGTCAGGATGGGCCCATGTCTCCCTCCGACGCCGCAGGGTTCCCCACGGTCGAGGCGCGCCTCCGCTTCGAGGTGACCGACCGCGACACCGCCGAGGCGGTGGGCTCCGGGAGCCTGCCGGTCCTGGGCACACCGCGTCTCCTCGCGTGGTGCGAGGCCGCGACGGTCGCCGCGCTGGCGCCCGGCATGGCGCACGGCGCCACGAGCGTCGGCACCCGCGTCGAGCTCGAGCACCGGGCCGCGACCCCGGTCGGCGGCGTCGTGGAGGTGCACGCGACGCAGTCCTACCTGGACGGCCGGCTCGTGCGGTTCAGCGTCGCCGCGCGGGAGGTCGTCACCGACGCCGAGGGCGTCGAGGCGCTCGGCAAGGTCCTCGCGACCGGCGAGATCACCCGCGTCGTGGTCGACGCGGAGCGGTTCCTGGCGCGCCTCTGACGCGGCTCGCGCGGATCCCGGGGTGCGCCGGGGAACCATCCGATCCGCCTCGGGCGTCGAGAGGGTGTGATCACTCGTGCGGCCGACGGGCGCGTCCTCCTGGTCCTGACCGCGCTCACCGGCGCGGTCCTTCTCGTCGTGGGGATGGTCGGGCTGCTGAGCGCTCCCGCCGCCACGACGTCGCCGGTCCGCCCGGTCGCCGCAGGACCTGAGCCGGCGACGGAGGCAGCGACGGGGGCGATCGCGGGGGCGGCCGAGAGGTCGGACGAGCTCGCCGTGGCCGACGGGACGCGGCTCGTGGCCGTCGGGCGGGTCGCCCTCGCCGTACCGGAGCGGTGGTCGGACGCCGAGCAGCACTGCGGCACCCCGCGCGCCGACACGGTGCTGGGTCCGGAACCGAACTACCTGCTGTGCGGTGCCTCGCTGGCGAGCGGCCTGTCGTGGGTCCAGTTCGGGACGGTCCCGCTGCCCGGCGATCCGAGCGGCACCCCGGAGGAGGCCCCGGACGAGGCGTTGGCCTGCCACGACGGCACCGGTGAGGAGATCGGCTTCCGCGTCGAGGACGTCGGCGGCTGCGACGTGTGGATCGTCGGCGCCGATCAGCCGTCCGTCCACGTGGCGTCCACCCTGCCGACCGACGCGGCGCGGGAGGTCGTCGCGGAGGTGGCGACGTCGTACCGCGTCCTCCGCCACCACCTCGGCCTCCCGCCGCCCGGGGGCGTGGGCGTGAACGGCAGCGTCGGCGCGGGGTGGGACTACGTCGCGTGGCTGCGGGGCGAGGGCCTCGACGTGACGGTCGTCGAGGTCGAGGACGACCGCAAGGCGGGCGACGTGCTCGCCGTGGAGCCGACGCCCGGCACGCTGCTCGCGAACGGCGCCCCGGTCACGGTGACGCTGGTCGCCGGGGCGCGCTGAGAAGTTCTTCGCCGCCGAGGGAACCCGGGCGGCCGGCTCGCGCGTCCCAGGGGCGCGGGGTCGGGCGGCGTCACGGGGGTGCGCCACCGACCGCACCGCCGCCGCACGGATGAGGGGGAGACCATGCGGGTACGACGCGGAGCGGTCGTCGTCGCGACGATCGCGGCCGTCGGCGCGGGCGCGCTGGCGATCGGCGCGGTCGGGATCGTCGCGGCCGGTGAGCCGACGGAACGGCCGGTGGGAGCCGCCGCCGGTGGGGTCGGTTCCGCCGGGGCGCCGACGTTCGACCGTGAGGTGGCCGACGGGTACCGGCTCGTCGGCCACGGCCGACTGGCCCTCGCCGTACCGGAGAAGTGGGCGACGGACGCGGTCGAGTGCAACGGGCAACCCCTCGCCGACACGGTGGTGAACCCGATGCGCGAGATGTGCGCGATGGCCAGCAGCCCGGCCCGTGACGTCACCGCCGTGGAACTCGGCCGCGGGTGGCGGTCGGCACAGGAGCCGGGCGAGCCGTCGACCCTCAGGCGCGAGGCGACGTCGTGCGACGACGCCGAGGGGCTCCCGCTGTGCTCGGCCGTCGTGTCCGACGGCGCCTGCCCGCCACCGCCGGCCGCTTCGTCGCCGTCGAACCGGCGGTGAGCAGCGTCCTGCCGCGGGGTGCGACGGTGCGGCTCGAGGTCGAGGCACCGCCGCAGGGTTTCGTCGACGGCATCCGGCTGGGCGGCAACCACACGGGGAACCAGGGCGGGTCCGACGTGCTCGACGACGCGCGGATCCGGGCCGGCGAGACCATCAGTCTCGCGGTCGGGGAGTCGTTCTGGCTCGACGCCGATCCCGTCGTCTGGACGCAGGAGGAGGCGGACCGGGGTGGGGCGGCGCCCACGCCGGCCGGCGGTCGGATCACGGCGGGCGACAGCCTCGAGCGGGTGAACCTCGACCGTCGCGAGGTCGCGCAGTGGGCGGCGGTCCGCCCGGGGACCTCGACCGTGGTGATGACGGTCGTCGACGCGGCGGGGGTGGAGCACGACGCGGACACGGTGACGGTCGAGGTCACGGGGTGACGCGAGCACGCGCCGTACCCGTGTGCTCGCCCTCCAGCCCGCGCACGAACGCCCAGAGGTCGATGCCGGGGTACGGCGCCCAGTCGCGAGACGGGTCGCGGCGGAAGCCGGCCGAGGCGTAGAGCGCGTGGCCGCCGGTCTGCACCGGCAGCGACGACAGCGCCACCCCGGTGAAGCCGGCCTCCCGCGACCGGTCGAGACAGGCCTCGACGAGCGCGCGCCCGACGCCCCGGCCCTGCGCCGCCGGTGCGACCGCGAGCATCCGGAACTCGCCCTCGTCGTCCCGACCGATCTCGCGCCAGGGGGAGCCGACGGGGCAGAACGTCACGGCGCCCAGCGGCGCGCCGTCGTCCACGGCCACCCAGACCTCGGCCTCGGCGTCGCGCCGCGCGACGCCACGGAGGCTCGCCACGTAGGGGTCGTCGGGGCCGTCGAGGAACGGCTCGTACGCCGCGACCGTCAGCGCGCCGACCGCCGTCTCCTCACCGGCCCGCACCCGGCGGATCTCCACCGCGCGCTCAGATCCCGAACGTGTTGCGGGGGTAGGCCGCCTCCACGTCCGTGATCACGTTGACGAGGTAGGGCACACCCGAGGCGAAGGCGCGGTCGAGGGCGGGCCCGATCTGGCGCGGGTCCGTGACGGTCTCGCCCGCGCCGCCGAGGGCCTTCACCACCTCGTCGTAGGCCGTGCGGGGCGCCAGGTCGGCCGCCACGTCGTAGCCGTAGAGCATCTGCATGGGCCCCTTCTCCAGGCCCCATGCCGAGTTGTTGCCCATGACCATCACGACCGGCAGGTCGTGGCGCACGAGCGTGTCGACGTCGAGCAGCGAGAAGCCCGCCGCTCCGTCGCCGAGCAGCAGCACGACCTGCGACGACGGGCGTGCGATGCGTGCCGCGATCGCTGCCCCGAGGCCGGCGCCGAGGCAGCCGTACGGGCCGGGGTCGAGCCAGCCACCGGGGCGCTTCGGCTCGACGTACTTGCCCGCGAACGACACGAAGTCGCCCCCGTCGCCGATCACGACCGCGTCGTCGGCCAGCCGGGGGACGAGCTCGCCGTAGATGCGGGCGGGGTGCACCGGGTCGGCCTCCGCGCCGAGCAGCTCCGCATCGCGCTCGGCGGCCGCACCGACCCGGGCCTGGAGGTCGGCCACCCAGCCGGCGTGGTCCGGCAAGCGCTGCTGCGCCTGCAGCGCGACGAGGATGCCGTCGAGGGCGAGGGTGAGGTCGCCGTACGCCGACGCCGCGAGCTCCGCGTGCCCCGAGACCTGCGCGGCGGAGTCGGCCACGTGCACGACCCGCGCGGGGGTGGCGCCGTCCTTCCCGCCGAACACGCCGTACCCCAGTCGGAAGTCGAGCGGCGTGCCCACCACGACGACGAGGTCGGCACCGTTGAACGCCGCGCTGCGTGCCTTCGTCACGAGCAGCGGGTGGCCCCCGGGGACGACGCCGCGCCCCATCCCGTTGGTGATGGCGGGCAGACCCGCCTCGACGACGAGTCGCAGGGCGGCCTCCTCCGCGCCGTCGGCCCACACGTCGGTGCCGAGCACGACGACCGGCCGGCTCGCCTCGGCCAGCAGACGGCCGATGGCACCCAAGGCGTCGGGATCGGGCTGCACGGGAGCCGGGCGCGCGCCGGTCGGCACGGGGCCGGCGGCCGTGTTGAAGAACTCGTCCATCGGCACGTCGACGAAGACCGGCCCGCGGTGCGACGCGCCCGCCGTCGTGAACGCGGCGTCCATCCCGCCGAGCACGTCGGAGGCCAGGTGGAGCGTGCGGGCGTCCTTCGCGACCGGGGCGAGGATCGGCGGGTGGTCGAGCTCCTGCAGGCTGCCCGACCCCCAGCGGTTCGCGGGCGCGCGGCCACCGACGACCACCATCGGCGAGCCGGCGAACGTCGCCTGCGCGATCGCGCTCACGCCGTTCGTCACCCCGGGCCCGGCCGTCAGCACGGCGAGCCCGGGCGTGCGGGTGAGCTTCCCCGTCGCCTCGGCCGCGAAGGCCGCCGTCTGCTCGTGACGCACGTCGACGAGCCGCATCGGCGGGTCGGCCTTCACGGCGCCGTCGTACATCGGGAACACGTGTGCGCCCGACAGCGTGAACATGGTCTCGACGCCGTGGGCACGGGCGGCGGCGACGGCGAGGACGCCGGCGTGCCCCTCGAGGGCGGTGCCGGCGGCGTCGTCGGCGGCGGGGGCGGACGGGGAGTCGGTCGTCATGTGACCCACGTTACTCATGAGTCACGTCGAGGGGGAGCCCCCGCCGGGCGTCAGCGGGTGCGGAGCCCGGGATTCGTCTGGCGGAGCGCGTCGACGACCACCAGCAGCAGGTCGGACCGCATCTGGGGCGGGTCGGGGGCGAGCACGAGCTGCAGGTGGAGCGCCCGGAGGAAGGCCTCGGGGTTGCCGGTCACCAGGTAGGGGTCCTGGCGCTCGCTGGGGTACGCCGTCGCGCGGGCCGCGATCCGCCGCACCCACGGCTCGACCACGTTCAGGGGCAGCACGTTGCGGCGGAGCACCCGCAGGGTCGCCTCGGCGACCCGGTCGGGCTCGCCGGAGACGAGGAGCCGGTTGCCGTCGGCGAGGACCCGGTCGGCGAGCACGTCGAGCAGGACCGTCAGCTCCGGCGCGGCGAGGTGCGGCGACTCGGCGAGGCTGCCGATCGCGTCGGCGCCGTGCGCGATCGCGTGGGCCCACCCCTTGCCGGGCACGAAGCCGCGGTCGTCGCGCTCGCGGAGGTACCACGACACGATCCGGTCGCCCCAGTCGAGGATCTGGGTGCCGCGCACCAGGGCGCGCCGGTTGTCGCGGGCGACGCACTCACCGAGCAGCAGGGCCGAGAAGCTGCGCCGGAACACCGAGTCCGTGCCGCTCTCGCCCACTCCGGAGGCCAACCCCGTCGCGATCCCGTCGCCGAGACCGGCGAGGAGCTCGTCGTACACGCCCCGGTCGATCCAGGTGGCGAGCGTCGGGTACGCCGTGCGGTCGCGTTCCGCGGGATCGCTGGAGCCGAGCATCCGGGTGAGCTCGGCCGTCAGGTCCCCGAGCGGGCGGTCGGTCGGGACACCGAGGCCGGAGTCGATCACCTGCCTCCAGTACGAGCCGACCATGCCGTCCATCCTGCCAGCCGCAGGGAGC
>DASWYU010000019.1:0-9884 GCA_036404795.1 Nocardioides sp. | reverse complement strand
GTCCTCACCGATCCACCGCACTCTCACCGCCCCCGACGGCGCCAAGAATCCGCTGCTTCCCCTCATCACCGAATCCCGCCTGCCGATGGGTCGACCGTGACCACACGGGGAGACAAGGTCGTGCTCGAGGCGCTGACGTGCCCGGTGTGCCGATCGGAGGTCGCGCCGACTGCGGCCGCCTGCCGGTCGTGCCACCTGCCGATCCGGGACGTCGTGCAGAACCAGCGCACACGCCGCAGCCGGAGCAGCCGACGGGTCGCGACGCGGCTTTGGGGCGTCCCGATCTACGGCGGCATCCTCGCGTGGTGCCTGCTCGCGCTGCCGACGGCGGCGGTGTTCGTCGTACCGGCCGTCGTCGTCGGCGCCGTCCTCCACGTCCTGCGGGGCCGACCGATCGTCGGAGGGCTCGCGTTCGTCACGGTCGTCGTGGTGGCGCCTGCGTTGTTCTGGCCGTCGATCGCGACCGACGCACTGGACGCTGTCGTCTCCTACCTCTGACGATCAGCTCTCCACATCCACGCCGAGCGCGCTCGCGAGCTCGGCCAGGGAGCGCTCGTGGCCCCGACCCACGATGCGGAGTCGCCACACGCCGCGGCGGCGGTAGACCTCGGCCACGACGAGGGCGGTCTCCACCGAGGCTGCGTCGAGCACCGAGGTGGCCGACTCGCTGCCGTCGCCGGAGATCCTCACCGCGATCGGACCGACGTCCGCGAAGGTGCCGGCGCCATCGATGACGGCCGCCAGCTGGATGCGCTCGACCGCGGCGTCGATCTCGTCGAGCTCGAGCGCCACCGCCTGCTCCGCGTCGCCGTCCAGACTAAGCGCGACACCTGACGTCGACGGCTGATTGTAGAAGACGAAGTCGTCGTCGGACCGCACACGCTCACCAGGACCGAGCAGGAACGCCACCACGTCGACGACGGGCCCGGCGGGGTCCCAACTGAGGTCGATACCGAGCCTGTCCGTGGTGGGGAGGTCGATCACCTGTCCCCGCACGAGGACAGCCGCACCAGCTGCCTCGGTCTCCGCCGAGCGATCCGGAACCGCGTCATCGGGCTCCGTCAAGTCTGCCCCGACCACGGTCAGACCACGCTCCCGCACCTTGCCCCAGCGCCTGTCACGCTCCGCCCCCGCGAGCACGACAACGTGCGTCGTGCTCGCGCCCAGCGTGACCAGCACCCGCGCACCGCGCCCCGCAGCCTCCGCCCTCACGGCCGAGGCCTCCGCGTGCGTCCCGCCCAGCACCATCACGACCCGACCGGCCCACGGTCCCCGGGCAGCCGCCGTTGTCGCAGCGCGTGCCCGTCGTGCGGCCTGCCTCGTGGCCGCGGCCGCTTCTTCGTGGGTGACACCCGGCCGCACGTCCTCCACGAGGCGCTCGAGGTCGAGCTCGGTGAGCACGGGTACGGCGAGCTCCCGGGCTCGCTGCAGCTTGACCGACTGCCAGAACCGACTGTCGCTCAGCACGAGCCGCGTCTGGCTGCTCACGTTGTTCATGGGGTTGAGGCCGCGTTCGATCAGTCGGGCGTACCACTCGGACCGCGGGCGCCGCGTGTCACCGGTGATGACGATCTTCATGCCCTGGACCAGCGGCTCCCCCGGGGACCACGTCGGCGGGTTGGCGTAGAGGCACGGGACCCGCGGCGCCTTGGCGGGCGTGACCGGAGCCGCTCGGTCGTCGTCGCCGCAGGCGAGCACCGGCAGGCCGATCCCGAGCCTGGTCGCGTGGACGCGGGTGTGGGCGAAGATCTCGCTGAGCACGCGCACGTCGTCCAGCGCGTCGTGAGCGCGCTCCTGACGGACGCCCCAGTACCTGGCGAGAGACGCGAGACGGTAGTTCTCGACGGGCAGGTCGAGCCGCCGCGACGCGGTGAGCGTGCACAGCCGCCGGTCCACAGGCAGGTCATGGCCGTTGCGCCGCGACTCGGACTGTAGGAAGGCGTGATCGAACTTCGCGTTGTGGGCGACCAGCACGCGGCCGCGGACCATGCGGTGCAGGTGCTCCGCCACCTGCTCGAACGGCGGCGCGCCGCGCAGGCGCTCGCGCGTGATGCCGTGGATGTGGACAGGGCCGGGATCGCACCCGGGGTCGACCAGGGACGACCACTCGCCCGAGACTCGTCCGTCGTCCTCGACCGTCCGGCACGCGACACTGAGGACGCGGTGCATCTGCGGACTCAGGCCCGTCGTCTCGACGTCGACCAACGCCCACCCGATCGACGGCTCCCCCGCCGCACCCCCGTACCGCACGCCGCGAAGCGTCGCACGGTTCGAGCGGCGGCACCCGAGAATCGCCCGATCACCTCACATCGACAGGAACGGCAGGAACAGCCGCACGGGGCCCTCGCTCATGCGCTCGCGCAGCTCGGCGCTCGGCGTACCCAACGTCTCCCCCTCGACGGATGCGGCGGTCGCGAGCACGGCCTGCATGAGCTCGTCGCCGATGTTCCGGAGGTGCTCGATCAACGCGGCGGAGTCGCGATAGCGCTCGATGACGACGGCGCCCGTCTCGGCGTCGTCGAGGTAGACGTCGTACTGCAGCGTGCCCGTGTCCTGCGTCCGCACGATCTCCATGCAGCGTGCGGAGAGCCGCTTGAACTCGGCCGCACCCCCCTCGACGAACGTGAAGCGAGCGATGCCGAGGAGCTCGTCGTGACGGTCGGTCGAGAAGTCCTGCATCGGGCGTGCCTCCTGAGCTGCGCGGAACGGATTCCTCAAGCCTGCCGCAAGACGGGCGAAAGGGAAGCAGAACGCGTCCCCTGACACCTGTCACTGGTGAGGCTGCGGACCCGCGCCCAGGCTGGGGACATGGACACCGAACCGATCCTGGTCGAGGACCTGGCCCTGCTCCTGCTCGACGAGGCGGGCGGTTACATCGCGGGCGCGACGACGCTCCACTACACCCTGGGCGGCGCGCTGCTCGCGGACCTCGCCCTCCGCGGGCGCATCGAGGTCGACGACACGCACGCCGTCATGGGCGGGCCCCGCGTGCACGCCGCCGACGGCGACCCCGTGACGGACCCGCTGCTCGCGGACACGCTCGCCCGCGTGACGAAGAAGACCCAGAGCGCCCAGAACCACCTCGTGACGCTCGGATCGGGGCTGTGGGTCAGGGTCGTCGACCGGCTGGTGGAGCGCGGCTACGTGCGCCGCGAGACCAAGCGGCTCCTGCGGGTGTTCCGGTGGACGGTGACGCCGGCGGCGGACGGCAGTCGCGAGGCGGAGGTACGGCGCCGGATCGTCGCGGTGCTCGAGGACGGCGCCGATCCCGACCCGCGCACCGGGGCCCTCATCGCACTGCTGTCCGGCAGCCAGACCCTGCCCGTGCTCCGCCCACCGCTGCCGTGGAACACGGCCGCCGCGACCCGCGCCAAGGAGCTCGAGCAAGGATCGTGGGGCGCGAGCGCGGTCAGCACGGTCGTCGCCCGCACCGTCTCCGGGATCGCGACCAGCACCGCGGTCGGCGCCGGCCTCGTCATCGCGACCGCGATGGACTGAGCCCGGGCCCCGGTCAGAGCCTCAGTCGCGACGACGGGTCAGGAACAGGCCTCCGATCCCGACGGCCGTGATGCCGGCGCCGCCGAAGGCGAGCACCTTCCAGCCCGTTCCGGCGTCCTGGATGCGGGTGTGGAAGTACTTCCGTCCCGACGCGTCGATGCCGACGAGGCGGCTGCCGTCGAAGAGCCCGTCGACGCGCTTGCCGTCGACGAGCTCCCGACGGTCGGAGTCGCTGAGGCCGTCGATGCGCACCGTGCGGCCGTCGTCCCACGGCACGAAGTTGCGGGTCGTGCTGTTGCGCGTCGGGCGCTCGATCTCGCCCTCGACGGCGACGAGGCAGCCCGACGTCTCCCCGTCGGCGCAGATCGGCGTGTTCCGCAGCGACCGCTCCTGGAGGAACGAGGCCCCGAGGAAGCCGACGAGCGCGAGCACCAGGCCGACGACCGCGGCGCTCGCGGCGACCCACTGCAGGGGCGACGTGAACGAGCGGGGGTCGAGCAGCTTGACGACGTTGGAGCGAGCCATGGGAGGTCCTACGGGTCGGCGACGAGGTGCGCCCCGATGTGCCCCGTGGTGCCGGACGACAAACAGGAGGCTCAGCGCGACCGGTATGCCTCCGGAAGCCCGAACCGCTCGAGATCACTGCGCTCGTGGCGACGCTTCTGGACGGCGGACCACGCAACAGCGGCGAGATTCGCCAGCGCGAAGATCCCGACGGGCGCGAACTCCAGCCCCGCGCCCGACAAGGCACCCACCATGAACCCGGCACCTATGAGGCCGAGCGACAGAGCTTGCAGCCGGTGCTGACCCCAGGTCCAGGGCCGCTCTCCCCGGCGGTAGCCGAGCGCGGCGCGGATGACGCGCGTCTGGCGCCGTACGTCGGCCCTCCAGACAAAGCTCAGCGCGCCAGCATGAAGGCGATCGCGACCGTGCCGACCGTCACCAGCGCCCGTTCGGGCACCGGCGCATCGAATGCCCACACCCAGATGATCGCGAGCACCAGCACGGCACCCGCCCCGGCGGTCACCACCGCACGCCGCGGGATCGGTACGCCGTGCTCCGTCCTCATGCGGCCTGCCGCCGCTCGCGCCGGCGTCGGAGCACCGCGGACCGGCCGACGACCGTGAGGTTCACGGCGGCGCTCGCCAGGATCAGCCAGTTGAGCCAGTGCGGATTGCCCAGGCCGATGATCAGGAGCTGGCCGGCCGCGAGGATGCCAGCACACGCGATCTGCAGACGATGCAACCGCCACGACATCGCGATCTCCCAGCGCCCGTACCCCCGCTCCTCGACGGCGACGCGCGACGCCTGTCGCGTCTCCCGGCCGGCACCGAAGGTCGCCACCGCCAGCACCACGAAGGCCACGGCCAGCAAGGCGACCAGCGGGATCCACCGGGACGCGTCCATGCCGAACCCGGAGGCCCCACCGAGCAGGCCTGCTGCGACGAGGCACAACACGGCCGGCACCCACAGCAACCACAGCCGCCGGGGCACCTCGACACCGAGATCGTTCACGCGGACGCCTCCCGACCCGACGAGCCGCCGCGACGCTCGCGCCGCCGCTTCTGCACGGCCGACCACGCGACGCTCACGACCAGACCGCTGAACAAGACCACTCCGGCCCAGAAGAACCACTGATCGGAGCCGGCGCCGACGGCGTTCCAGACCTGCAGGACGAGGATCGCGACAGCAAACAGTGCGTACCCTGCGTGCACCCACCACGACCACGGCTGCTCGCCGAGGAGGTACCCGCGCTCGCGGCGTGCCTCCTTCACCGCGCGCCGGCCCTCCGCGCCGGCCCGCCAGGCGATCGCAGAGGTCCACGCTCCGCCGACGACGAGCAGAGCAACGACGATCCACCGGGTCGGTGTGGGGAGGATGTCGGTGACGAGGATTCCGATGACCACTGGCACGAGCAAGCCGACGGCGACCGCCGGCCAGATGTTCATCCGGGGCGGGGACAGTCCGTACGGCGCGAGCACCTCGGTCTGGATCACGACGACGAACTCCCGCAGCACCACGACCGCGAGCCAGACCGCTGCCGGGACCAGCACGGCCAGGGCGAGCACGAGCACCCACAGCGGCAGCCCGCCGCCGGCGTACGCGCCGACGGCTCCCCCGATGAGCGCAGCGAGGAGGCCGCCGCCCAGGCCACCCCCGATGACCAGGCGCGCCCAGCGGCCCCACGTGCGATCCCCCATCACCGCAACCTAGCCAACCGCTGCTCGGCGCGACGGCGTCACGGTCGGCGACCCGGCCTCGGCGGGAGGGGGCGTTGGGGCTGCAGGGGCGCCGTCGGCAGACGGTGCCACCCCCACCGGGGAGGCGCACTGTCAGGGGGGCGCGGCAACCACCCCTGCGGTGCGCTTTCGTGACGGCGCTTCTGAAGAGCCGACAACGCCGTCGTCCCGAACAACGCGATCCAGAAGATCAGCAGGTAGCCGTGGACGACCGTGCCCCCGTTCCACAGCGACAGTGCCGCCAGAGCGACGAGGACGGCCTGGATAACGAGCTGCTTGCGGTGCTCCTTCGACGTCCACGGTCGCTCACCCCGTCGATACCCGAACGCGGCCCGCACGATGGCGGTCTGCCGGCGGGACTCGGCGGTCCGGAGCCACGCCGGGACGGCCGCGAGCAGCGCGAGCCCACCCAGCACGACGGCGACCGCGACCGAAGTGCGCGACAGCCCCGCCAGGGTCAGCACGAGCAGGGCGCCGATCGCGAGCAGCCCTCCGAGTGCGGCGGCAACCGTCCACCCCGCGTGCACCGGCACCCCGAACTGGTTGTGGAAGCTCCCGGCCTGCGCGGTTCCCCCGGCCGGCCGCGGCGGCAGCGGTGCGACGGGCCCGCTCACCCCGTCACCATCCCGCCTCCGGCGGGCTCTCCGGCCAGCTCACCGTGCGGCACGACGGGACCTGCCGCGGCGCCCTCCCGGCGCCGGTCGTCGCGCTCGTGCCGCCACTTCTGCACCGCGGACAGGCCGTGGTCGGCGAGGATGAAGCCCGACGTCACGATCGCGAGGAACGACATCCGCGACGACTCGCCGGCGACGTGGGCCATCACCGCGCAGAACGCCGCCAGCCCCAGCCACAGCAGGCGGGACCGGTGCTCCTTCCACGATGCGGTCCGCTCGCCCCACCGCATCCCGAGGTGCGCGCGCACGACCCACGTCTGCCGCTTCTCCTCCCGCGTGGCGACCTCCGTCGCCAGCACGAGCGCGAGACCTCCACCGGCCAGGCCCAAACGTCCAGGGCGCGTGCCACTGCGACGACTCGAAGCCCCAGAGGGCGGCGGGGAGGAGCAGGAGCGCCGTGCCGAGCAGCGACGGCACGCCGAGGTACGGGATGCCGGGCACGCCGTACTCGTTCTCCACCCGCGCCATGCCCGCAACCTAGCCCGTGGGAACGCGCCGTACGGGCGGTTCGCTGGATCCCGTCGCACCCAACCCGTCCACCCACCGGACGACCGTCTCGTTTCCGGACGACGCGGTGACCTCTCGACCTAGGCTCGCGCCGCGGCACCCGACCGCAGCCGCCGGCCAGGCCGCCGGGGCGAGACGAGACGAAGGAGCGGACGCGTGAGCGACCAGGTGACCTACACGTTGGACCCGACCGAGGCGCCGACGCACTGGTACAACATCGTCGCCGACCTCCCCACGCCTCCCCCGCCGCCGCTGCACCCGGCCACCCACGAGCCGGTCGGCCCGGACGACCTGGCGCCGCTCTTCCCGATGGAGCTGATCCTCCAGGAGGTGAGCACCGACCGGGAGGTCGAGATCCCCGAGGAGGTGCGTGCGGTCTACGCGCAGTACCGACCCTCGCCGCTCTTCCGCGCCCGCACGTGGGAGAAGAAGCTCGGCACGAGCGCACGCATCTACGTGAAGTACGAGGGCGTCTCCCCCGCCGGGTCGCACAAGGTCAACACGAGCGTCCCGCAGGTCTACTACAACGCGAAGAACGGCATCACGAAGCTCACGACCGAGACCGGCGCCGGGCAGTGGGGCACCGCGCTGTCCTACGCCTCCTCGCTCTTCGGCGTGGACTGCGAGGTGTGGCAGGTCGGCGCCTCCTACGACTCCAAGCCGCAGCGCCGCACGCTCATCGAGGTCTTCGGTGGGCGCGTGCACCGGTCGCCGAGCCGACTGACGGAGTCCGGGAAGGCGTACGACGAGGGCCACCCCGGCTCGCTGGGCATCGCCATCTCCGAGGCCGTCGAGGTGGCCGCGCAGGACGAGGGCACGAAGTATGCGCTCGGCTCCGTGCTCAACCACGTCCTCCTCCACCAGACGGTCATCGGCCAGGAGGCCCTGACCCAGCTTGCCAAGGCGGGCGAGTCGGGCGCCGACCTCGTCATCGGCTGCGCCGGCGGCGGCTCGAACTTCGCCGGCCTGACCTTCCCGTTCCTCGGCGAGAAGCTCGCCGGCCGGCAGGACCCGCGCATCATCGCCGTCGAGCCCACCTCGTGCCCGACGCTGACGCGTGGCGAGTACCGCTACGACTTCGGCGACACGGCCGGCCTCACGCCCCTCATGAAGATGCACACCCTCGGCCACGACTTCGTCCCCTCGCCGATCCACGCGGGCGGCCTGCGCTACCACGGCATGGCGCCGCTGGTCTCGCACGCCTACGCGGAGGGGCTGATCGAGGCGACCGCGCTGTCGCAGTCGGAGTGCTTCGAGGCGGGCATCGAGTTCGCCCGCACGCAGGGCATCGTCCCCGCCCCCGAGTCGGCGCACGCACTCGCGCAGGCGCGGCGTGAGGCGCTCGCCGCCGCGGAGACCGGCGAGGAGAAGGTCATCGTCGTCGGCCTGTCCGGGCACGGCCTGCTGGAGCTGGGCGCGTACGACGCGTTCCTCGGCGGCCGCCTCGACGACGACCCGCTGTCCGACTCCGACCTCGCCTCCGCCCTGGCCGGCGTGCCGGTCGTCGGGGGCTGACCCCGGACGCACGACGGCCCCGGTGCCCGCGAGGGGCACCGGGGCCGCGCCGTACGGCGGTGGGTCAGCCGAGCAGCTCCTCCGCGGCGGCGAGCAGCACGCAGGTGGCGACGCCCTCCATCGCGGTGGTGACCTCCGCCAGCGGCGGCAGGGTCGGGGCGAGGCGGATGTTGCGGTTGCGCGGGTCCTCGCCGTACGGGAACGCGGAGCCCGCCGGCGTCAGCGCGATCCCCGCGTCCTTCGCGAGCTCCACGACGCGCTTCGCCGTGCCGTCGAGCACGTCGAGGTTGACGAAGTAGCCGCCCGCCGGGTCGGTCCACTCGGCGATGCCGTGCTCCCCCAGCCGCTCGGCGAGCACGCGCTGCACCTCGGCGAACTTCGGCGCGATGAGCTCCCGGTGCTTCGCCATGTGGGCGCGCACGCCGGCCGCGTCGCCGAAGAACTCGACGTGGCGGAGCTGGTTCACCTTGTCGGGCCCGATGGAGTAGTAGCCGAGGCCCTCCAGGTAGGCCGCCACCGTCGCCGGGGATCCGGCGAGGAACGCGACGCCGGCACCGGCGAACGTGATCTTCGAGGTCGACGCGAACACGACGACGCGGTCCGGGTTCCCGGCCTCCGCGGCGAGCGTGATGATGTCGGGCGTCGTGGTCTCGACCTCGGTCAGGTGGTGCACCGCGTAGGCGTTGTCCCACAGGATCGTGAAGTCCCGCGCCGCCGTCGGCATCGAGGCGAGCGTGCGCGCGACCTCGTCGGAGCACACCGATCCGGTGGGGTTGGCGTAGGTCGGCACCAGCCACATGCCCTTGATCGTCGGGTCGTCCGCGACCAGGGAGGCGACGACCTCCACGTCCGGCCCGTCGTCCGACATCGGCACCGGGATCAGCTCGATGCCGAGCCGGTCGGCGAGCGCGAAGTGGCGGTCGTAGCCGGGCGTCGGGCACAGGAAGCGCACGACGTCCTCGACGCCCCACGGCTCCGGGCTGTTCGGGCGGCCGTAGAGCAGCGCCTGCACGAGGGTGTCGTGCATGAGCGTCAGGCTCGACGAACCCGCCGCGACGACGTTCTCCACCGACGTGCCGAGCAGCTCCGCGAAGATCGCGCGCAGCTCCGGCAGGCCGGCCAGCCCGCCGTAGTTGCGCACGTCCGTGCCGTCCGCCGCCGTGTGGCCCGACGGCAGGTCGAGCAGCCGCTCGGACAGGTCGAGCTGCGCGGGCGACGGCTTGCCCCGCGTCAGGTCGAGCTTGAGGCCCTTCGCCGTGAGCTCGGCGTACGCCGCGCGCTGGGCGTCGGCGAAGGCGGCGAGGTCGGTGCGGGCGAGGTCGGCCAGGGCCATCGTGGGCTCACTCTCTCGGGGTTGCGGCAGTCTCTCGGACACGGGTCGTGCCGCCGACGATTGTCGCAGCACCCGGGGCATCCGCCCCCACCGGTTTGCGCCTCACCAGCCCTCGGC
>DASWYU010000018.1:0-3686 GCA_036404795.1 Nocardioides sp. | reverse complement strand
TCGCCGCGCTCGCCGCCGTCCACCAGCTCGCGCTCGCGGCGGGAGCCCCGTGGGGCCAGGCGGCGTACGGCGGCCGCGTCACCCGCCCCGACGGGCGGCTGCCCGGCACCTACCGCGGCATCAGCGCGCTCAACGGCGTGTTCCTCGGCCTCGTCGCGTGGTTCCTCGCCTCCGTCGGCGGCCACGTCACCGCGCCGCTGCCGCACGGCGTCACCACCGCGGCCCTGTGGTTCCTCGTCGTGATGTTCGGACTGAACACCCTCGCGAACCTCGCGGCGCGGCACCCGGTGGAGCGCTGGGGTCTCGGCGGGGGGACCGCGGTCCTCGCCGCGTGCTGCCTGGCGCTGACCTGAGCAGCGGCGTCCCTCACACCACGGTGGAACCGCGGCCCTCCCAGTACGGCGCCCGCAGGTCCCGCTTGAGGATCTTGCCCGTCGGGTTGCGCGGGAGGGCGGGCAGCACGTCGACGCTGCGCGGGCACTTGAAGTGCGCCAGGTGCTCGCGGCAGAAGGCCACGATCTCCGCCTCCGTCGCCTCGGTGCCGGGCCGCAGCGCGACGACCGCCTTCACGGACTCGCCCCACCGCTCGTCCGGCACGCCGATGACCGCGCACTCCAGCACCGCCGGGTGCTCGGCGAGCACCCGCTCCACCTCGGGGCTGTAGATGTTCTCGCCGCCCGAGATGATCATGTCCTTGATCCGGTCGTGCACGAACAGGAAGCCGCCGTCGTCGAGGCGGCCGACGTCGCCGGTGCGGAACCACCCGTCCGCGGTGATGACCTGCGCGGTCTCCTCCGGCTTGCCGAGGTAGCCCTTCATCACCTGCGGCCCCCGCAGCCAGACCTCGCCGCTCTCCCCCGTCGCCACGTCCCCACCGGTCGGGTCGACCACCCGCACCTCCATCGCGGGCAGCGCGACGCCGGCCGACACCAGTCGCTCCGGATGGTCCGCGTCGCGGTGGTGCTCGGGCATGAGGTGGGTCGCGACCCCGGCGACCTCGGTCAGGCCGTAGACCTGGATGAAGTCCGTGTCGGGCCAGGCCTGCATCGCGGCCCGCAGGAGCGGCGGCGGCATCGGGGCGGCGCCGTACGTGTAGCTCGTCAGCGCCCCGAACAGGCGGATGGCATCCGGTCCGGACTGCAGCACCTGGGCGAGCACCGCGGGCACGAGGAAGGTCTTGTTGGCGCCGGCGAGGATGGCGCCGGCGAGCGACGCGCCGTCGGGCTCGCGGGTCATGATCGAGCGGATGCCGTCGTGGATGCCGAAGAGCACGTACGACGAGCCACCCACGTGGAAGAGCGGCATCGCGACGAGCGAGACGTCGCCCGGCTCGAACTCCCACCCGTCGTGGGCGTGCAGCGTGTGGGCCACCATGTTGCCGTGGGTCAGCATGACGCCCTTGGGACGGCCGGTCGTGCCGGACGAGTACATGACGAGGCAGGTGTCGTCGACCGCCACGTCGGCCGCGCGGCCCCGGGGCTCGGCGGCGGCCAACCAGGCCTCGTACTCGTCGGGGGCTCCGTCGTCGGTCACCCCGTCCGGGGTCACCACGACGATCCGCTCGACGGCGGTCAGCCGGTCCCGGATCGCTTCGATGGTCGGCAGCAGCTCCGCCCCCACGACGAGGAGGCGCGCGCCCGAGTCGTTGACCGCGTAGTCGACCTCGTCACCCGCGCTGCGCCAGTTGACGATCGCGTTCGCGGCGCCGAGGGAGGCGGCGGCCAGGGAGAGCTCGACGCACGCCGGGTGGTTCTTGTCGAGGAAGGAGACCACGTCGCCGCGGCCGATGCCGGCCGCCGCGAGGGCACCGGCGAGGCGGCGGACCCGTCCGTCCCACTCCGCCCAGGTCCAGGTGCGCTCGCGGTAGGTCATCGCCGGGGCGTCCGGCGTGCGTGCCGCCCACCAGGCGAGGCGGTCGTCGACGAAGGTCGACGGCGGGGCGACGACCGCCCCGCCGTCGGCGGCCCCGTGGGTCTCGGGCGTGGAGCTGACGTTCACCGCAGCGTCCCTCCCAGGATCGGGGCCGCCGCCGTCGACGACCCGCGCTGCGCGCATTGTGACCGCGATCACATCGCGACCACAAGTGGGGTTATGTTGTGCCTCTGACACTTTCCCCGGTCGACCGGGGAAAGTGCCGCTTTGACCATCAACGTTGATGGTCAAAGCGGTGTGTTCCCCGGTCGACCGGGGAAAGTTGCGGCGTCAGCCGCCGAGGGCGGGGAACCAGAGGGCGATCTCGCGGGCGGCGGACTCGGGGCTGTCGGAGCCGTGCACGAGGTTCTCGCGGTTCGACAGCGACAGGTCGCCACGGATCGTGCCCGGGGCGGCCTTGCGCCCGTCGGTCGCGCCGTTGAGCGCGCGCACGACCTCGATCGCCTCGTCGCCCTCGAGCACCGCGGCGAGCAGCGGCCCGCTCGTGACGAAGGTGCGCAGCGGCGGGTAGAAGTCGCGCTCGACGTGCTCCGCGTAGTGGGCGTCGGCCTGGGCCGCGTCGATCGTGCGCAGCTCGAGCGCCACGAGGCTGAGGCCCTTGGCCTCGAACCGGGACAGGATCTCGCCGACCAGGCCGCGGCGGACGGTGTCGGGCTTGAGGAGGACCAGGGTGCGCTGGGTCATGCGTCGCACCCTACTGACCCGCGCCGGGCCACCAGCGACCGCACGTCGTCGGGGACCCGGTCGTGGGCGTCCGGTGCGCTGACGGGGGCGTCGAGCACGCGCCGTACGGGCACGTGACCGCCCCACACCCCGGCCGCCACGTCGACGTCGTCGTCCACCGGTCCCCCGCCGCGCTCCTTCATCGAGGCGTCGGCGAGCGGGACGGCGAGCACGACCGTCGCAGCGAGTTCCTTGCGCGTCGGCGGCCTCAGCGTCGCGGCCCGCCCGGGCACCATCTGGTCGACGACGAGGTCCAGGGCCCGGGCCCGTTCGGCGACGTCGTCGACCTCGCGCACCGCGCCGATGACGACCGCCGAGCGGTAGTTCATCGAGTGGTGGAACCCCGAGCGCGCGGTGACCAGGCCGTCGAGCTCCGTGAACGTGACGCAGACCGTGGCGCCACGGACCGAGCGCAGCCATCCGGCCGCGACCGAGCCGTGCAGGTAGAGCGATCCGCCGTCGTCCGGGCCCTCGATGTCGACGCCGAAGGCCGTGGGCAGGACGAGCGGGTGGTCGCCGACCGTGATCCCGAGGTGGGCCACGAGCGCGTCGGCGAGCAGGGCGTGCAGCGCCGCGCGCTCGGTGACGAGGCGGTTGCGGCCGCGGGTGAGCGTGGTGCGCGCGGTCGGCGACAGGGAGTTCGACGACAGGGGGTTCGGCGAGGACATGCCCCCATCCTCGCCGCCCTTTGGCCTAGGCTCACGAGCCAATCGGTCCCGACTTCGACAGGCCACTTCATGCTCCCGGTCACCCTCGACCGCACCGCGGCGGAGCCGCTGGGACGTCAGCTCGCCCGGCACGTGCGCCGCCGGATCACCGACGGCACCCTCGCCGACGGCGACCGGCTGCCCAGCAGCCGCGCGCTCGCCGCCGACCTCGGCGTGGCCCGGACCGTCATCGAGCAGGCCTATGCACAGCTCGTCGCCGAGGGCTGGCTGACCGGACGCCGCGGCGCGGGCACGTACGTCGCGGCCGCGGCCCCGCTCACCGGCGCGGCACGCGTCGTCCCCCGCCCCCTCGCGGAGCCGGCC
>DASWYU010000017.1:0-2193 GCA_036404795.1 Nocardioides sp. | reverse complement strand
GGTTGCCGGCCAGCGACACGTGCGAGGAGGCGCCGTGGACGTAGATGCCGATCGGCATCGCCTGGGTCGAGGTGGTGCGGTAGCCACGGATGTCCAGCCCGCGCACGGCGACGTGTGAGCTGTCGACGATCGTGACCATCGCCGAGCGGCCGGCCGGGGGCGTGAGCGTCCCTCCGTCGAGGATCACGCGCTCGCCACGGAAGGGGCGCACCGTCACGCCGTCGGCGTGACGCAGGACGATGCGTTGGGCGTAGGTGCCACCCCGCAGCAGCACGGTGCCGGGCCCGTCGAGGACCGCCACCGCGTCGCGCACCGACGCGAGCGGATCCTCACGGGTGCCGGCGGCGCCCGGGTGCCCGTCCGGGCTCACGAAGACCCGGTGCCCGCCCGGCCAGGCGGCGCCCGAAGAGGTCGCTCCCGCACCCGACGCGCCCGCCACCAGGCAGGTCGCCGCGAGCGACATCGCGGCCAGGACGATCGACGCTCGAGTCGTACTTCTTGCACCAGACCAGGCAGCCATGTCTCGGAGACTGCCACCACTGCATGCGCAGGTCAATCATGATCGCTCACCAGTTGCGCACGAATGCGCACGGCCGGTCTGTCATCCTCGAGTGGTGCTCCGGGTCGTCTCGCGGTCGTTCTCCGCGCTCACGCTGCTGAGCGTCGTGGCGCTCGCGGCAACCGGATGCACGACCGGCGGCTCCGACGGCGCGGGTCCCGAGCCGGCCCCGCGCCCGTCATCGACCTCGACGGCCCCGGCCCCCGAGGACGCCGCGGCCCCGCACCCGTTCCGCGCCGCCACCAGGCGGCTGCCGTCCGGGTACACCCGCGCCCGCTGCTCCGACCTCCGCGGCCGCGACAACAGCGGTCTGGCGGTCAGCCTCGCGGTGCCTCCCGGCTACGAGGCCGTCAGCCGCGACGACACCAGCTGCGGGTTCGCGGCGGGCTTCGGGCGGGAGTTCTACGTCGCGTTCGGCGCCGGCGAGACGCTCCGACGGGAGAAGGAGAGTGACGTCGACCCCTTCGTCGACACCGGCGGCGACGACTCCGTCAGCGACGTCCGCTACGCCGGCGACGTCGCGGTCTTCGGCCGGCACCGCGGCGAGTCCCTCGCCTACTACTGCTACTGCGACGGCCAGGACCTCGACCAGCGGATCGTCCAGGCGCGCGGCGTCCGCCTGAGCTGGACCACCCGGCACGCTCGCGGCGAGCACCGGGCGTCGTTCCGCGCCGCCACGGCGAGCATGTCGCTGCGCCCCAGCACCACGAGCACCTGCCGCACCCGCGGGCGGACGCTGACCTTCAGGCCCCCGCTGCCTCAGACCGAGTCGATCGACTTCGGCGGCGGCGTGTGCCACCTCTACCTGCGTCCGGGTCGCGCCTCGCTGCTGCGGTACGCCGAGATCGCCGGGCGGCCGCGCGGGTCGCTCGCCGAGCTGGCCGAGCGGGTTCGCGCCCGCGGCGACGTCAGCGGGGTGGTCCTCGAGCGCGGCGCGGCGAGTCTCGCCGGGCACGCCGCGGACCGGCTCACCTGGACGATCACGCGGCGCCAGCAGACCGACGACTACCAGCCGGCCGGCACCTGGCGCGCGGTCGCCCTGCAGGCGGACGGCGTACGCGTCATCTGGTCGGCGACGCCGCACCAGTGGCGCACCGAGCGGAACGACGCGGAGGCGTTCTTCCGCTCGGTGCACTGAGCCCGCGGCGAGTGGCCGCCGTCAGGCGGGCTGCGCCGCCATCGACGGGATCACCGTGGCCCCGGACGCCGGCGTGACCCAGACCCGCGCCCCGGACTCGAGACCGAGCTGGCGGGCGTGGGTGCGCGTGAGCACGACGGTCACCTCGTCGCCGTCGTCGGTCAGCACGGTCGCCCGGACCTCGAAGCCGACCCGCAGCAGTCGCGAGACCGTGCCCTCGGCAGCGCCGGAGAGCTGGGGGGTGAGCGAGATGTGCACGTCGTGCGGGCGCAGCATCACGCCGTTGAGTGAGGTGATGTCCCCCAGGAAGCCCATGACGAAGTCGTTGGCGGGCTCGTCGTACAGCTGGTCGGGCGTGCCGACCTGCTCGACCCGGCCCTCGTTGATCACCACGATCTCGTCGGCGACCTCCATGGCCTCCTCCTGGTCGTGCGTGACGAAGACCGTCGTCACGTGCACCTCGTCGTGCAGGCGGCGCAGCCACTCGCGCAGCTCC
>DASWYU010000016.1:0-5081 GCA_036404795.1 Nocardioides sp. | reverse complement strand
GGGCGACGACGACGTCGCGGGCGTCCTCCCGCGGCGGGATCGCGGCGAGCGCGATGCCGTCGGCGGGCGCGGTCGGCAGGTCCTTGAGCGAGTGGACGGCGAGGTCGACCTCACCGGCGAGGAGGGCGTCGCGCAGCGCGCTCACGAACACGCCGGTGCCGCCCATCGTGGCGAGCGGAGCGCGGGAGACGTCGCCGTGAGTGGTCACCTCGACGAGCTCGACCTCACGGCCGAGGCGCGCACGGAGCGCGTCGGCGACGTGGCCGGACTGCGTCATCGCGAGCGCCGAGGCGCGCGTGCCGAGCCGGAGCGGGGCGGTCACGGGCGACCTCCGGGCCGGGTGACGGCGTCGACGGCCTCGGGGTCGAGGGCGAAGAGCTCGGCCAGCGCGGCGGCGTAGGACACGGCGCCCTGCTCGTTGGCGAGCTGCTTGACGCGCACCGTCGGCTGGTGGAGGAGCTTGTCGGCGACACGGCGGACCGTGTGGAGCACCTCGGCGCGGGCCACCGGGTCGAGGTCGGGGAGGCGGCCGTCGAGCCGGGCCATCTCGTTGTCGACCACCGTGGTCGCCATCGTGCGGAGCGCGACCACCGTCGGGGTCACGCTGGCCTGGCGGCGCGCGGTCGTGAAGGCGCTGATCTCCTGCGTGACGATCTCGCGGACCGCGTCGATGCCCGGGGCGACCTCGGCGACGCGGAGCTCCTCCGCCAGCCGGGTGAGACCGAGCAGCTGGACGCCGGGCAGGTGCTCGACGGCCGGCTCGACGTCGTGGGGCAGGGCGAGGTCGACGACCGAGAGCGGGCTCGTCGGGTCCTCCTGGCCGCTGCGGGCGCGGGCGAGCAGCTCGCGGGTGATGACCGTGCCGGTCGCGCCGGTGCAGGAGACGACGACCTCCGCGCCGATCAGCTCGCGCTCGAGGTCGGCGAGCAGGGCCGCGCGGGCGCCGTACTCCCCCGCCAGGCGCGTCGCGCCCCCCTCGCTGCGGTTGACGACCACGATCTCGCCGGCCCCGGCGCGCGCCAGCGTGGCGACGGCGAGCGAGGCCATCGAGCCGGCACCGACGACGACGGCCTTCGCGCCGAGCAGGCCCCGCACGTGGGGGGCGGCGAGCTCGAGGGAGGCGGAGACCAGCGACGGGGCCGCCCGGTCGATCTCGGTCTCGGCGTGCGCGCGCTTGCCGACGCGCAGCGCCTGCTGGAAGAGCACGTTCAGGGCGGGCCCGACGGTGCCGAGCTCCTGGCCGAGGCGCAGCGCCTCGCGGGCCTGGCCGAGGATCTGGCCCTCGCCGACGACCATCGAGTCGAGGCCCGCGGTCACCCGGAAGAGGTGGGAGACGGCGGCGTCGTCGTAGTGCACGTAGAGGTGCGGGAGCATCGCCTCGGTGCTCGCGCCGCCGCGCTCGATGAGCAGCCGGGAGATCGTCTCGATGCTGCCGTGGAAGCGCTCGACCTCGGTGTAGATCTCGAGCCGGTTGCACGTCGCGATGACCGTCGCCTCGGTGACGTGCTCCGCGCTCGCGACGTCGGTCACGAGCTTCTGCGCGGCGTCGCCGTCCAGCGCGAGCCGCTCGAGCACCGTCACGGGCGCCGAGTGGTGGGACACCCCCACGACCAGCACGCTCATCGGACCTCCTCCCGGCCACCGACGCTGGTGGCCACCGGCTCGTCGTCCGCGAGGTAGGACGGCGAGCGACGCTGCTCGTGGAAGGCGAGGATCTGCAGCTCGGTCGACAGGTCGACCTTGCGCACCTCCACGCCCTCGGGCACCGACAGCACGGTCGGCGCGAAGTTGAGGATGGCGGTGACGCCGGCCGCGACGAGGCGGTCGGCCACCTCCTGCGCGGCCGTCGCCGGCAGCGCGAGGACGCCGATCGCCACGTCGAGCTCGGCGACGACGCTCTCGAGGTCGGCGACCGGGCGGACCCCGAGTCCCCCGACGACCGAGCCGTGCAGCCGCTCGTCGGCGTCGAGGAGCGCGACGACACGGAAGCCGCGCGTGCGGAACCCGGCGTAGTTCGCGAGGGCCTGGCCCAGGTTGCCGAGACCGACCACCACGACGTTGCGGTCCGTGGTGAGGCCGATCTCGCGGGCGATCTGGTAGCGCAGGTGCTCGACGTCGTAGCCGACGCCGCGCGTGCCGTAGGAGCCCAGGTGGGAGAGGTCCTTGCGGAGCATCGCGGAGTTCACGCCCGCGGCCACCGCGAGCTCCTCGCTCGAGCAGGTGGCCGTGCCCTCGTCGGAGAGCAGCGTCAGGGCACGGAGGTAGAGGGGCAGTCGCGCGACGGTCGCCTCCGGGATGCCCCGGGGGCTCTCGGCCTGGGTCCGTGCAGTCAACGTGTCTCGTCTCCAAGCCGCGCGCGAGCACCTACTCGGACTTTCGGGCGCCTCGGGGGTTGGGCGAGCGGCCCGCTCACTGTAGGAGTTCGGCGCGGGAGAACAAAACCGGACGGCAGGCGTCAGTGCCCGCCGCGCGGCCATACCACGAAACGGTACGCAGCGAAATTGACGACGAGGCTGCAACCTATCGCAAGCATCTTGGCGGCCAGCAGGGGGTCGACCACCAGCAGCGCGGCGTGGATGAACAGGGGCTGGAGCACCCACATCGTGGTGCCCGTCGTCGCGACGAACAGTCCGGCCTGCCGCCACGTCAGCCGTTGCGCGGAGAACGTGACGAGGCCGTTGACGACGAAGCTGAACACCATGCCCGCGCTCGTCGAGACGAGGTTCGCGAGCACGATCCCCAGCGCGTCGTGGAGCAGCAGGAAGAGACCGACGTCGATGCCGGTGTTGAGCACCCCGACCGCGGCGAACCGGACGGGCGCGCCGAGGGCTGCTCCGCGACGTACGGCGCCGCTCGTCATCCGTCGCCGCGGCGGCCGCGGGCGGCGAGCGCCACGGAGTAGAGCGGACGGTCCTGGGTCTCGACGTAGACGCGGCCGAGGTAGGACCCGATCACGCCCATCATGATGAGCTGCAGGCCCGACAGCAGGAACATGCCGACACCGAGGAACGCCCAGCCCGGCACCGCCTGCTCCGGGGTGAAGACACGCACGGAGAACACGTAGACCGCCAGCAGCACGCTGATGGCGGAGATGACGAAGCCGAGCTTGCTGATCAGGCGCAGCGGCGCCGTCGAGAAGCCCAGCAGACCGTGGGAGGCGAACGACAGCATGGTGCGGAGGTCGTAGCCCGACGCCCCCGCGTGCCGCTCGTCCCGGTCGAACAGCACCGCCTCCTGGCGGAACCCGACGTGCGCGACGATGCCGCGGAGGAAGCGGCCGTGCTCGCGGTAGCGCCCCACCTCCGCCACGACCCGCGCGTCCATCAGCCGGAAGTCGCCCACCTCGCGGGGGATCTCGACGTCGGCGAGGCGGGCGAGCAGGCGGTAGAAGAGCGTCGCGCTGGTGCGCTTGAAGAGGGTGTCCTGGCGAGTACGGCGCTGCGCGTAGGCCACGTCGACCCCCGCCTCCCACAGCTCGATGAGCTCGAGGCTCACCCGGGGCGGGTCCTGCAGGTCGGTGTCCATGACGACGACCGCGTCCGCGTCGCCCGCCGCGTCGAGCCCTGCCGTCAGGGCGACCTGGTGCCCGAAGTTCCGGGACAGCGCCACCACCGTGACCCGGTCGTCGTCGGCGCGCAGCGCCAGGAGCTGCTCGAGCGAGTCGTCCCGGCTGCCGTCGTCGACGTAGAGGAACTCGAACTCCAGGTCCGGGCGCTGCGCCGTCGCCGCCAGCAGCGCGCCGTGGAACGCCTGCAGGCCGCGGCCCTCGTCGAAGACGGGCAGCACGTAGGCGACGCGGCGACGCACCTCGCCGTCGGCGGGTACGGCGCTGCTCACTCCGGCTTCCGACACGTTGCGGGAGTCTACGAACAGGTCCCGTCCGCGGCTGTGCCGGCGCTGCTGCGCCCGGCTCGGCGCGGCCCCGCCCGACCCCTGTCCCGATAGTCCCTGACGTTTTGGTCCTTCCCGGACGTCATTTCGGTTCGAAAGGTCAGGGACTATCCGCCAGCGGGGCCGGGACAGGTCAGGTCAGCGCCGTCCGCAGCCGCACGGGGTCGACGCGCCAGAAGTCGTGCTGCCGGCCGTCGACGAACGTCACCGGGATCTCGTCGGGATCGATCCCGGCGGCGGTCGCGGCGTCGTCGTCCTCGTCGATGTCCACCTCGCGGAAGGTCTCGCCCAGCTCGGCGCACACGGCGGCGACGACAGCGCGGGCGGCCTCGCAGAGATGGCAGCCCTCACGGCCGTAGACCACGACCCGCGGCTCGACCTCGTCGGACGGTGGCAGCGACACGCTCCTCATCCTAGTGACGCGTGGCGAAAGTTCCTCGACGGTTCACGCGGCCCTGGCACGCACCTCGGCACAGCGGCGCCGCTGGAAAGACGCCCGGTATGACTGCGCGGCGCCGCCGCACCGATGCACGCACCCCGACCACGTCAACCGTGAAGGAAACTTTCGTCACACGCCACTAGGCTCACCCCCGTGGCCGACCCCCTGGACGAGACCGCCGCCGACGATCGTCCGCGCTCGCACGCCGCGGCGACCCGTCGGCCCGCGGACCTGAAGCGCCGCTCCCGACTGGCGGGCGAGGCGTCGGCGGCCGCCGCCGAGGTGGAGACCGCGCTCGACGTACCGCGCGACGCCACCTCCGCCGCCTTCTTCGACGTCGACAACACCCTCATGCAGGGGGCGAGCATCTTCCACCTGGCGAAGGGGCTCTACCGACGCGAGTTCTTCACGACCCGCGAGATCGCGGGCGCGGTGTGGAAGCAGGCCTACTTCCGGGTCGCCGGCGTCGAGGACCCCGAGCACGTCGCCGACGCACGCAACTCGGCGCTCGGCTTCATCGCGGGCCACACGGTGGGCGAGCTGGAGTCGCTGGGCGAGGAGATCTTCGACGAGGCCATGGCGATGCGGATCTGGCCCGGCACCCGCGCCCTCGCCCAGATGCACCTCGACCGCGGCCAGCGGGTCTGGCTCGTGACGGCCGCTCCCGTCGAGATCGCGACGATCATCGCCCGCCGCCTCGGCCTGACGGGAGCCCTCGGCACGGTCGCGGAGCACGTCGACGGCGTCTACA
>DASWYU010000015.1:0-5070 GCA_036404795.1 Nocardioides sp. | reverse complement strand
GGCGGCCACGCCACCGGCGACCGCGCTGCCCGCCAGGCCACCGCCGCCTCCGGCGCCCACGACACCGGGCGACACCGAGCCACCGCCGAGCGACGGCGGCACGCCAGGCCGTCCCTCGAGCAGCCCCGTCTCGCCGGGCGTACCGGGACCCACCGGGTTCGGCCACGTCGGCGTCGGGTTCACGGGGTGGACGGGGTTCACCGGGTTGACGGGATGGACCGGGTCGATCGGGTCGACCGGGTCCACGGGGTCGATCGGGTCGATCGGGTCGATGGGGTCGACCGGCCGGGGCGGGCGCACGAGGATCTCGTCCCTGCCGCCGTCGCCGGGGCGTCGAGGACGGTTGATGCCGGGGCCCACCGGACCCCCGGGCCCGCCCGGACCCGTCGGACCGGACGGCTGCTGCGCGTTGATCCGCGCGTACTCGTCCGCCGCCCCGTTCAGCCCGTTCTGCAGCTGCTGGTAGATCGCGCGGCACGACTCCTCGCGGGCGGCGAGCAGTCCCGCGTGCTGGTTCGCCGAGCGCTGGTTCGCCTGCTGGATCGCCGTCCGCTCCTCCGGCGTCGCCAGCGGCAGCGGCGTCTGCGGCGTCGGTGCGGCGGGGACGGCCGCGACCGTCGCGAACTGCGTGCGCGCGGTCGACAGCGAGGTCGCGGCGGCGACGGCCGCCCCCTCACCGATCGCCAACCGACCGGAGCGGTAGTTGAGAGCCTGGCTCATCGACGTCACCGACTGGGCCATCGACTGACGGGTGGCGTCACCGAGCGCCTCGTCGTCGACGACCGCCTGGAGCGCGTCCTGGAGCCCCTCGGCGACCGTGCTCGCACCGGTCGACCCCGTCTGCCAGACGACCGGATCGTTCGAGACCCCCGCGTCGTCGACGCCGGCGAGCGCCTGGACGAGCAGGTTCTCCCAGTAGCCCGGGGCGCTCATACGATCATCATCCGACCGATGCCGGCGCCGGCGACCGCGTGGGCCACCGCCTGCACCGTCGCCGCGGCGTACTCGTCCGTGAGCCGCAGCTCGGCGGCCGCCTGGTCGAAGGCCTCGATGAGGCTCGTGACGTGCCCCAGGTCGCGCTGGATGGCCGCCCCCTGGGTCGACACCGCTCCACCGCGCTGCGCCGCAACGCGGGCGCCGGCCGAGGATCCACCGAATCCGATGGGGGGCAGCTGCCCGACGCTGAGCAGCTCGGTCTGACCCTGCTGGCTCATCATGATGAGGAGGTTGCGGATGCGCTGGATCGAGGCTTCGTCCAACGTCGTGTTGTTGCCCATGACGTCTCGCTTCCCGAAGTGTGCGGCGCCCCCCGTATCGGCGCCGCGAAGGCTTGTATCCGCCGCGGCGGAGGGGTAAACGCGCACCCGCCGGAAAAGCGGAGCGGCGACCAGGCTCAGCCGAGGAGGGCGACGACCTCCTCGACCTCCGACCCCCAGTAGCGGATCGTCGGGAGGTCGGACGAGTAGCCGTAGGCGCCGTCCGTGTTGCCGACGGGGGCCGTGACCTCGCAGCCGACGTCGGCCACCGGGAGGAAGTCGGCCGACGAGAACGGCTCGCCCTCCGCGAGGACCTCGGCCGTCGTGGGGTCGACGACGGACACGACGTAGTCGCCCGTCCACACCTCCCACGCGTCGGGCTGGAGCTCGGGATAGACCGGCGTGTCGCAGACCTTGCGCACCTCGACGGACTCGGGCACCACCGTCATGCAGACGATGGCGTTGACGTTGCCGAGATCGGCCTGCGGCTCCGCGTCCCAGGGGTAGGACGTGCTCACCGGCACGTACGGCTCGTCGGTGGCGAGGTCGGGGAACGGCATCGACTCCAGCAGCAGCATCGCCGAGAGCCCGGAGGGGTCGCCCGGGTAGGGCTGCGCAGCCGGGATCGTCGACTCGCCGCGGCACACGCCGCCGGCGGTGAACCCGAACTCGGGATCGACCTGCGGCAGGTCCTCCGGCGGGTCGCTCGTCGCGGCGTCCGTGGGCTCCGCCCCGGACGTCGCCTCGTCGGGGTCCGCGCTCTCCGAGGGGTCGTCCCCCGTCGCGCCGTCGTCGTCCCCGTCGGACCCGTCGCTGCACGCGGCCAGCGTCAGCACGAGGGCCGCCGCCACGGCTCCCGCCGTCCGCGCCCGTCGCATCCCCCGCACCGTCCTGCGCATCCGGCACCCCTCCCGAGAAGTCTGCGGACCGGTCGGCCCGCGGCCGAGGATAGCCAGGGCCGCGGCAGGCGACCGCCCTGGTCGCGGCGGGCATGATGGCGACGTGACCGACCTCACCCGCTCCTCCACCGTCGACGCCGTCCTGCGCCGGAGCGCGGCGCGGCACCCGCGCCGTACCGCCCTCGTCGTCGGCGTCGACGACCCCGTGTCGTGGACCTACGCCGAGCTCGACGCCGCCGTCACCGGCGCCGCCCGCGCACTGCGGGCGCTCGGCCTGGAGCGGGGGGCGCGGGTCGCGGCGTACGGGAAGAACTCCGACGCCTACCTCGTCGGCTACCTGGCGTGCGCCCGCGCGGGTCTCGTGCACGTGCCCGTGAACTTCGCGCTGACGGGCGAGGAGCTGCGCTACCTGCTCGTCCAGTCGGGTGCGAGCGCGGCGCTGGTGGACCCGGCCCTCCGGGCGGCGTACGACGCGGTCGACGCCCCGGTCGAGGTCGTGGTGCCGCTCCGCGACGCGCCGGGGAACCTGCTCGAGATCGCACGCGCCGCGGGCGAGGGCCCCGTGCTGCCCGACGGCGAGGCGCCGGTCGCGGACGACGAGCTGGTGCAGCTGCTCTACACGTCGGGCACGACCTCGCGTCCGAAGGGCGCGATGATGACGCACCGCGCGCTGGTGGCGGAGTACCTGTCGGCCGTCACGGCGCTCGACCTCGCCGCCGACGACGACCCGCTCCACCCCATGCCGCTCTACCACTCGGCCCAGATGCACGTCTTCCTGCTGCCCTACCTGGCGGTCGGTGCGACCAACCACCTCGTCGAGGCGCCGGACGTCCCGGTGCTGCTGCGGCTCGTCGAGGAGCGGCGGCTCGGCACCCTGTTCCTGGCCCCGACCGTGTGGGTGCCGCTCGCGGGCCACCCGGACCTGGAGCGGCGGGACCTGTCGTCGCTGCGCAAGGCGTTCTACGGCGCCTCGATCATGCCGGTCCCCGTGCTGCAGCGGCTGCAGCGGCGACTCCCCGACCTCGGCTTCTACAACTGCTTCGGTCAGTCGGAGATCGGCCCGCTCGCGACCGTGCTGCGCCCCGAGGAGCACGCCGAACGCCCCGACTCCTGCGGTCGGGCCGTGCTGCTCGTCGAGCTGGCCGTGCTGGACGAGAACGGCGAGGAGGTGGCTCCGGGCGAGCAGGGCGAGGTGGTCTACCGCTCGCCGCAGCTGTGCGTCGGTTACTGGGAGAACCCCGAGGCGACGGCGGAGGCGTTCCGTGACGGCTGGTTCCACTCGGGCGACCTCGTGCGGATCGACACGGAGGGCTTCATCACCGTCGTCGACCGCATCAAGGACGTCATCAACACGGGCGGGGTGCTCGTGGCGTCGCGCGAGGTCGAGGACGCGCTCTACACCCACCCGGACGTGGCCGAGGTGGCCGTGATCGGCACCCCCGACGAGCGCTGGATCGAGGCGGTCACCGCCGTCGTGGTGCGCCGCGAGGGCGCGGACGTGGACGAGGCGGCGCTGGTGGCGCACGCTCGCGAGCGGCTCGCCGGGTTCAAGTCGCCGAAGCACGTCCGCTTCGTCGACGCGCTCCCCCGCAACGCCTCGGGGAAGCTGCTCAAGCGGGAGCTGCGCGGCGACCGATGATGACCGGCGAGCGGACGAGAGGTGTTCATCGGATGTAGGTCAGGTTAGGCTCACTTCATGCCTGACTCGATGGCGCGCTCGGGTGCGCTCGTCGTCGGAGCCGCCGGTGGCATCGGCGCGGCCACGACCGCGCTGCTCGCCTCCCGCGGCCACGACGTCGTCGGCGTCGACCGTGACGCCGACCGCCTCGCCACCACCCCGGGTCTCTCCGAGAGCCACGTCCTGGATCTTGCCGGACCCGACCTGGGCCCCGCGCTCGAGGCCCTCGTCGACGACGTCGAGACGCGCCGCGGTCCGGTCGAGCGTCTCGTGCTCACGGCCGGGGTCCTCCGCACGGGCTCCGTGCTCGCCACCGACCCCGACGACTGGCAGCACCACTTCGCCGTCAACGCCACCGCGACCTGGCAGGCGCTCCGCGTCGTCGGTGCCCGCATGTCCGCGCGGGGACGCGGGGCGATCGTCGTCGTCAGCTCGAACGCGGCGCGGGTGCCCCGCACCGGGATGGCCGCGTACGCCGCGTCCAAGGCGGCCGCGACCGCGGTGGCCCGCTGCGCCGCGCTCGAGCTCGCGCCGCACGGCGTGCGGTGCAACGTCGTCGAACCCGGCTCGACGGACACCGCCATGCAGCGCGACCTCTGGCCCGACCCGGTCGCGGGCGCCCGGAACGCCGTCGCGGGCGATCCCTCGGCGTACCGCGTCGGCATCCCCCTCGGGCGCATCGGCAGCCCGGAGGACGTGGCCGAGGTCGTCGTCTTCCTCCTCTCGGACGCGGCGCGCCACGTGACGCTGCAGAGCGTGCTGGTCGACGGCGGGGCGAGCCTGTGACGCCGACCGCGCTGGGGGCGGCCCCGCTGCTCCTCACCACACCCGCCGGCTCCGACGTCCCCGGCTGGCAGGCCGTCGGCGACCCCGTCCACCGGCTCGTCGCCCGCTCCGACGACGCGGACGCCGCCACCGGCGCCGTCGCCGCGCTCCGGCCCGACGAGCGCACCGTCTTCTGCCTCGACTTCCGGCGCGACCGTCCGCTCCACCTGCTGGGCGCCGCGGCGTGGGAGCCCGCCGACGCGCCGATCGAGGTCGTGGCCGATCCCCGTCCGGAGGTGGTGGACCACCCGCTGCCCGCGTGGCAGGTGACGGCGAGCCCGAGCGGTCCCGCGTACGCCGACGCCGTGCGCACCGCTCTCGAGGTCATCGCGACCGGCCGGCTCCGCAAGGTGGTGCTCGGCCGGTGGCTCGACCTCGCCGGCCCGGTGGACGACATGCTGGTCCCGGCGCT
>DASWYU010000014.1:0-9278 GCA_036404795.1 Nocardioides sp. | reverse complement strand
ACGCGACCGACCCCGCGGCCGAGGCGAGCTCCGCGCTGGCGCCCGAACCGACCGTCGAGCCGACGCTGCCGGAGCCCGGCGCGACGTCGGGTGAGCGCGTGCAGGCCGTGATCGACTCCCTGCCGGACCTCGGCGAGGAGGCGCTCGAGCGGGTCGGGATCGTCCCGGCGCTGCCCGACGGCGTGCTGGCGCCGGACGTGGCCGTCGACGACGTGGCGTCGTTCGGGAGCGACGAGTTCGGCTGGTACCTCCTGCAGCGCCTCCCCGGGACCGCCGAGGACAACGACGTGCTGATCGGCGAGCGGCTGGTCGCGGCGGGCTACGTCGAGGGCGCTCCGGTCGATCCCGAGGGCATGACCGAGATGCGCGTCTTCGTGCGCGAGGCGGACGACGCGGTCGTCGGGGTGTCGGTCGCCGACGTCACGGGGCACTCGGCGGACGACGAGGAGTACCCGACCCGGGCCGGCTTCGTCGTCGCGCCCGCCTTGGCGACGGCGTCCTGAGCGGACCCCGGAACCCACCGGTCGCCACGCCGTGGTCCAGACCACTACGCTCCGTTCGCGACCCGTTCACAGCCCGCCGATAGGAACCCGCCCATGAAGAGCCTCCGCGTCCGACGCCTCGCCCTGGCCCCCGCGGCCGCCCTGCTCAGCGTCTCCCTGCTCGCCGGCTGCAGCGGCGACGACAACGACAGCGACTCCGACGACTCGAGCCAGTCGGACTCGTCCGACGACGCGAGCGACGACGCCTCCGACGACACGAGCGGTGACGCGAGCGACGACGCCTCCGACGACGCGAGCGACGACGCGGCCGGCGACCTCGACGACCTCGACGAGCTCGGCTTCTCCGACGAGCTGCCCGACGGGTTCCCCGACGACGTGCCGCTCGTCGACGGCGAGGTGCAGGTCGGTGCGGAGCAGTCGGGCGTCTTCACGGCGGCGCTGCAGGTCGACGGCTCCCCGCAGGACGCGTACGACGAGGCCAAGGGCCTGCTCGAGGACGACGGCTACGAGGAGACCACCACCCAGGACCTCGGCGAGGTGCTGGTCGGGGTCTTCACGGGCGACGACTGGGAGGTCAACGTCTCCGTCATCGAGGACGTGATCGGCGGCGGCTCGGTCGTCTCCTACGGCGTCTCCGAGGCGCGCTGACGCGAGCGTCCCCGTCGCCCGGATGGGCACGCGGTCCCGCGCCCACCCGGGCGCCGGGGCCGCGGTCGGCGTGACACCAGCGACACCCGTTACCCGTTCGCAACGCCTGTCAGTCAGTCTTCTCCCATGTCGATCAAGGTGGCGCTCGAGCACCGCACGACCTACACGTTCCCGGAACCGGTCACGGTGCACCCGCACGTCGTGCGGCTCCGGCCGGCCCCGCACAGCCGCACGCCGATCGAGTCCTACTCGCTCGACGTGAAGCCGGCGGGCCACTTCCTCAACTGGCAGCAGGACCCGTTCGGCAACTGGCTGGGCCGGCTCGTCTTCCCGGAGCCGGTCTCCGAGCTCGACATCACCGTCGGCCTCGTGGCCGACCTGATGGCGATCAACCCCCTCGACTTCTTCGTCGAGGGCTACGCGGAGACCTTCCCCTTCACCTACGCGCCGGACCTCGCGGCCGATCTGGCGCCGTACCTCGTGCCCGTCGCCGAGGGCGACACCGACAAGCCGGGCCCGGTCGTCACCGCGTTCCGGAGGAAGCTCCCCAAGCCGCCCCGCAAGGGCACCCCGGTCATCACGTTCCTCGCGCGGCTGAACGCGGCGGTGCAGGAGGCGGTGGAGTACTCCGTGCGGATGGAGCCCGGCGTCCAGACCCCCGACCAGACGCTGACCCGCGCGGTCGGCTCGTGCCGCGACTCGGCGTGGCTCCTCGTCAGCCTGCTGCGCTCCTACGGCCTCGCGGCGCGCTTCGTGTCGGGCTACCTCGTGCAGCTCGCGCCCGACCAGAAGTCCCTCGACGGCCCGAGCGGCCCGGAGCGCGACTTCACCGACCTGCACGCCTGGACGGAGGTCTACCTCCCCGGCGCGGGCTGGGTGGGCATGGACCCGACGTCGGCGCTCTTCGCCGGCGAGGGCCACATCCCGCTGTCCGCGACGCCGCACCCGAGCGGGGCGGCGCCGATCTCGGGCGCCACCGACCCGACCGAGGTGGAGTTCTCGTTCCACAACGTGGTGCGCCGCGTGCACGAGGACCCGCGCGTCACGCTGCCCTACTCCGACGCGGCGTGGGAGCGCATCGATGCGCTCGGGCTCGCGGTCGACGAGCGGCTGGTGCGCGGCGACGTGCGGCTCACGATGGGCGGCGAGCCGACGTTCGTGAGCGTCGACGACCAGACCGGCGCCGAGTGGACGACGGCCGCCGACGGGCCGGGCAAGCGCGCGCTGGCGGGCACGCTCGCCGAGCGCCTCCGGCAGGTGTACGCCGCGGGCGGCGCCGTGCACCGCGGCCAGGGCAAGTGGTATCCCGGCGAGGACCTGCCCCGCTGGCAGATCGCCCTGCAGTGGCGCACCGACAACGTCTTCCTGTGGCAGGACCCGGCGCTGCTGGCGGACCCGTGGGACGCGGCGAGCGCCGACGACGCAGGAGCGCCCGACCGAGCGGAGGCGTTCGCCGGCCGCGTCACCGAGCTGCTCGGTCTCCCCGCCGCCGCCCTCCTGCCCGCGTGGGAGGACCCGCTCGAGCGCGCCGCCGTCGAGCTGCGTCGGCCGCAGGGCCGCCGACCGCGGTCGAGCGACCGGCCCGCCGACGCCGAGCCGACGAAGCGCCAGGTGGCGGCGCTCGACCGGCAGGAGCCGTACCCGACCGGATGGGTCCTGCCCCTCGTCCCCGGCCACGACTGGGTCTCCCCGCAGTGGCGGTTCCGCCGCGGTCGCCTCGTGCTCACCCCCGGTACGTCGGCGGTCGGCCTCCGCCTGCCGCTCGACGGGGTGTCGTGGCAGGACCCCGAGCCCGCGGTCGACCCGGACTACCTCGTCGCCGGGCCGCCGCTGCACCCCGACGTCCCCGCCGTCACCGTCTGCTCACCCGTGGGCGCGGCGACCACCGCGCTCGCGGTCGAGGCCCGCGGCGGCCACGTGCACGTCTTCCTGCCGCCGACGCAGCGGCTGGAGGAGTACACCGACCTGCTCTACCTCGTCGAGCGCGCGGCCCGCGACACCGGCGTGCCCGTCGTGCTCGAGGGCTACGGGCCGCCGCCGGACGCGCGGCTCACCCAGCTCGTGGTGACCCCCGACCCGGGCGTCATCGAGGTCAACGTGCAGCCCTCCCGGTCGTGGACCGAGCTGCGCGAGCTGACGACGACGCTCCACGACACGGCCCGCGAGGTGCGGCTGACGACGGAGAAGTTCGACCTCGACGGGCTCCACACGGGCACGGGCGGCGGCAACCACATCACGCTCGGCGGCAGCCAGCCGGCCGACTCCCCGCTGCTGCGCCGGCCCGACCTGCTCGCCAGCCTCGTGCGCTACTGGCAGCGCCACCCGTCGCTGTCCTACCTGTTCTCCGGCCGCTTCATCGGCCCGACGAGCCAGGCGCCCCGGTTCGACGAGGCCCGGCCCGAGGCCGTCTACGAGATGGAGATCGCGCTCGCCGAGCTCCAGCGCCTCGGTGACTTCGCGGCGTCGATCGGCGAGGAGACGCGACCGTGGATCGTCGACCGGGCGCTGCGGCACCTGCTCGTCGACCTCACGGGCAACACCCACCGCGCCGAGTTCTGCATCGACAAGCTCTACAGCCCCGACTCCTCCCGCGGCCGCCTCGGCCTGCTGGAGCTGCGCGGCTTCGAGATGCCGCCCCACAGCCGGATGGCGATGGTGCAGGCGCTGCTCGTGCGGAGCCTCGTCGCGATGTTCTGGGAGCAGCCGTGCACCGACCCGCTCGTGCGGTGGGGCACGCGGCTGCACGACGACTTCCTGCTGCCGCAAGGCAACCGCGCCGACATCGCGGAGGTCGTCGCCGACCTCAACCGGGCCGGGATCTGGTTCGAGGAGAGCTGGCTCGACCCGTTCTTCGAGTTCCGCTTCCCGCGCATCGGGTTCCTGCACGCGGGGCCGGTCGAGATCGAGCTGCGCCAGGCGATCGAGCCGTGGCACGTGCTGGGCGAGGAGGCGACCGGCCAGGGCACGTCGCGCTACGTCGACTCCTCGGTCGAGCGCATCCAGGTGCTGGCCCGTGGACTGGAGGAGGGCCGGCACCTCGTGACGTGCCAGGGTGTCCCCGTGCCGCTGACGCCGACCTCGAACCCCGGCGAGTTCTACGCCGGCGTGCGCTACCGCGCCTGGCAGCCCTGGTCGGCCCTCCACCCGTCGATCCCGGTGCACGCGCCGCTCCACGTCGACGTGGTCGACGTGCCGTCCCACGCGAGCCTCGGCGGCGCGACCTACCACGTCTCCCACCCGGGCGGCCGCAGCTACGCGGTGCCGCCCGTCAACGCGATGGAGGCGGAGTCGCGGCGGCACGGACGCTTCGACGCGCACGGCATGCAGGCGGGGTACGTCGACGTCGCGGCCGCCGTCGCCACCGGCCGTCGGGTGGCCAGCCCGGAGTACCCCCGCACGCTCGACCTCCGCCGGGTGACCGCCTCGAACGGGTTCTGGTGACCGTTCTCGACGACTACACCGCGGCGCTCGCGCAGCCGCGGCTGGGGGAGGCGCCCGCGCGGTACGACGAGGTCGTCGCCCCCGACGGCTCCCTGCGCGCCGCCTGGCGACCCCTGGCGGAGGCCGCCTTCCGGCTCACCGCGGGCGACCTCGCCCGGGTCGACGTCGAGATCCAGCGCACGCTGGCCGACGACGGCGTCACCTACGCGACCCCGGGGAAGCGCCCGGAGCCGTGGCGGCTCGACCCGGTGCCACTGGTCGTCGAGGCCGACGAGTGGTCCACGCTCGAGGTCGGGCTCACGCAGCGCGCCGAGCTGCTCAACGCGATGCTCGTCGACCTCTACGGCCCGCGCACGCTGCTGAGCGAGGGGATCCTGCCGGCACCGCTGGTGCTGGGCCACAGCGGTTACACCCGCGTCGTCGCGCGCCCCTCGAGCGCCGACCCCCGGCCGCTGCTGCTCACGGCGACCGACCTCGGCCGCACGGCCGACGGGCAGTGGCGGGTGCTCGCGGACCGCGCGCAGGCGCCGTCGGGCATGGGCTACGCCATGGAGAACCGCCGCGTGCTGTCGCGCGTGCTCCCCGAGCTCTACCGGCAGGCGACGCTGCACCGGATGGCGCCGTTCTTCCACGCGCTCCGCTCCTCGCTGCTGCAGTCGGCGCCGGGCGACCCGGCCGACCCGCGCGTCGTCGTGCTCTCCCCCGGCCCGCACTCGGAGACGGCCTACGACCAGGCGTTCCTGGCGAGCATGCTCGGCTTCCCGCTCGTGCAGGGCAGCGACCTGACGGTCCGCGACGGGGCCGTCTGGATGCGCGTCTTCGAGCACCTGGAGCCCGTCCACGTCATCCTGCGCCGCGTCGACGCGACGTTCAGCGACCCGCTCGAGCTGCGCGGAGACTCGCGGCTGGGCGTCGCGGGCCTCACGGAAGCGGTACGGCGCGGCACCGTCCGCGTCGTCAACGGGCTCGGCTCGGGGGTGCTCGAGAACCCGGGCCTGCTGCCCTACCTCCCGGCGGCCGCGGAGCACCTCCTCGGCGAGGACCTCCGCCTCGACGCGGTGCCGACCTGGTGGTGCGGGGCGGCGGAGCAGCGCCGTACCGTGCTGGAGCGGCTCGACGAGCTCGAGATCCGGCGCATCGACGGCGGCCGCGTCACCGGGAGCCGCGACTCCCTGCGGCAGCGGATCGAGGCCGAGCCCCACGCCTTCGTCGGGCAGCAGCCGATCGCGCTGTCGCAGGTGCCGACGTTCGGGAGGGAGCGCTCGGCCTACGGCCCGCCGACCGGTCGCGTGGCGCCCGGTCCGATGTCGCTGCGCACGTTCTCGCTCTGGTACGGCTCGTCCTACCGCCCGCTCGTCGGCGGCCTCGCGACGGTGCGGGAACGCCAGGACGGCCGGCAGGTCGCGCCGTCGGTGTCGAAGGACGTGTGGGTCCTCAAGAAGGACGCGGCCGAGCCCGACCAGCACCTGGCCCACCAGCTCCAGCTGTCCTACGCGGTGCCGGGCGCCGCGAGCGGGCCCCGTGTGCTCGACGACCTCTACTGGTTCGGCCGCTACCGCGAGCGGGCGGAGGACCTGCTGCGGCTCGTGCTCACCGCGCACGCGCTGGCCGAGGACTACCGCACGCGGCCGTGGTCGTCGGGCGGCGCGAGCCTCGCCGTCGCGTGGGACGCGATCCACCGGTTGTGCCCCCTGCCCGCGGAGGGCCCGGGGGCCTCGGCCGACGCGGCGCTCTTCGCCGACCTCGCCGACCCGACCGCGGCGCGGGAGAAGGCATTCGGGGCGCCCCTCGACCGCGAGTTCCACGCGGTGCTGCTCGACCCGCTGCGCGTCGGCAGCGTGGCGCAGTCCCTCGCCGCGCTCCGCGCCTGCGCCGAGGGCGTGCGCGACCAGCTCTCGGCCGACACCTGGCGCGCGTTCGCGACGATCGACCGGGCGGCGGCCGCGCTGACTGCGTCGCCGCACAGCCACCGCGTCGAGGAGGCCAGCGGCCGGATGCTCGACGGCGTGCTCGCGCTGACCGGGGTCACGGCCAACATGGTGCGTGACGCCGGTTGGCACATGGCGGGCGCGGGCCGCACGGTCGAGCGTGTCCAGCAGGTCGCCCGCCTGCTGCGGGCGGCGACCGTGGAGCGTCGCGGGCTCGACACCGACCGGCGCGTCCTCAACGTCGTGCTGGGCGCGACCGAGTCGGTCGTGACCCACCGTCGCCGGCACCGGGGCTACGTCAAGGTCGACAGCGTGCTCGAGCTCCTGCTGCTCGACCCGAGGAACCCGCGCTCCGTCGCGTTCTGCCTCGACGAGCTCCGCACCCACCTCGCCGCGATGCCGGGCTCGACCGGATCGACCCGCCCCGAGCGACTGCTCGAGGAGCTCGCCGAGCGGGTCACGACGGTCGACGTCCGGGCCCTCGTCGCCATCGGCGGCGCGCACCGGCCCTACCTGCTGGGCTTCCTCGGCCAGCTCGTCGCCGACGTCTCCCAGCTCTCCGACGCCGTCGCCGCGCTGCACCTCCCGGCCGGCCCGGGGCCGCGCTCCTTCGCGCAGCTGCTGCCGCGCCGGCTGCCGACCGCCGCTCCCGCGAGCCTTCTCGAGGAGGCACCGTGAGGTACCGCGTCTGGCACCGCACCACCTACACCTACGACGACGACGTCACCGACAGCCTCGGCATCGCCTACCTGACCCCGCGTGAGCTGCCCTCGCAGCACGTGCGCAGCCGCACGCTCCGCATCACCCCGGAGACGGAGGTGCGTGACGACGTCGACCTGCACGGCAACACCGCGTCGTACTTCCAGGTCGTCTCCCGCCACCGCGAGCTGGAGGTGTACGCCGAGAGCGTGGTCGACGTCCACACCCCGGTCCACGACGAGGAGGCCCTCGCCCGACCCTGGGAGGAGGCGCGGCCCGCGGTCCGCACCGACAGCCCGGACGGGTGGTCGGCGTGGGAGTTCGCGCTGCCGTCGCGGCTGGCCGACCAGGGGCCGGAGGTGCACGCCTACGTCGCGGAGTCGCTCACGCCCGGCCGCCCGCTGGGCGAGGCGGTCACCGACCTCGTGCGGCGGATCCACGCCGACTTCGCCTACGAGCAGGGCGCGACGAGCGTGACGACGACGGTCGCCGACGTGATGGCCGAGCGCGCGGGCGTCTGCCAGGACTTCGCGCACCTCACGCTCGCGGGCCTCCGCTCGCACGGGCTGGCGGTCCGCTACGTCTCGGGCTACCTCGCGACCACGCCGCCGCCCGGCAAGGAGCGGCTCGTCGGCGCCGACGCCAGCCACGCGTGGAGCGCCGTCTGGGTGCCCGGCCTCCCCGACGCCGACGGCGTCCGCGGACCCGGGGAGTGGCTCGCGGTCGACCCCACGAACGACACCCGCACCGACGACCGCTACGTGACGGTCGCCTGGGGCCGGGACTACGCGGACGTGACGCCGCTCAAGGGCGTGATCTTCACCGAGGCGACGACCTCGACCCTCGACGTCGCGGTGGACGTCGCGCCCGTGCGGGCCGACGGCACCGTCTGAGTCGCAGCCTCGGCGCTTTTCTGCGGCGCTGTGACCATCAACCGACCGCGTTGACCATCAATGTTGATGGTCAACGCGGTGTGTTCCCCGGTCGACCGGGGAACACACCGGGGTCGTTCGCCGACTCACCCGTAGTCGGGCGTGTCGTAGTCGAACCGCTCGATCTTCCACTCGCCGTCGACGTCGGTGAGGTGCACCGTGCCGTCGACCGTGAAGTCGTCGTAGCCCGCCGCCTCGCCCGTGTACTCGTAGGTCTCCGTGATCTCGACCGTCGCGTCGTCGCCGTCGACCTCGGAGTCGCGGATCTCGAGCGTGGAGTCGAACTCGACCTGGTTCTCGCCCGAGAGGTCGTCGCAGGACGAGTCGTCGAGCTCCACCGCCGACTCGAAGTCGTCGAGGGCCTGGCCGGTGAGGAGCGGCTCGTACTCGTCGCACGTGTTGGCGTCGAACGCCTCCTGCACGACGTCCTCCGGCGACCCGCCCCCGCCGAGGGCGAGCGCCAGGACGAGCACGAGGAGCAGCACGACCGCGGCCGCGACGCCGCCGCCGATGAGCAGCCACGGCGGCTTCGACGCGGGGGGCTGCCCGAACGGCGGCTGCCCGTACGCGGGTTGGCCGAACGACGGTTGGCCGTAGGGCGGTTGGCCGGCGGGGCCGGAGGGCGCGCCGTACGGCGAGGTGCCGCCGGCGGGCGGGTACGTCGGGTTCACCGGGGCCGCGGGCACGCCGTACGGGTTCGCCGGGTTCATCGGGTTCACGGGGGCGACCGGGGTCGCGGGGGGCAGCGGGGTGGCCGGCACCTCGGGGGGAACCCACGTGCCGCCGGTCGGGGCGACGTTCGTGACGTCGTCCCCGCTCCCGCCTCCCGCCGTGGGATCGGCGGTCCCGGCGGACTGCACGTGGTCGGTCCAGCGCTCGCCGTCCCACCAGCGGACGGTGCCGGTGCCGTCGTCGTACCAGCCCTCGGGTGTGCTCATGCCGGTGATTCTCCCCCGTGCGCGGCCCGCTGTCCGCCGCGGGCGGCCGTTCGCGGACGGTCGTTTCGCGCGGAGCCGTGCGGGGGATCCGGTACTGGTTGCGGCATCGGGGGCGCGGCGGAGGAGGCAGCGTGGACGAGCAGGGCGAGCAGCGGGACGGGCGGGTCGAGCCGGGCTGGTACGACGACG
>DASWYU010000013.1:0-4106 GCA_036404795.1 Nocardioides sp. | reverse complement strand
CGTGTTCGCGAGCGCCTGTCCGTAGGTGTCGTGGAAGTGCATCGCGAGCTGGTCGGTGCTCATCCCGGCCCCGGTGAAGGCGTCGACGAGGGCGGTCACGTGGCCCGCCGTACCGACCCCGATGGTGTCGCCGAGGCTGAGCTGGCTGGCGCCGAGGTCGAAGAGGCGCTTGCCGACCCCGACCACCTGCTCGACCGGGACCGCGCCCTCCCACGGGTCGCCGAAGCACATGCTGACGTAGGCCCGCACGTCGAGGCCGGCGTCGCGGGCGCGGCGCACCGTGGGCTCGAACATCGCGAACTGCTCGTCGAGGCTCCGGTTGAGGTTCTTCTGCGCGAACGTCTCGGTGGCGGAGCCGAAGATCGCGATGTGCTTCGCGCCCAGCTCGAGGGCGCGGTCGAGGCCCCGCTCGTTGGGGACGAGCACCGGGCAGTCGCGACCCGCCTCGCCGAGCAGCGTCATCAGGTCGGCGGCGTCGGCGAGCTGGGGCACCCACGTGGGGTGCACGAAGCTGGTGGCCTCGACGACCGGCAGGCCGGCGGCCAGCAGGCGCTGGACGAACTCCGCCTTCACGGCGGTCGGCACGAGCGCCTTCTCGTTCTGGAGGCCGTCGCGCGGGCCGACCTCGTAGATCGTGACCCGCTCGGGCAGGCCGTCCTGGCGGACGACGGTGGGGAGATCAGTCATCGGGCGTCACCTCCAGCAGGGTGTGGCCAAGCGCCACCTGGGCGCCGGTGCTCGCGGCGAGGCCGGAGACCGTGCCGTCGAACGGCGCCTTCATGGCGAGCTCCATCTTCATCGCCTCGAGCACGACCAGCACCTGGCCGGCCTCGACCCGGTCGCCGTCGGCGACCCGGACGTCGAGCACGGTGCCCGGCATCGGCGCTGTGATCGCGCCGTCGCCCAGGTCGAGCGCGTGGTCGCCGAAGACGTCCGGCCGCTCGAACACGAACCGCTGGCCGCGGTGGACCACCTCGGCGACGTGCGGCTGGACGTTGACGACCGCGGACCGGAGCGCGCCGTCGACCTCGAGGGTGAGGACGTGGTTCGCCGCGGACACCTGGCGGACCGGGACGTCGTCGACCCGTCCGGCGTACCGGTCCACGACCACGGGCCGGTCGAGCTCGACGATGGTGGGCGCGGGGTCGGCGCCGGAGCGCCAGCCGTCGGACTGGAACGGGTGGCCGCTGTCCTCGAACGCCGCGAGCATCGCGCTCACCCAGGCGACGAAGACGCGTGGCAGGTCGTCGGCGGGCTGCGGGACCTCGTGGCGGTCGAGCCAGGCGGTGTCGATCGTGGCGTCGCGGAACTCGTCGCCGGCCACCAGCGCGCGCAGGAACCCGGTGTTGGTGGTGAGGCCGAGGATCGCCGTGCGGTCGAGCGCGTCGACGAGGGCGCGGCGGGCGGACTCGCGGTCCGGCCCGTGCACGATCACCTTGCCGAGCATCGGGTCGTACGACGTGCTGACGACCTGCTCGGGCTCGAGCGCGTGGTCCACCCGGACCCCCTCCGGCCACCTGACGATGCTGGTGCGGCCGGCCTGCGGGAGGAATCCGTGGAAGGAGTCCTCGGCGTACACCCGGGCCTCGATCGCGTGGCCGCTGACGGTGACGTCGTCCTGGGTGATCGGCAGCGGCTCCCCGTCGGCGACGCGGAGCTGGAGCTCGACGAGATCGAGGCCCGTGATGGCTTCCGTCACCGGGTGCTCGACCTGCAGGCGGGTGTTCATCTCCAGGAAGTACGCCTCGCCGGTGGCGTCGTCGAGCAGGAACTCGACCGTGCCGGCGTTGCGGTAGCCGACGTGCCGCGCGAGCGCGACCGCGCTGCTGGTGACCAGCGCGCGGACCTCGTCGCTGATCGTCGGGGCGGGCGCCTCCTCGAGCACCTTCTGGTGGCGGCGCTGCGTCGAGCAGTCGCGCTCCCAGAGGTGGACCACGTTGCCGTGGGCGTCGGCCATCACCTGCACCTCGATGTGGCGGCCGCGCTCGACGTACTTCTCGATGAGCAGGGTGTCGTCGCCGAAGGCGCTGCGCGCCTCGCGGGCCGCGGCGGCCTTGGCCTCCTCGAGCTCGGACTCCTCACGGACGACGCGCATGCCCTTGCCGCCACCGCCTGCGGCGGCCTTCACGAGCACGGGGAAGCCGGCGTCCTCGCCGCGGGGCACGACCGGTACGCCGGCGGCGACCGCGATCTCGCGGGCGGCGTCCTTGCGGCCCATCGCGTCCATGACGTCCGCGCTCGGTCCGACCAGCGTGATGCCGGCCTCCTCGAGCGCGCGGGCGAAGGTGGACCGCTCCGAGAGGAAGCCGTAGCCGGGGTGGACCGCGTCGGCGCCGGCCGTCCGCGCGGCGGCGACCACCGCGTCGCCGTCGAGGTAGCTCTCGACGCGCACCGCGTCGTCGGCGGCGCGCACGTGCGGGGCGGTGCGGTCAGCGTCGGTGTAGATCGCGACCGTGCGGATGCCCATCCGGGTGGCGGTGCGCATGACGCGCAGGGCGATCTCGCCGCGGTTGGCGATGAGGAGGGTGTGCATCAAACCGCCTTGGTCCGGGTTGCTGGATTTCGACGCCCCCGTCGCGACCTCGTCCCTCGGTCGCGGGGCTTGCTCAATGTGGTCTCGCCCACGTGCCGCGCTCGTTCCTCGCGCTCCACTGCGAGCCTCACATCCTGAAGACGCCGTACTGCGGCGCCGGGGTCGGGGCGTTGGCGGCGGCCGCGAGGCCCATGCCGAGGACGCGTCGGGTGTCGGCGGGGTCGATGATGCCGTCGTCCCACAGGCGGGCGGTCGAGTAGTAGGGCGAGCCCTGGGTCTCGTACTGCTCGCGGATCGGCGCCTTGAACTCCTCGTCGTCCGGCTTGCCGGCGACGGTCGCGAGGACCGACGCGGCCTGCTCGCCACCCATGACGGAGATCCGGGCGTTGGGCCACATCCAGAGGAAGCGCGGGTCGTAGGCGCGACCGCACATGCCGTAGTTGCCGGCGCCGAAGGAGCCGCCGATGACGACGGTGAACTTGGGGACGACCGAGCAGGCGACCGCGGTGACGAGCTTGGCGCCGTCCTTGGCGATGCCGCCGTTCTCGTACTCGCGGCCGACCATGAAGCCGGTGATGTTCTGGAGGAAGACCAGCGGGATGCCGCGCTGGTTGCACAGCTCGATGAAGTGGGCGCCCTTGAGCGAGGACTCGCTGAACAGGATGCCGTTGTTGGCCACGATGCCGACCGGGTGGCCCCAGATGTGCGCGAACCCGGTCACCAGCGTCTCGCCGTACAGCTTCTTGAACTCGTGGAACCGGCTGCCGTCGACGATCCGGCGGATCACCTCGCGCACGTCGTACGGCGTGCGGGTGTCGGCCGGGACGACGTCGTACAGCGTGCTCGGGTCGTCGTGCGGCTCCTCGACCGGCGCGAGCTCGTACGGCGCGCCGGGGCTGCGCCGCTCGAGGGTGCCGACGATGCTCCGCACGATGGCGAGGGCGTGGGCGTCGTCCTCGGCGAGGTGGTCGACGACACCGGAGGTGCGCGCGTGGACGTCGCCGCCGCCGAGCTCCTCGGCCGTGACGACCTCGCCGGTCGCGGCCTTCACCAGCGGCGGGCCGCCGAGGAAGATCGTGCCCTGGTTGCGCACGATCACGGTCTCGTCCGACATCGCCGGGACGTAGGCGCCGCCGGCGGTGCACGAGCCCATCACGCTGGCGATCTGCGGGATGCCGCGCGCGGACAGGTTGGCCTGGTTGAAGAAGATCCGGCCGAAGTGCTCGCGGTCGGGGAAGACCTCGTCCTGCATCGGCAGGAACGCGCCGCCGGAGTCGACGAGGTAGACGCACGGCAGGTGGTTGTCGCTGGCCACCGTCTGCGCCCGGAGGTGCTTCTTGACCGTCATCGGGTAGTAGGTGCCGCCCTTGACCGTCGCATCGTTGCACACGACCATGACGTGGCGCCCGTGCACGAGCCCGATGCCCGCGATGACGCCGGCCGCGGGTGCGTCGCCGTCGTACAGTCCGTCGGCCGCGAGCGGGGCGACCTCGATGAAGGGGCTTCCCTCGTCGAGCAGTCGCTCCACACGGTCGCGGGGCAGCAGCTTGCCGCGCGCGACGTGGCGCTCGCG
>DASWYU010000012.1:0-8041 GCA_036404795.1 Nocardioides sp. | reverse complement strand
CCGCGGGCAGCGCCGCGAGGATCGCGCGGCCGCTCGCGGTGAGGTGGGCCGGGAGCCGCACGCCGACGTCCGTGACGAGCGGCGGACGGCCCGGCGCCCGTTCCTCGACGACGTAGAGCACGTCGCGGCCGTGCGCGACCGCCAGGTGCGCGCTCTGGCCGACCTCGTCGACGAGAGCCGCGAGCGGCCGCCGCGCGATCCGGGCCAGGGCGCCCTGCCGGACGTAGCCGCTGCCCACCTCGAACGCCGCGACCCCCAGCCCGTAGCGGCGCTCGTCCGCCAGGTGCACGACGAAGCCCTCGGCGACCATGGCCCCGAGCAGGTGGTACGCCGTGCTCCGCGGCAGCTCGCACTCCCGGGCGATCCGCTCGAGGGGGACGGGGCCCGGCTGCGCGGCCAGGTAGCGCAGCACCCGGAGCGTGCGCGTCGCGGCGGGGACCTGGCTCACGGGCCGATCATCCCCCGATGAGCGGCACCTCGCCGTCGTCGACCCCGTCCTCGTTCATGTCGCGGGTGCGGGCCTTGCGGGCGTCCCAGCGCAGCATGACGCCGCCGAGCACGGCGCACAGCAGCGACGCCGTGAGCACCGCGACCTTGCCGGCCGCCACGAAGTGCTCGTCGGTGAAGGACAGCTCGGAGATGAGCAGGGCGACCGTGAACCCGATGCCGGTGAGGAACCCGACGGGCAGCAGGTCGCGGACGCCGATGCCCTGCGGCAGGCGGAACGGGGTCACACGGGTGACGATCGCCGTCGTGCCGAGCACGCCCACGACCTTGCCGACGACGAGACCGGCGAGCACGCCGAGCGCGACCTCCTCCGACAGGACGCTCGCGATGCCCTCGTCGACCACCGTCACTCCGGCGGCGAAGAAGGCGAACACGGGCAGGGCGAGGGCCGACGACCAGGGGGTGAAGGCGTCGGCGTAGCGGTGCGCGCGACCCCCGGGCTCACCGTGCACGGCGAGCGCGGGCACGACCAGGCCGAGGAGCACCCCGGCCACGGTGGCGTGCACCCCGGACTCGTGCACCAGCACCCAGGCCACGACCGCGACCGGGACGAGGGCCCAGACGGGGACACGCCGTCGCCGGGTGAGCACCGCGAACAGTGCGACGAGCGCGAGGGCGGGCACGAGGTAGAGCGGCTGCAGGTCCGCCGTGTAGAAGACCGCGATGATCGTGATGGCGATCAGGTCGTCGACGACGGCGAGCGTCAGCAGGAAGATCCGCAGCGCCACGGGCAGCCCTCGGCCGAGGATCGCCAGCACCGCAAGCGCGAAGGCGATGTCGGTGGCGGCCGGAATGGCCCAGCCGTCGAGGTGGCCCGCGTCCCCGCTGCCGGCGACGACGAGGAAGTAGAGCGCGGACGGCACGACGACCCCGCCGATCGCGGCGCACACGGGCACCGCCGCCTCCCGCGGGTCGCGCAGCGAGCCGGCGACCAGCTCGTGCTTGAGCTCGAGGCCCACGACGAAGAAGAACACGGCGAGCACGGCGTCGGCAGCCCACGTCGCGAGCGACAGGTCGAGGTGCAGCGCCGACGGGCCGACCGTCAGCGCGGAGAGGTCCTGGTAGGCCTCCCGCCAGGGGGAGTTCGCCCAGACGAGCGCGAGGACGGCGGCGAGGAGGAGCAGGATGCCGCCGGTGGTCTCGCGGCGGGCCCAGGCCGACAGCCGGGCGGATCGGGACGTGCGGGGTGCGGGGGAGAGGCTCACGAGGCTCCTGCCGTCGGGTCGGGGCCCGGCAGGCCCGGGGCGACCGCCGACCAGACTTCCCGGCACACCGCGGGCGAGGCTACCCGAGTCGGGCGACGCCGCCCGCGCCCGCTCTCCCCGAGGCGACCGACGGCCAGGCCCCGCGCGGGGGCCCGGCCGTCGGCGTACGGGAGCGGTGCGTCAGCGACCCGTCGGGGTCACCCAGAGCCACCAGGACCGGGTGGTCGTGGCGTAGACGGGCTCGTCGGGGACGAACGTCATCTTGATCTGCCAGCTGCCGCCCGACGGCAGGGTGGGCGTCGCCATCCGCGTCGTGGCGCCGTCGTAGTCGAAGGCGCGCACGATGAGGTCCGACGTGCCGACCTTGCGGGCGGTCACGTAGGCGCGCCCGGTGACCGCGTCGTTGCCGTCGTGGCCCGCGAGGAACGTCGTGAACGGCTTCGGGGAGCCGATCCGGCCGTAGCGGTACGGCGCCTCGATGGTGATCCTGCTGCCGACGGCGACCGATCCGGGGACCGGGCCGGGCGCGGCCTCGACGGTGAGCACGGCGGCCGCGCTCTCCGTCGTACCGGCCGTGTTCGTGAACACCGCGCGGTACTGCTCGCCGTTCTGCGCGCGCGTCACGCCCGCGACCGTCAGGGTGCTCGACGTGGCGCCGTCGAGGTCGACCCACTCGGCGCCGCGGCGGCGCACCTGCCACTGCACGGTCGGCTCCGGCGTGCCGGTCGCCGCGGCGGTGAACGTGGCGTCCTCGCCCTCGACGACCGTCACGTGCGCGGGACGGGTCGTCACGGTCGGCGCGACGGAGTCGTCCGGCTCGCCGATGGTGAACACGTCGATGACCCGCGGGGCGCGGTCGGGCGTGCGGACGTCGTAGGAGTACGTCGTGATCTCGCCGCTGCCCGTGTTGAACTTCGTGAAGACCGCGAGGTTGTTGTTCTGCACGAAGGGCTGCACCTGGCCGTCGGCGTTGGTGTACGGCGCGACGTTCGGCGCGATCGGGGCGAGGCCGCCCGGGTTGTCCTGCGCCCAGTAGTTCTCCGCCACCCACGGCGCCGGGGGCACGGGGCGGGACCGCCCGCTGAGGGGGTGGTACGCGCCGTACGAGTTGCCCGTGTTGGACGTCTCGATCCAGTTCGTCGTGCCGTTCTCGGAGAGGAACCGGTTCCAGAGGTGGCTGTGGCCGTTGTGCACGAGGTCCACGCCCGCGTCCTCGAGGAGCGGCTGCAGGTCGTAGAGCAGCTCGTTCTCGGTCGCCGGGTACTCGTAGCGGATGCCGACGACCTCGCCGGCGTCGTTCGTCTCCTCGATCCGCTGCGGGTCGGCGAACTGCGGCATCACGTTGTCGCCGAGGCCCTGCGGGCCCTCGTGGAGCATGACGACGTGGTAGCGCGCGGCGGCGAACTCCTCGCTCGCGAGCTCGTCGGCCAGCCACGCGTACTGCTCGCTGGACGCGTCGATCGCCTCGAAGATGTGCTCGCCGTGACCCTGCAGCAGCGGGTCGTCGAGCGTCGTGCTCGCCTCCTGGTAGCGGCTCGAGCCGGTGCGCGCCGCCGGGTCGGGCGTCGCGGTCGTGCCGCGCCAGATGCGCGTGGAGTAGAGCGACACGAGGCGGACGTCGCCGACCGTCGTCGCGTAGTAGGTCTCGCCGCCGGGGGAGTCGTCCGGGAGCGTGAAGACCTCCTCGTAGGTGGTCGTCGAGAACGAGTTGTCGACGATCCAGCGCTCGCGCACCTCGGGGTCGCCGGTCGGGTTCACGTCGGCCGCGACGGCCTCGTAGGCCTGCTCGGCGACGTCCCGCGGGACGGGGTTGTTGTACGACGCGTTCAGCCCCACCGCCCCGTCGCGGCGGCCCTGCACCTCGTGGTTGCCGACCGCCGGGTAGAGCGGCGCGTTCTGCACGATCTCGCCGCCGACGTAGTTGACGCCGCCCGTCGAGACCCGGCCGCCGTTGCCCTGCAGCACCGGGAAGAAGCCGGAGCCGCGGGTGTCGTCGAACCACTCGGAGGCCCGGTCCGGGATGTTGACGAGGTCGCCGGCGAGGAAGACGGCGTCGATGCCGCCGATCGTCTCGGCGGCCACCTGCAGGTTGGCGGGCGTGTTGACCATCGCCTGGTGGTCGCTCGTCAGCAGGATGTCGAGGTCGTCGCCGGGGCGGGCCGCCGGCTGGAGGCGGAACGTGCCGGACCCGGCGATCGCGGAGCCGTCGATGCTGACGACGCGGTAGGGCAGCGACGTGCCGGGCTCGAGGTCCGTCACCACGCCCTCGTGGCGCCACACGTCGCGGTCGACGATGCCGTCGCCCTGCGCCGGCTTCACCTCGGCCGGGATGTTCGACTGGTAGTCCTCGGCCACCTGGGACAGCTGCGACGACTCCGCCGCGAACGCCCGGACGCCCGGGAAGGTCGTGCCCTGCGCCGCCGCGGCCAGCTGCTCGGCGGTCAGCACGGCGACCCCGTCGCCGACCAGCACGGCGTGGCCCGCGCCGGCGAACTCGGTGAACCAGGCGACGGACACGCCCGAGGCGGTCGGGGCCTGGAGGAACGGGTCGGTGAGGAGAGCGCGGTCGCCCACCGGGTCGGAGCCGGCCGCGACGGCGACGGGGGCGCCCGGGACGGCGCCGGCCGTCGAGGTCAGTGCCGGCAGCGTCGTGAGCGCGATGCTGCCGACCGCGAGGTAGCCGGCCAGCACGACACCGCGGTGCCGGAGACGGGACGAGGGCATGGGCGGGACACACCTTTCGGGAGCGGGAGGTGGACGGCGGCCCCGCGCCCGAGCATGAGCCCGCCGCGCCCGACCCTCGTCGCCCCCGGTGGCCCCGGGTGGACGGCCGGCGAACTCACCGTGCGTCCTCGGTGAACCCTCAGATCGCCCGGCGCTCCACCACCGCGTTCGGACGGAAGAGGTGCAGCCCGGTGCGGGTCGTGGGGCGGACCAGGTCGAACCCGCCCGTCGTCACCACCACCCACTGACGGTCCGGGGCGCCCGGGTGGCCGAGCGCGTCCCCGTCCCCGGCGGTCAGCACCGCCACGACGTCGGCGACACAGGCCGCGTGCACGGGCGGCAGCCGGTACGCGTTGTCGTCGGCCTCCGCCACCGTTCCGACGAGGTGCAGCGGATGGTCCAGCGTCTGGGCGCACACGCCGCACACCCGGCTCAGCGCGCACTGCAGCACCCGCGCCCGGTGCAGCCGCGCCGGATCGCCCGCGCCGCCCGGGTCGGTCGCGACGAACGGCACCGTGGCGAGGTGGGGTGGCCGCGTCGAACCCGCCCCGAGGCCCAGGCGCGAGAGCCCCGCGCTCATGCCCGCGCCGAGGCGCCGGCGCGCGACCAGCCCCCGAGCTCCGTACGGCGCGTCGGACGCTCGTCGTCGCTCTTGCGCCCGCGGTCGGTCACCTCCGCGGTCGGGGGCTCGACCGCGCCGTACTTCTCGCTCGCGTGCTGCGTCATCGAGTTCGGCAGCGACAGGAGCGTGATGGTGCGCAGCGCCTGGCCGTACTGCCGGTAGAGCGGTCCGGTGGTGTAGGGGATGCCGAACTCGGTGCACAGCTTGCGCACCTCGACGGCGATCTCCGGGTAGCGGTTGCTCGGCAGGTCGGGGAGGAGGTGGTGCTCGATCTGGAAGCCGAGGCTGCCGGACAGGACGTGCAGCAGGCGGCCGCCGTCGAAGTTGGCGGCACCGAGCATCTGGCGGAGGTACCACTCGGCGCGCGTCTCGTCCTCCACCTGCTCCTCGGTGAAGTGCAGCGCCCCGTCGGGAAAGTGGCCGCAGAAGATGATCTCGACGGGATCCTTCTCGAGCTTGCGGATCCGCTCGATGTCGAGGTCGTGCAGCGCGACGCCCCACTCGAAGAGCAGCGCGAGCAGCGAGTTGTAGACCGGCTGCCCCAGGTTGGCCGGGTGCCACTTCTGCTCCCGCGCCATCCGCAGGATGCCGTAGCCGATGTCGTTGTCGTAGCCCAGCACGTTCGTGAACTGGTGGTGCACGTAGTTGTGGCTGTGCTTCCACTGCTCCGCGGGCTGCGCGGTGTCCCACTCCCACGTCGACGAGTGGATCTCCGGGTCGTTCATCCAGTCCCACTGACCGTGCATGACGTTGTGGCCGATCTCCATGTTCTCGAGGATCTTGGCCACGCCGAGCAGGGCGGTGCCGCCGACGACCGCGCCGCGCCGTACGGCCTTGCGCTCCTTCGGCGCCCACGCGCCCACCGCCATGGCGACCCGCCCCGCGAACGCGAGCCCGCGCTGCACGCGGATCACGCGGTGGATGTAGGCCGCGTCCTCGGCGTTGCGCGACGCCTCGATGCGCGCGCGCAGCTCGTCGAGCCGGCGGCCGATCTCCTCGACCTCCTCGGCGGTGAGGTGGGTGTACTCCTTGACGTCGGCGATGGCCATGCCGTGCCTCCTCAGATGGCGATGGTGCAGTCCCCGTCGGGGACCGTCACGCAGGTCTGGATCTGCTCGTTGGGCTGGTCGTAGCGGTCGCCGTTGCGCACGTCGGTGACCGAGCCCGTGACGAGCGTGAGCGTGCAGGTGTGGCAGATGCCCATGCGGCAGCCGTAGGGCATGCCGACGCCCGCGGCCTCCCCTGCCTCGAGCACCGTGGTGCCGGGCTCCGCCTCGTGCTCGCGCCCGGAGTTCTGGAACGACACCGTGCCGCCCTCGCCGGCGTCGCCGCCGCGCTCGAGGGTGAACCGCTCGAGGTGCAGGAGGTCCTCGAGGTCGGCGGCCTGCCAGTGCTCGGCCGCCGCGTCGAGCATCGGCGCGGGACCGCAGGCCCAGGTCTGCCGCTCGCGCCAGTCCGGCACGACCTCGTCGAGCCGGTCGAGCGTGAGCATCCCGTCGGTGTCGGTGAAGACGGGGGTGAAGGTGACGGCGTCGTACGACGCGGCCAGCCGCGCCAACCGCTCCCGGAAGATCATCCGTTCGGGGGTGGGGGAGGAGTAGACGAGATGGGTGTCCGGCAGGGCGAAGCGGCCCTCGTCGGCGCGTCGCACCAGCGTCTTGAGCATCGCCATCACCGGCGTGACGCCGGATCCACCGACGAGGAAGAGGATGCGCTCCGGGGGCGGGTCGGGGAGCACGAAGTCGCCGGCAGGGGCGGCGAGCCGCACGACCGTGCCCGGAGCGAGGCCGTCGATGAGGTGGCCCGAGAGCAGGCCCTCGGGCATCGCACGGATCGTGATGGTGATGCGGCGGCCGCGGCGTCGCGGTGTGCTGGTCAGCGAGTAGGACCGCCACTGGTAACGGCCCTCGATCGGCACGCCGATGCCCACGTACTGCCCCGCCCGGTGGTCGAACCGCCACCCCCAGCCGGGCCGGATGACGAGGGTCGCCGCGTCCTCCGTCTCACGCACCACCGACTCCACCCGGCCCCGCAGCTCCCGCGAGGTCCACAGCGGGTTGACGAAACGCAGGTAGTCGTCGGGGTGCAGCGGCGTCGTCAGCCCCTCCGCGAGCGAGCGGACGGCGAACCAGTCGCGGCGGCGCCGCGTCGGACTGAGCTCGCGGACGGCGGTGCGGACGGCCATGGGCGCTCCCGGAGGGCTCGGGTGATGCGGGTCACGGCGTTCGGTGATCAGTTGTACACCGAGCGTGGTGACGGGGTAAGGGCGCGCCGCGGGTGGTCCGGTCCGGGCGGGCCCCTAGCGTTCGCCGCGGACGGGCACGAGGGGTGCGGCGAGGAGGGGGAGCAGGGCGACGAGCGCGTACGTCGCGGGATAGCCCCCGGCGGTGACGAGGAGCCCAGCCACGGGAGGCACGGCGGCCGCCACCAGGTTCTGGGCCGTGTTCTGCATCCCCAGCGCCCGGCCCGACCAGAACGGCCCGGCGCGCTCGGCGACGGCCGTGAAGGCGAGGCCGTTGTCGGCGACGGTGAGTGCGGAGGCCAGCACCATGAGGGCCACGGCGACGCCGGGGGCCCACGCGGCGCTCACGCCCAGCAGGCCCATGGTCAGGGCAGCGGCGACGGCCACCCAGCGCAGGGGGCGCATCCGGGAGCCGACGAGGTCCGAGAGCCAGCCGGCGCCCACGCGGGAGAGGGCGCCGGCGACCTGGGTCGCGGCGACGACCGCGCCGGCGGCGCCGACCGACCAGCCGAGGTCGGTGACCATCCAGGTCAGCGCGAAGGTCCACACGACGAACTGCGGCACCACGAGCAGCACCGAGACGCCGTGGATGCGGGCGAGGTACCGGTCGGCGCGATACGGGTTCGGGGCGTCGGCGCGCTCGGCGGCGGGGGGGCGCGGCGGGTCGAGCACGACGAGCGCGACGACCACGAGGGCGAGCAGGGTGGCGACGGTGGGAACCCACAGGGCCGCGGCGACGCC
>DASWYU010000011.1:0-13135 GCA_036404795.1 Nocardioides sp. | reverse complement strand
CGACACACGGTTGGACAGCTGCTCGGCCACACCCTGCGCGACGAGCTGGGCGTCGGCCTCGGCGCCCTTGACCTCGAGGATGTTCAGCTGGACCTGCTTGCCGGTCAGCTTCTCGAGCTCGCCGCGGATGCGGTCGGCCTCGGCGCCGCGGCGGCCGATGACGATGCCGGGACGCGCGGTGTGGATGTCCACACGGACGCGGTCACGGGTGCGCTCGATCTCGACCTTGGCGATGCCGGCGCGCTCCATGCCCTTGCTGAGCAGCTTACGGATCGCGACGTCCTCGCCGACGTAGGACTTGTACAGCTTGTCGGCGTACCACCGCGACTTGTGGTCGGTGGAGATGCCCAGGCGGAAGCCGTTCGGGTTGATCTTCTGGCCCATCAGGCACCCTTTCCGTTCTTACCCTTGGGGTTGGTCAGCGCGTCGGCCGGCTGCACCGCGAGGGTGATGTGGCTGGTGCGCTTGTTGATGCGGGTCGCACGGCCCTGGGCACGCGGACGCCAACGCTTCATCGTCGGGCCCTCGTCGACCATGGCGACGGAGAGCACGAGGTCGGCCCGGTTGAGGCCCTCGGTGGTCTCCGCGTTGGCGATCGCGCTCTCCAGCACCTTGTAGACGGTCTCGGAGGCGGCCTGCGGCGCGAACTGGAGCAGCGCCAGGGCCTCGTCGACGGGAAGACCGCGGACCATGTCGACGACACGGCGAGCCTTCATGGGGGTGATCCGCACGTAGCGGGCGCTCGCGAAGGCGCCCGGCTGGTCACCGAGCAGCGTCTCGCGGCGGGCGCTGGTGCGCCGGCGCTCTTCGACACTCATCGACGCTTCCCCTTCCGGTCTTCCTTCACGTGCCCGCGGTAGGTGCGGGTGGGGGCGAACTCCCCGAGCTTGTGGCCGACCATGGAGTCGGTCACGAAGACGGGGACGTGCTTGCGACCGTCGTGCACGGCGATGGTGTGGCCGATCATGTCGGGCACGATCATCGACCGGCGCGACCAGGTCTTGATGACGTTGTGGCTGCCCTTCTCGTTCTCGGCGTCCACCTTCTTCTGAAGGTGGTCGTCGATGAAGGGACCCTTCTTGAGGCTGCGTGGCATGTCGGTTACTTCCTACCCTTGCCGGACTTGCGACGACGGATGATCTGGGAGTCGCTGGCCTTGCGCTTGCGCGTACGGCCCTCGGGCTTGCCCCAGGGGGAGACGGGGTGGCGACCACCGGACGTCTTGCCCTCACCACCACCGTGCGGGTGGTCGACCGGGTTCATGACGACACCACGGACAGTCGGGCGCTTGCCCTTCCAGCGCATGCGGCCGGCCTTGCCCCAGTTGATGTTCGACTGCTCGGCGTTGCCGACCTCGCCGACCGTGGCGCGGCAGCGCACGTCGACGAAGCGCATCTCGCCGGAGGGCAGACGCAGCGTGGCGCGCGAGCCCTCCTTGGCGACGAGCTGCGCCGAGTTGCCCGCGGAGCGGGCGATCTTGGCGCCGCCGCCGGGGCGGAGCTCGATGCAGTGGATCGTCGTGCCGACCGGGATGTTGCGCAGCGGCAGGTTGTTGCCGGTCTTGATGTCCGAGTTCGGACCCGACTCGACCGCGGTGCCCTGCGTCAGGCCCTTCGGCGCCACGATGTAGCGCTTCTCGCCGTCCAGGTAGTGCAGCAGCGCGATGCGCGCCGTGCGGTTCGGGTCGTACTCGATGTGCGCGACCTTGGCGGGCACGCCGTCCTTGTCGTAGCGACGGAAGTCGATGACGCGGTACGCACGCTTGTGACCACCACCGTGGTGCCGGGTGGTGATCCGGCCCTGGTTGTTGCGGCCGCCCTTCTTGGGCAGCGGGCGCGTGAGCGACTTCTCCGGCGTGGTGCGGGTGACCTCGACGAAGTCGGCGACGGACGAGCCGCGACGACCGGGCGTGGTCGGCTTGTACTTACGGATAGCCATTGTCAGTCCTTGTCTTAGGCAGCGCCGGTCAGGAGACCGGGCCCCCGAAGATGTCGATGGAGTCACCCTCGGCCAGGCTGACGATCGCCCGCTTGGTGCTCTTCCGCTTGCCGATGCCGTTGCGGGTCCGTCGCGTCTTGCCGGCGCGGTTCAGCGTGTTGACCGAGGTCACCGTCACGCCGAAGACCTTCTGGACCGCGATCTTGATCTCGGTCTTGTTCGCGTCCGGGTGCACGAGGAACGTGTACTTGTTCGCGTCGAGCAGGCCGTAGCTCTTCTCGGAGACCACGGGCGCGAGCAGGATGTCGCGCGGGTCCTTGTTCAGGGTGCTCACTTGGCGTCCTCCTTCTGACCGGCGAGGCGCGCGACGAACTGGTCGTAGGCGACCGACGTGAACACCACGTCGTCGGAGACGAGCACGTCGTACGTGTTGATCTGGTCCTGCGCGACCACGTGGACGTCCGTGAGGTTCCGCAGCGAGAGCCAGGTGGCGGTCTCGTCGCGGTCCAGGACCACGAGGAAGCGACGACGGTCCGAGATCGACGCGAGCGCCGTCTTGGCCGCCTTCGTCGACGGCGTCTCGCCGGTGACGAGGCTCTCCACGACGTGCACGCGACCGTTGGCGGCGCGGTCGGACAGCGCACCCTTGAGGGCCGCGGCCTTCATCTTCTTGGGCGTGCGCTGGTCGTAGCTGCGCGGCTGCGGACCGTGGACGACGCCACCGCCGGCGAACTGCGGCGCGCGGGTCGAGCCCTGGCGGGCGCGGCCGGTGCCCTTCTGCTTGTAGGGCTTGCGGCCGCCACCGCGGACCTCGCCCCGACGCTTGGTCGAGTGCGTGCCCTGGCGCGCCGCCGCCTGCTGGGCGACGACGACCTGGTGGATCAGCGGGATGTTGACCGCGACACCGAAGACCTCGGCGGGCAGGTCGACGGCGACCTTCTTGACGTCGCTCACTTGCTCGCCTCCTGCTTCTTGGCGGCCGAGCGGAGCACGACGACGCTGCCCTTGGGGCCGGGGACGGCACCCTTCAGGAGCACGATGCCCTTCTCGGCGTCCACCGCGTGGACGGTGATGTTCTGCGTGGTGACCGTGGCGCCACCCATGCGACCCGACATGCGCGTGCCCTTGAAGACACGGCCCGGCGTGGCGCAGGCGCCGATGGAGCCCGGCTTGCGGTGGTTGCGGTGCGCACCGTGCGAGGCGCCGACGCCGGAGAAGCCGTGGCGCTTCATCGTGCCCGCGAAGCCCTTGCCCTTGCTCGTGCCCGTCACGTCGATCTCGTCGCCCGCGGTGAAGACCTCGGCGGCGCTGAGCTCCTGGCCGACCGTGTAGGTCGTGGCGTCAGCGGTGCGGATCTCGACGACGTGGCGGCGCGGCGTCACGCCGGCCTTCGCGAACTGGCCGGCCTGCGGCTTCGTGACCTTGCGGCCCTCGATCTCGCCGAAGCCGACCTGGATGGCGTTGTAGCCGTCCACGTCGGGGGTGCGGATGCCGGCGACGACGTTGGTCGCGGCGGCGATCACCGTGATGGGGACGATGCGGTTGTTCTCGTCCCAGGTCTGGGTCATGCCGAGCTTGGTGCCCAGCAGGCCCTTGACGTTGCGTTCGATGGTCATGGCTCTGTTGTCTCCGTCCTGCCCGAACTCAGAGCTTGATCTCGATGTCGACACCCGCGGGGAGGTCGAGTCGCATGAGCGAGTCCACCGTCTTCGGGGTCGGGTCGATGATGTCGATGAGGCGCTTGTGGGTGCGCATCTCGAAGAGCTCGAGGCTGTCCTTGTAGTTGTGGGGCGAACGGATGACGCAGTAGACGTTCTTCTCCGTCGGCAGCGGCACCGGGCCGGCGACCTTCGCGCCCGTGCGGGTGACCGTGTCCACGATCTTGCGCGCCGAGGTGTCGATGACCTCGTGGTCGTAGGCCTTGAGCCTGATGCGGATCTTCTGTCCCGCCATAGGTCTCTCTCGTCCTTACTCGTTCGTACCCGCGCTGGGGCACCGCGTGCTGTCCTGTCTCGATGCCGCCCCGGGTGGGGCCGCACCGCCAGTCGCTCACCGTGACATCTCCGACCCACGCGGTCGGGCGTGTCGCAGGCTCTGCGCAAGGATCTGCGCCGGGCGCGACAGGACCGGGGTCCTGCGATGTCGTTGTCGGCGCCCGACCGGTTCGTCGGGCTCATCGGGCCTCCAGGTGCGGTGCGGCTTCACGCTCGAGCACCGGACGCACGCCAGGCCAGGGCCCGACAGGAGAAGCGATGAAGTGATCAAGGTGGAGCCACACGTGCCCGACGACCCGTCGGAGCAACCGGGCTATCTTGGCAGACACCCGGGGAGGACGCAAAATCGGGTCGGTCACGATCTTCCCGCTCCCCGGCGACGTCGCTCATCGGGGCCGCTCGACCGCGTCGTACCTGACCTCCGGGGTCGTCGGTGGCCACCCGGTAGCATGCCCGACGACCACGGGGAGGGCCGTATCGGCCGCGCCCCGCACCGATCGACGGGGGCGCGATGACGGGGAGCCAGGGGACGTTCGACACGCCCCCCTCCCCCGTCGCCCCTGCGTCTCCCGCCCTCGCCGTGTCTCCCGGGCCGACCCCCGCGCCGGGCGCGGCGCTCCCCGGACGGAAGCGGTCGCCGTACGGCGAGGAGCTCGTGCGGCTGCTCGGCCCCGGGGCCGACGTGCCCGGCTCCGACGGGCGCCGCGCCGTGCTCCACCCCCAGCCGGGGCCGGTGCCCCTGCGACCGATGGGCCTCGGCGACGTGCTGGACGCGGCGCTCACGATCGTCCGTCGCGCTCCGGGGGCGACGCTCGGGCCCGGCTTCGTGGTCGCTGCCGCCGCGCTGCTCGTCCCCACGGCCCTCGTCGCGCTCGTCGGCGCCCTCGGCGGACGTGTCCCCCGGGGCGACGGGGCGTCCGGCGCGGTCGCCGCGCTCCTCGAGTCGAGCGTCGTGGTCGTCGCCGACGGGGTCCTCTCGCTGGTCGGCACGGTGCTGCTCACCGGGATCGTCGTCCACGTCGTCCACGCGGCAGCCGTCGGGCAGCTCATCAGCCTCGAGGAGGCGTGGCGGCGCACGCGCGGTCGCCGCTGGGCGATGCTCGGGGCCACGCTCGGCCTCACGCTCGTGATCGGGGCGCTGGTCGCGGCGTACGTCGCAGCGGGGGTCGCGGTGAGCCTCGCCGCCGACGTCGGGCTCTTCGTGCTGTTCTGCGTCGTGACGGTGCCCGTCGCCTTCGTCGCGCTCAGCTGGCTGACCGTGCGTCTCACCGTCTATGCCGTCCCGGTGATCGTCCTCGAGCGCGCCGGCGTGCTGGCGGGCGTCCGCCGGGCGTTCCGGCTCAGCCGCGGCGCGTTCCTCCGCACGTGGGGCGTGCTGGTCCTCGCGAGCCTCGTGGCGCTGGTGGCGACGACGATGCTCGCGGTCCCACCGTTCCTCGTCGCCGAGCTCGCGCCGTCGGCGGCGGGCGGGCCGGGCGAGGGCATCGCCGCCGTGGCCCTGGTCGTGGCGTCGGTGGTGCCGTCGGCGCTGGCGGCGCCGTACCTCGCCGCGGTGGTCGCGGTGCTCTACCTCGACCGACGCATCCGCGCGGAGGGCTACGACGTGACGCTGCGGGCGGAGGGGGCGCGATGACGGGCGCCTGGCCCGACCCGCCCCTGGAGCCCACCCCGGAGGAGGCGCGGGAGGCGCTCCGCGAGGAGCTCCTCCGGCCCGAGTACCAGGACACCGACCTCCTGCAGCGGCTCCGCGACTGGATCGTGGAGCACCTCGGCGAGCCGGATCGCGCCCCCGACCCGACGGGCTTCGGCCTCGCGCAGAGCGTCGCCTCCTGGGTCGTCATGATCGCCCTCGTCCTGGTCCTCGCGTGGCTGCTCAGCCGGGCGCGTCTCTCCAGCCGGGAGCGCACCGCGCGTCGGTCGCTCTTCGGCGAGGAGGTCGTCTCCGCCGCGGAGCTGCGGCGGCGGGCCGAGCGGGCGCTCGCCGAGGGCCGCCACGAGGACGCGGTGCTCGACGGCTACCGGGCACTCGCGCTGCGCCAGATCGAGATCGGCGTGATCGAGGACGTGCCGGGCGCCACGGCGGGCGAGGTCGCCCGGGCGCTCGCGGCCGAGCTGCCCGCGCGGGGAGCGGAGGTCCTGGCGGTCGGGCACCTCTTCGACGAGGTGCTGTACGGCGATCGTCCCGCCGACTCCGAGAAGGCCCGGGGCGTGCTCGCCCTCGACGACGCGCTGGCGGGCGTCCGATGACCGCTGCCACCACCGCCGGGCCGACCGGTCGCTCCCGCCTGCGCCGTCCCGGTCTCGCGACGGTCGCGGTCGTCCTGGCCGTCGTCGCCCTGCTCCTCGGCGGGCTCCTGCTCGGCACCGACGACAGCCGGGACGGCCGGCTCGACCCGACCGACGCGAGCCCCACGGGGGCACAGGCCCTGGCGCGGGTGCTCGCCGCGCAGGGCGTCGACGTCGAGGTCGTGCGCGACGCCGACGAGCTGGCGGACGCGGACGTCGACGGCGGCACCACGCTGTTCGTGAGCGACCCGTCGGCGCTCGGCGGTGACGCGGCCGGCGACCTCGCCGTCGATCACGGGGCGGCGCGGCTCGTCGTCGCCGACCCGCGTGACGGCGTACCCGAGCTGTTCGACCGCGACGGGGGTCGCCGGGTCGGCGGCGCCACGGACGTCGAGGCCCGCTGCGACGACGTCCTCGGCGTGGACCTCGACGGACTCGCCGTCTCGGTCGAGAACGCGATCGCGTTCGACGACGCCGCCGGCTGCTTCCCCACCGACGACGGCGTGCTCGTCGCCGTCGAGGACGACGTCGTTCTCCTCGGCGTGGACGACGCCCTCACCAACGACCAGGTGCTCGAGGCCGACAACGCCGCCGTCGCGCTCCGGCTCCTCGGCGCCGAGGAGCGTCTCGTCTGGTACGTCCCCGACCCCGCCGACATCAGCGGCGACGAGGGCCTCACCGTCGGGTCGTTCCTCCCCCGCTGGCTGCTCCCGGCCCTGTGGCTCGTGGTGATCACCGTCGTCGCGACGATGCTGTGGCGCGGCCGCCGCCTCGGGCCGCTGGCCAGCGAGCCGCTCCCCGTCGTGGTGCGGGCCATCGAGACCACCGAGAGCCGCGGTCGCCTCTACCGGCGGGGCGGGGACCGTCGGCACGCCGCCCAGGCCCTGCGCGAGGCGACCCGCCACCGCCTGGCGGTGCTCGTCGGCTCGACCCGCCACGCCCCAGCTCCCACCGTCGTCCACGAGGTGGCGCGTCGCTCGGGCTGGCCCGTCGAGCAGGTCGGCCTGCTCCTCGACCCCGCCGCTCCCCTGCCGGAGCACAACGACCAGCTGGTGGAGTTCGCCCACCGGCTCAGAGACCTGGAGAGAGAGGTACGTCGCGCATGAGCGAGACGCCCCCGCCCCCGCCCTTCACCCTCGGCAAGCCCGGCGGCGACGCCCGCGAGCGGCTCGCTGACGTGCGGCGCGAGGTCGCGAAGACGGTCGTCGGCCAGGACGCCGCCGTCTCCGGCCTGCTGGTCGCGCTCCTGTGCGGCGGGCACGTGCTCATGGAGGGCGTGCCCGGCGTCGCCAAGACGCTCCTGGTGCGCACCCTCGCGGCCTCGCTCGAGGTCGACACCCGGCGCGTGCAGTTCACGCCCGACCTCATGCCCGGCGACATCACCGGCTCGATGGTGATCGAGGCCGGCGCCGGCGCGCTCGTCTTCCGGGAGGGTCCGGTGTTCACCAACCTCCTGCTCGCCGACGAGATCAACCGGACGCCCCCGAAGACGCAGTCGGCGCTGCTCGAGGCCATGGAGGAGGGCCAGGTGTCGGTCGACGGCGTCTCGCGCGCCCTCCCCGCGCCGTTCCTCGTCGCCGCGACGCAGAACCCGGTGGAGTACGAGGGCACCTACCCGCTGCCCGAGGCCCAGCTCGACCGCTTCCTGCTCAAGGTGGTGCTCCCCGTGCCGGAGCGCGGCGCCGAGATCGAGGTGCTGCGCCGCCACGCGGGCGGGTTCGACCCCCGTGACGTGGCGGGGGCCGGCGTCACCGCCGTCGCCGGGCCGGCCGACATCGTCGCCGGCCAGGAGGCCGTGCGCACGGTGCAGGTGCGCGAGGAGGTGCTCGGCTACGTCGTCGACATCGCGCGCGCCACCCGGGAGTCGCCCTCCCTGGAGCTCGGGGTGAGCCCGCGTGGCGCCACGGCACTCCTGCGTACGTCGCGGGCGTGGGCGTGGCTGCAGGGCCGCGACTACGTGACGCCCGACGACGTCAAGGCGCTCGCGCACGCGACCCTCGCCCACCGCCTCACGCTGCGCCCCGAGGCGGAGCTCGAGGGCGTCCAGGTCGGGCAGGTGCTCGCGACGGCGATCGCCAGCGTGCCCGTCCCCCGCTGAGGCACCCGTGACGATCACCGGCCGCGTCCTCCTCCTGCTGCTCGCGGGTCTCGTGCCCGTGGTGCTGCAGCCGCACCCCCTCACGCCGTGGGTGTGGACCCTCGTGGTCGCGGTCGCCGTCACGATCGACCTCCTGCTCGCGCCCTCGCTCGGGGACCTCGAGGTCACCCGGGCAGGGGTCGGGAGCGTGCGGCTCGGCACCGGCACGACGAGCCGGATCCTCGTGCGCAACCGCGGGTCCCGCACGGTGCGCGTGCTGCTGCGCGACGCCTGGCAGCCGACGGCGGGCGCCACCGGGAACCGTCACGCCCTGGTCGTTCCCGCGGGCGGCGGCGCCCGCGCGGTGACGCCGCTGCACCCACGGCGGCGCGGCGACCTGCGCGCGGTCGGCGTGACGCTCCGGGTGCGCGGCCCGCTCGGGCTCGCCGCGCGGCAGCGGACCCTCGACGTACCGGGCGCCGTGCGGGCGCTGCCGGCCTTCGACTCCCGCAAGCACCTGCCCAGCCGGCTCGCCCGGCTGCAGGAGCTCGACGGCCGATCGGCCCTGCGGGTGCGCGGTCAGGGCACGGAGTTCGACTCCCTCCGCGAGTACGTCCGCGGCGACGACGTGCGCTCGATCGACTGGCGGGCGAGCGCGCGCACCCGCAACGTCGTCGTGCGCACCTGGCAGCCCGAGCGGGACCGACGGGTGGTCGTCGTGCTCGACACCTCCCGCACCTCCGCCGGCCGGGTCGCCGACGTGCCCCGGCTCGACTCCGCCATGGACGCCGCCCTCCTGCTCGCCGCGCTGGCGTCGCGCGCCGGCGACCGGATCGACTTCCTCGCAGGTGACCGGCTCGTCCGCCGCCGGCTCCGGATCCCGGGCGGCGCCAACGTCGTGCACCCGCTGTCGGAGGCGATGGCGGACCTCGGGTCGGTCATCGCGGAGGCCGACTGGCGCACGATCGCGAGCGGGGTGCAGGAGCTCGGCCGTCGCCGTGCGCTCGTCGTGCTGCTCACGCCGCTGGAGCCCGCCTCGATCGAGGAGGGCCTCCTGCCCGTGCTGCCGACCCTCACCCGCCACCACCGGGTCGTCGTGGCCTCGGTGCGCGACCCCGCGCTCGACGCCCTGGCGGCGGACCGCTCGAGCGTCGACGCCGTCTACACGGCCGTCGCCGCCGAGCAGGCGACCGCCCGGAGGCACGCCACCGCCGACCTGCTCCGCGCCCTGGGCGCGGACGTCCTCGACACCGACGCGGAACGTCTGCCCCCCGCTCTCGCCGACCACTACCTCGGTCTGAAGGCGCGCGGGCTCCTCTGAGACCGGCCGCCCGGGGCGTCCCGCCGAGGGACTACGCGGCGGTGGCCAGCCGGTCGCCGGCGACGCCCTCGCCGACGTCGCCGTCGTGCCCCTCGGCCGCCGCGCGGCGCCCGAGGACGAAGACGTAGGCCAGGAACGTCAGCTCGGCGACCACCCCGATGCCGACGCGCACCGGGGTGGGCAGCGGCGACGGGGTCACCACGGCCTCGAGCACACCGGAGACGAAGAGGACGACCACGAGGCCCAGGGCGACGGTCACCGCCGTACGCCCCTCGCGGGCCATCGACTGGCCGCGCGTGCGGTCGCCCGGCTCGACCCAGGACCAGAACAGCCGGAGACCCACGCCTCCCGCGACGAAGACGGCGGTGAGCTCGAGGAGACCGTGCGGCAGGATCAGGCCCCAGAACTCGGCCCCCGCCCCGTGCCGGGTCATCAACGACGCGGCGAGCGCCACGTTGGCGACGTTGAGGAAGAGCACGAGCACGACCGGCACGCCGAGGACCCCGAGCGCGAGGCAGAGTCCGGCGACCCACGAGTTGTTGATCCACACGAGGCTGCCGAAGCTCGTCGGAGCGTGCTCGCTGTAGTACGTCGCGAAGTCCTCGTCGACGTAGCGCTGCACCTCCGCCGGGTCGAGCAGCGCCTGCTCCACCTCCGGCGTCGCGAGGAGCCAGCCGAAGCACACGAGGAAGAGGACGACGTTGGCGCCGATGGTGCCGAGCCACCACCAGCGCAGCCGGTAGAGCGCGGCCGGGAACCGGTGCGTGAAGAACCCGGCGACCGCCTGCCACGTCGTGGTGCGCGTGCCGACCGAGCGGTTGCGGGCCCGCGCCAGGAGGGTCGAGAGGAACCCGACCACCTCCGCGTCGGGGGCGGACGCCCGCACGACGCTGAGCTGCGTGCTCACCCGGTCGTAGAGCTCCATCAGCTCGTCGACCTCGGGACCCGAGAGGTGTCCGGCGCGCGAGAGCTGGTCGAGGCGGTGCCACTCCCCGGCGTGCATCACGGCATAGGCGTCGAGGTCCACGACGACCACCCTATGCTGGGCCGCGATGAGCGCACCCCTCGCGAGCACCCCGACCACCGGCCGACGTCCCGCCGTCCGTCCGTGGCCGCGTGCGGGTCGGGTGGGTGACGCCGGTGACCTGTCACCGCTCGGCGACGACGACCTCGTCACCGGCGAGGCGGTCGCCCTCCAGCTGCGGCCGGCGACGATCGGGCCGCGCGTGCTGTCGGGGTTCATCGACGTCGTGTGCGTCGGGGTGGCCTTCATCGGGATCTCCACCGTCCTCGCGATGGCGACCGTCGCCACCGACGAGGCGCTCTTCCAGGCCGCGTCGATCCTGTCGCTCGTCCTGGCGGTCATCGTGCTGCCCGCCACGATCGAGACCCTCTCGCGCGGACGCTCCGTCGGGAAGCTGGCGATGGGACTGCGGGTCGTGCGCGACGACGGCGGACCGATCGTCTTCCAGCACGCGTTCAACCGGTCCCTGATCGCGGTGGTGGAGATCTACGGCTTCTTCGCCGCGCCGGCCTTCCTCGTGGCCCTGCTGCACCCCCGCGGCAAGCGGCTCGGGGATCTCGCCGCCGGCACCTACGTGATCTCCGACCGCGCGAGCCTCCGTCTCCCCCTGCCGGCCCCGATGCCGCCCCCGCTGGCCCCGTGGGCCGCGAGCGCCGACATCGCCCCGCCGCCCGCACACCTCACGCTCGCGGCCCGGCAGTTCCTCGCCCGCGCGCACACGCTCGAGCCCCGTGCCCGCCACGTGCTGGCGCTGCAGCTCGCCGACCAGCTGCACCCCTACGTCGCTCCCCCGCCACCGCCCGGCACCCCGGCCGAGGCGTTCCTCTGCGCGGTCCTGGCCGCGCGTCGCGACCGCGACCTCGCCCGTCTGCAGCGCGAGACCCGCCTGCGGCTGCAGTTGCTGCAGCGCAGGCGGGTCTGACGCCGTACGGGGTGGGGCTGCGGATCAGCTGACCGAGACGTCGTCCACCAGGAACGAGGTGGCGAGCGAGGGGTCCTCGCTGCTCGTGAAGGTCAGCGGGACGGTGCCCGAGACGCCCGTGAGGGTGACGGTCCGGCTGACGTAGCCGCTGCTCGCGTCCGCGTTGCTGAAGCTCGCGACCTGCGTGCCACCCGCCGACACCCGGAGGAAGTCGTACGGCGTGGAGCCCTCCTGCGTGGTGACGCGCAGCTTGAACGTCAGGGTGGCCGTCGTACCGGCAGGGATCGTGATCGACTGGGTCAGCGACTCGGTCGTGGTCGCGCCGTACCCACCGAACCACGCCTTGAAGCTGCCCGAGGCCGCCGCGCCGCCGGAGGTGGTGACGACGTCGGTGTCGCCGCTCCAGCCGGTGGCGCCGGACTCGAAGTCACCGTTGGTGACGAGCTCGGTGCCGGGCTCCGGCTCCGGCTCGGGCTCCGGCTCGGGGTCGGTGCCCCCGCCGCCCCCCGCACCGGTCTGCAGGAGCAGGTTCGGCGAGCCCTTCGGGTTGCCGATCTTGCCCTCGACGGCCGCGTCGAGGAGACCCGTGGTGACCTGCGCGGGCGTCGCGCCCGGCGTCGCCTCGAGGTAGAGTGCCGCCGCACCGGCGACGTGCGGGGACGCCATCGACGTGCCGCTGATCGTGTCGGTGCCGCCGCCCGTCCAGGCGGAGGTGATGTCCACGCCGGGGGCGAAGATGTCGACGCAGTCGCCGAAGTTCGAGAAGTAGGCGATCTGGTCGGCGTCGTCGCTCGCGGCCACCGTGATGGCGGACTCCGCCGCGGCCGGCGAGCTGTTGCACGCGTCCTGGGTCTCGTTGCCCGCAGCGACGACGGTCGTCACGCCCGCGGCGACCATGCGGTCGACGGCAGCGTCCGTAGCCGGGTCGGCCCCGCCGCCGAGGCTCATGTTCGCGACGCTGCCCGCGCCGCCGTTCTCGGCGACCCAGTCCATCCCGGCGATGACCCCGGCGTTCGTGCCGGAGCCCGAGCAGTTGAGCACCCGGACGGCGACGAGGTCGACGTCCTTCGCGACGCCGTACGTCGTGCCCCCGATCGTGCCCGCCACGTGCGTGCCGTGGCCCTGGCAGTCCTCCGTGCCGTTGCCGTCGCCGATCGCGTCGTAGCCCGAGGTGACCCGCCCGGCGAACTCCGGGTGGTCGGAGTCGATGCCGGTGTCGATCACGAAGGCGGTGACGCCGGCGCCCGTCCGGTCGTAGGTGTAGCTGCCGTCGAGCGGCAGGTCGGGCTGGTCGATGCGGTCCAGGCCCCAGGTCGCGTCGGCCTGGGTGTCCGCGGCGTCGACCTCCGCGGTGGTGACCACCGAGTCCTGCTGGACGAACGCGACGGACGGGTCGTTGCGGACCGCCGCCAGCTCGGTCGCGGTGAGGTCGGCGGCATAGGCGCCGAGAGCGTCGTACGTCGCGACGACCTCGCCGCCGGTGGCCGCGGCCCGCGAGCCGGCGTCGGCCGCCGCCACGCCGTCGGCCAGGACGACGATGTAGCGGCCGGCGACGGCGTCCTGCGCCGTGTAG
>DASWYU010000010.1:0-3228 GCA_036404795.1 Nocardioides sp. | reverse complement strand
GCACGCTCGCCGCCGACATGGTCGCGACGATGTACGCCGCTGACGGCGTCGGTCTCGCGGCCTGCCAGATCGGCGTCGACCGGGCCGTCTTCGTCTTCGACTGCCCCGATGCCTCGGGCCGCCACACGGTCGGTGTCGTCTGCAACCCCGTGCTGACCCTCCCGGAGGGGCGCGACCGGCAGCTCGAGGAGGACGAGGAGGGCTGCCTCTCCTTCCCCGGCGCGTTCGTGGAGTGCGCCCGCCCCGACCACGCCTCGGTCACCGGCACCGGGCTCGACGGCGAGCCGGTCGAGTTCGCCGGCGACGGGATGCTCGCCCGCTGCCTGCAGCACGAGACCGACCACACCCTCGGCACCGTGTTCGGCGACCGGCTCTCGACCAAGCTGCGCAAGAAGCTCCAGAAGGCGCACGACCGGTTGGCCGAGGACTACCCCGCCGACTGGCCCGCCTGACCGACCGGTCCGCGCCCCGTCCCGGCCCGGGTCCGGGCGCCGAGGTCATGTCGTTTGGTCACCAACGACATCTGGGAGCGCTCCCGGCATGTCGTTGGTGACCAAACCGCAACGGGCTACCGTCGCGCGGTGACGTAGCAGGCGACGGCGGTGGCGGCGGCGACGTTGAGCGAGTCGATGCCTTCGCGCATCGGGATGATCGCGCGGCGGTCGGCGGACTCCTCCCAGCGCGGCGAGAGGCCGTGGCCCTCCGAGCCGAGCACGAGGGCGACGCGGTCGAGGCCGGCGACGGCCTCCTCGATCGGGACGGCGTCGGGTGCCAACGTCAGCGCCACCGTGGTGAAGCCGGCGGCGGACAGCGCGGGGAGCGCGTCGTACCAGTCGGGCAGCCGGGTCCACGGGACCGAGAAGACCGTCCCCATCGCCACCTTGACCGAGCGCCGGTAGAGCGGGTCGGCGCAGCGGGGCGCGAGCAGCACGGCGTCGAAGCCGAGGGCGGCACCCGAGCGGAAGATCGCGCCGACATTGGTGTGGTCGACGATGTCCTCGAGGACGAGGACCGACCGGGCGCCCTCCAGCACCGACGGCACCGACGGCAGCGGCCGGCGCTCGAGGGACGCGAGTGCGCCCCGGTGGACGTGGAAGCCCGTGACCTCCTCGGCGAGCGCCTCGGAGACGACGTAGCAGGGAGCGTCGGTGCGGGAGAGCACGTCGTCGAGGCCCTCGAGCCACCGCGGCGCCATCAGGAAGGAGCGCGCGGTGAACCCCGCCTCGATCGAGCGGCGCACGACCTTGGCGCCCTCGGCGAGGAACAGCCCGTGCTCGGCCTCGAGGTGCTTGCGCAGCTCGACGTCGCGCAGGTCGCGGTAGTCGGCGAGGCGCGGGTCGGCGGGGTCGGTGATCTCGAGCAGGGTGGCCATCAGGCGAAGTGTGCCGGATGGGCCACCGCGACCACGTCCCCGACCACGATGATCGCCGGCGGGCGTACGTCGTGGGCCACCAGCTCGGCGGCCAGCGTGCCGAGGGTGGCAAGCACGGTGCGCTCCCCCGGCATCGTCCCGTTGCACACGACGGCGACGGGCGTGGTGGCGGGCCGGCCGCCCTCGACGAGCACGTCGGCGATCCGCGGTGCGTTCTCGACCGCCATCATCAAGACCACCGTCCCGCTGAGGCGGCCGAGCGCGGACCAGTCGACCAGCGACTCCGCATGTCCCGGCGGCAGGTGCCCCGACACGACCGTGAACTCGTGCGCGACGCCGCGGTGGGTCACCGGGATGCCCGCGACTGCCGGCACCGCGATCGGGCTGCTCAGCCCGGGGATGACCGTGACGGGCACGCCCGCCTCACGGCAGGCGATGACCTCCTCGTAGCCACGCCCGAAGACGAAGTTGTCGCCGCCCTTGAAGCGCACGACCCGCTTGCCGGCCAGGGCCCGGTCGACGATGACGCGGTTGATCTCCTCCTGCAGGGCCGAGCGACCGCGGGGCAGCTTGGCCACGTCGATGAGCTCGACGTCGGCCGGCAGCTCCCCGAGCAGCTCGCGCGGCGCGAGCCGGTCGGCGACCACGACGTCGGCCTCCATCAGGGCCTTGCGGCCGGCCACCGACATCAGCTCGGGGTCACCCGGGCCGCCTCCCACGAGCACCACTCCCGGCGACCGGTCGCGCTGGTGCCGGGCCACGATCGTGCCCTCGCGCAGCCCCTCGAGGATCTCGTCGCGCACCGCGGCCGAGCGCTGCGGCTCGCGCTGGCCCAGGACCGCCACGGTCACGCCGGCGTGTCGACCGACCGCGGGCGTCCAGGCCGTGGCGCGGGTGGCGTCGTCGGAGCGGACGCAGAAGATGCGGCGTGCCTCAGCCGCGACGGAGACCTGCTCGTTGACGGCCCGGTCGTCGGTGGCCGCGACGACGTACCACGCCTCGTCGAGATCGCCGTCGGCGAACCCGCGCTCGTGCCACGTCACCTCGCCCGAGCCCACCATGCCCTCGATGGCGGGGGTCACCGCCGGGCTCACGACGTGCACGTCGGCCCCGGCCGCGATCAGCTGCGGCACGCGTCGCTGGGCGACGTGTCCCCCGCCGACGACCACGACGCGGCGGGCGGTCAGTCGCAGCCCCGACGGGTAGGTCGTGTAGTCGTCCATCCACACATCATCGCGGCCGTGCGGGCCTGGTCCGTGGCGAGCGTTCAGCCACCGGACTACGTTGAGTGACAGCCGCACGCTGAGCTATCCCCGGCCATCTCATCTCAGGAGCGTCATGAGTCTCGACCGACCCGTCAGCCCCAACCCGTACGACCTGCTGCCCGCTGCCCCGTCGTTCACGGTGACGAGCACGGACGTCACCGACGGCCAGCCGCTGAAGGACGACCAGGTCGCCCACCTCGGCAACACCTCGCCGCAGCTGTCGTGGTCGGGCGCGCCGGAGGGGACGAAGAGCTACACGGTCACCTGCTTCGATCCGGACGCCCCGACGCCGAGCGGGTTCTGGCACTGGGTGCTGGTCGACCTGCCGACCGACGTCACGTCGCTCGACGCGGGTGCCGGCGCCGAGGGGGCCGACCTGCCGGGCGGAGCGTTCATGTGCCGCAACGACGGGGGCGCGAAGGCCTTCGGCGGCGCCGCGCCGCCGCAGGGCGATCAGGTGCACCGCTACTTCTTCGTCGTGCACGCGGTCGGTGAGGAGAGCCTGGGCGTCGACGCCGACGCCTCACCCGCGGTGGTCGGGTTCAACCTGGCGTTCAAGACCCTCGGCCGCGCCATCCTGCACGGCACGTA
>DASWYU010000009.1:0-9191 GCA_036404795.1 Nocardioides sp. | reverse complement strand
CCCGCGGGGCGGCCGGCTCCGCGGCGGGCCGCGACGACGCCGCGGCGCGCTTCTTCTGCGCCCGCTCGCTCTGCCGGGTCTGCAGCAGGTCACGCACCTGGTCGGCGTCGAGGAGACCGGGGATGCCGAGGAAGTCCATCTCCTCCTCGGAGCCGACGCTGACCTCGCCCTCGTGGCCGAACTCTCCACCGTCGTACAGCACCCGGTCGAAGACCGCGGCGGAGCCGAGCGACTCGAAGTTGCCCAGCTCGTCGGCCGAGGCGGACTCCGTGGCGTTCGCCTGCGCGAGCAGGTCGTCCTCCGCCGCGAAGATGTCGTCCTCGTCCTTGATCGTGCGACCGAGCACGTGGTCGCGCTGCACCTCCAGCTCGGAGGCGAACTCGAGCAGCCGCGGCACCGACGGCAGGAACACCGACGCCGTCTCGCCGCGCTTGCGGGCCCGCACGAAGCGCCCGACGGCCTGCGCGAAGAAGAGCGGCGTCGAGGTCGTCGTCGCCCAGACGCCGACGGCGAGACGCGGCACGTCGACGCCCTCCGACACCATGCGGACGGCGACCATCCAGCGCGCGTCGCCCTCGGAGAACTCGGTGATCCGCTTCGAGGACGCCTTCTCGTCGCTGAGCACGAGCGTCGCGGACTCACCGGTGATGGTCTTGATCATCTTCGCGTAGGCGCGAGCCGACTCCTGGTCCGTCGCGATGACGAGGCCGCCGGCGTCGGGCACGTGCCGCCGCACCTCGGAGAGCCGCTTGTCGGCCGCCTCGAGCACGGACGGCATCCACGACCCCTTGGGGTCGAGCGCCGTGCGCAGGGCGTGCGCCGTCATGTCCTTCGTCAGCGGCTCGCCGAGCCGGGCCGTGAGCTCGTCGCCCGCCTTCGTGCGCCACTGCATCTCGCCCGAGTAGGCGAGGAACAGCACCGGGCGCACGACGTGGTCGGCGAGCGCGTGCTCGTAGCCGTAGGTGAAGTCCGCGGCCGAGCGCGGGACGCCGTCGGGCCCGTCGACGTAGCTGACGAACGGGATCGGGTTGATGTCCGAGCGAAACGGCGTGCCCGTCAGCGCGAGCCGGCGGGAGGCCGGACCGAAGGCCTCGAGGACGCCCTCGCCCCACGACAGCGCGTCACCGGCGTGGTGGATCTCGTCGAGGATCACCATCGTGCGGAAGCGCTCCGTGCGGATCCGCATGGCGAGCGGGTTCACGGCGACGCCGGCGTAGGTGACGGCGATCCCGACGTACTCCTTCGACGTGCGGCCCTGACCCGCGGCGTACGCCGGGTCGACCGGGATGCCGACCTTCCCGGCGGCCGCCGCCCACTGCACCTTGAGGTGCTCCGTGGGCGCGACGATCGTCAGGCGGTCGATGATGCGCCGGTCGAGCAGCTCCTTGGCGACCGACAGGGCGAAGGTCGTCTTGCCCGCGCCGGGGGTCGCGACGACGAGGTAGTCCTTCGGGGCGGTCTCCAGGTACTGCCGCATCGCGGCCGCCTGCCAGGCCCGCAGCGACGTGGCCGTGCCCCAGGCCGCGCGGTCGGGCCACGCGGGAGAGAGATCGACGGTGGTGGGCTGCTCGGCCCCGGTCTCGACGGAGGGCCGCGTCACGCCTCGTCGCCCGAGCCGGCGTCGTCCCCCATGGACTCCCAGATCTCCTTGCAGTCCGGGCAGACCGGGAACTTCTCGGGAGCACGGCTCGGCACCCACACCTTGCCGCACAGCGCGATGACGGGCGTGCCCATGATCATCGCCTCGGTCAGCTTGTCCTTCGGCACGTAGTGGCTGAAGCGCTCGTGGTCGCCCTCGTCGGTCGGGACCGTGCGCCGGTCCTCGATGACGCTCGTGCCACCGCTCGTGTCGGGAGAGAATCCGATGCGCGTGCTCACGGTCGACGATCCTACGACTCCCGCACGAGCCCCGCCGATTCCTCGACCGGGCGTCCGGGGTCAGTTCTGGGAGGGGTCCGCCGGGCGGGTCGAGGCCCACGCGAGGGACCCCGGCTGGCGGCGCAGCACCTCGCGGCGGAGGTCGGCGGGCTCGATCGCGAAGACGTCCGCGACGTGGCCGGGCACGACGTACCAGCTGCCCTCCTCGATCTCGCCCTCCAGCTGGTCGGGACCCCACCCGGCGTAGCCGACGAAGATCCGGAGACCCGCGAGGCCGTCGGCGACGAGCTCCACCGGGGTGTCGAGGTCGATGACGCCGAGCCCGTCGACGACCTCGCGGAACCCGACCGGAGGAGCCTGCGGGTCGAGCGGGCGTGCGAGCGCGAGCGCGCCGTCGACGGAGACCGGGCCGCCCTGGAACAGCACGTCCGGCTCGGCGGCGAGGTCGCGCCAGCCCTCGAGCACGTCGGCGACGAGCACCGGGGAGGGGCGGTTGAGGATGACGCCGAGCGCCCCGTCCTCGTCGGCGTCGAGGAGCAGCACGACGGACTGCTCGAAGTTCGGGTCCTGCAGCTCCGGTGCGGCCACGAGCAGCATGCCGGAGCGGAGCGGGGTCATGTCTCCATGATGCCCCGCCCCGCCCCGTCGCACGGAGGGGTGGTCGGGCCGCTCAGGCGCTGAGCGCGGAGCGGAGCCGCTCGAGCAGGCCCGCGGGACGGGCCGGCTCGTCGTCGACGAGGTCCGGGCCCGCGGCGTACGCGGCCCGGGCGCGCTCCTCGATCCCCGCCCCGACGACCACGGCAGCCGCGTCGTCGTAGCTGGAGCGGCCCGCCATCGCGGCGAGCATCATGCGCTCCTTGGCGATGGCGTTGCCGAGGAGCCGGTCAGCCTCCGCGTCGACACCCTCGGCGAGGGCGCGGTCGAGCACGGCGCGCACGCCGGGCATCTGCCGGGCGGTCGCGACCCAGGCGGCGACGACGGCCGACTCGAGGTCCAGCGGCTGCTGGCCGAGCGCGCCGTCGATGCGGCCGGAGAGGCGGGTGTGCCAGCGCAGCTGGAGCGCGCCGAGCAGGTCGAGCTCGTCACGGAAGGCCGTGGCGACCCCGGCGACGTCGGTCGGGAGCAGGCCGTCGCCGCGCGCGTTCGCGGTGGCGATCGCGGCGCTCAGAACCTCGCCGCGTCGGTGGTACGACGTCCAGGTCATGGTGGCTCTCCTTCGGGTGGATGTCTCACGCCCGCGGTCCGTACCCCTGGTACGTACTCGCGGTACGTACTCCGAGTATGCGGAACGGAGAAGCGCGAACGAAGCCGGAGCGTCCGTGACGTCGCGCACGTGCCGCGCCTCTCTATGCTGGGCGTCGATGTCCAAGCCGCCCTCGCCCAAGTCCGCCGCCTCGAAGCTGCTGCGCGGCGGGTTGCCGTCCGTGCCCGGAGCAGGGCGGCGTGCGCAGTTCTCGGCGGCCACGAAGCGCACGCTGGTCGACGTCGCGGAGCGCCTGTTCACCGAGAACGGCTACACCGGCACCTCGCTCGACGCGATCGTCGCGGGCGCCGAGGTCACCAAAGGTGCGCTCTACCACCACTTCAACGGCAAGCGCGCGCTCTTCGAGGCCGTCTTCGAGCGGGTCGAGGGCGAGGCCGTCCGCCTGATCCAGAAGGCGATGAAGGAGCGGCGGGACCCGTGGGACAAGGCGATCGCCGGCCTCCGCGCGTTCGTCGACGTCGTGCAGCAGCCGGGCTACCGCCGCGTGGTGGTGCAGGAGGCACCCGCCGTGCTCGGCTACGAGCGGGTACGCGAGCAGGAGGAGCGCACGAGCTTCGCGGTCGTGCACGACCTCGTCGACCACCTGCTCGGCGACCGCAACCAGCCGGTCGACGCCGGCCTGGTGGCCACGTTCAGCAGCATCCTCTTCGGCGCGCTCTCGGCCGCCGGCGAGTTCGTCGCGGACAGCGACGAGCCCACCGACGCGAGCCGGCGGGTCGAGATCGCGTTCGGCTACCTGATCAGCGGCATGCAGCTGCTCCGCGACGCCGGCGTCACGCTGCCGACCTCCGCGGAGCTCGAGACGCAGGGCGAGTCGTTCACCCTCGCCGCGCAGCAGGAACAGGCGGACCCGGCCGACCCGGCGGACGCGGCGGACGCCCCCACGCCGGGCGCCGACGAGCGGGTCTGAGCCCGGCTCACTCGAACGAGACGCTGCCCGTCGTCGCGGGCACCAGCTCGATCCACGTCCGCCCCGGCGGCACGGTGAGGACCGCACCGTCGGCGGTCGTCAGCTCGAGGGAGGCGGAGGGCGACGCCTTCGTCCAGGTCGCCTCCACGGCACGGCCGCCGTGGAACACGGTGGCGCTCCCCGTGCCCTCGAAGACGGACTCGGGCACGGGGTTGCCGGCCGGGTCCCGGTAGCCCGCGTCCACGACCTCGACCTCCAGCGCCAGCACGGTGTCGGCGGCGAAGCCGTCGTCCTCGGCGCTGAATGCGTCCTCCACGACGTAGCGTTCGCCCTGGAGCTCCCACGTCGTCGTGTGGTAGGTCGAGAAGCGCACGTCGACCTCCGCGGCCGGCTCGCCCGCGGCGTACGCGTCGCTCTCCCCCCACGCCACGTAGTCGACGGGACGCACGGCGTTCGTCTCGGCACTGGAGGCGATCTCGACGAGGTCCGCGAACAGGTTGTACGGCGCGGAGCGGCCGTGGTCGCGGTAGATCCCGGCCGCGCCCTCCTCGACGAACGGGAGGTCCGCCTCCTGGATGCGGGTGATGGTGCGACGTGCAGCGCCGCTCGTCACGATCGTGGTGTCGCCGTCCGCCGGCACGATGCCGACGTCGGTCGCGCGCATCGACCGGACGGGGCCCACCTCGTCGGGGTAGGACGACTGGAAGAACGCCGCCAGGCGGGTCGAGCCGCCCTCGACGAGCTCCTCGACGACGAGGTCCGCGTCGCCCAGGCCCTGCTGGGGGGACGAGCGCGCCGTGTTGTCGATCTTCACGACGAGCACCGGGCGCGTGGGGTCGCCGTCACCGGAGGCGGTGCCCCGGTAGGCCCACGTCGCGGGCACCGCACTGGGCTCGGCGGTCGCGAGGCCGGCCGGGGCCGGTCCCTCCGACTCCGGGCCGGCGACGTCGTCCGCCGCCGAGCAGCCACCGAGCAGCAGCGCTGCCGTCGTCGCCGCTGCCACCGTGGCTGTCCTCAGGGTCGTCCCACGCATCCGCCCGCTCCTCACACTCCGGCCATCGGCGGAGTCTGCCGATTCCTGAGGAGCGGGACGGGGAGGCGCGCGGGACGCGCACCTCCCGCGCCGGGTGGTCTAGAGCAGGGTGGCCCCGCCGTCGACGTAGAGGGTCTGGCCGGTGATGTACGACGCCTCGTCGCTCGCGAGGAACGCGACGGCGGCCGCGATGTCGTCGGGCAGGCCGATCCGACCCACGGGGTTCCGCTCGGCGACGCCGGCGCGGAAGTCCTCGACGCTCATCTTGAGCCGCGCCGCCGTGGCGTCCGTCATCTCGGTCGCGATGAAGCCGGGAGCCACGGCGTTGACGTTGATGCCGAAGCGCCCGAGCTCGATGCCGAGCGTGCGGACGAAGCCCTGGATGCCCATCTTCGCGGCCGAGTAGTTGGCCTGGCCCCGGTTGCCGAGCGCGGACGTGCTGGAGAGGCACACGACCTTGCCGTAGCGCTGCTCGGTGAAGTGCTTCTGCGCCGCCTGGGTCATGAGGAAGGCGCCCTTGAGGTGCACGCCCATCACGAGGTCCCAGTCCACCTCGGTCATCTTGTGGAGCAGGTTGTCGCGTGTCACGCCCGCGTTGTTGACCAGCACGTGGATGCCGCCCAGCTCGGCGACGACGCGCGCGACCGCGGCGTCGACCGACGTCGCGTCGCTGACGTCGGCACCGATGCCGATCGCCCGCGCGCCCTCCGTCAGCTCGAGCCGGCCCGCGGCCTCCGCCGCGGACGCCTCGTCGAGGTCGACGACGGCCACGGAGGCGCCCTCGCTCGCGAACCGCTGCGCCGTGCCGAAGCCGATGCCCCGCGCCGCGCCGGTGATGACTGCTACTCGTCCGTCGAATCGACCCATGTGCGCCACCCTAGCGATCGCTCGGGTCGAGCGCGGCGCGGAGCCGCTCGGCGTACGACGCGCGCTCGCCGGCGCCGTACCGGGTGCGGGGCCAGAAGAACCCCCGGAGGCCGTCGCCCTTGGTGCGCGGCACCACGTGGAGGTGCAGGTGGGGCACCGACTGGCTGACCGTGTTGTTGACCGCCACGAAGGAGCCCTGCGCCCCCAGCCCCTCGACGACCGCCCGGCAGAGTCGCTGGGCGGTCGCCAGGAACGGGTCGCGCAGCCCGGCGGGCAGCTCGTCGAGCGTCACGACGTGCTGCCGCGGCACCAGCAGGACGTGCCCCTTGAACACCGGCCGCTGGTCGAGGAAGGCGACGAGCGCGTCGTCCGCGTGCACCACGTCGGCCTCGACGGTGCCGGCCACGATGCCGCAGAAGACGCAGTCGCTCACGCGTCGAAGTGGTGCTTGTCGCTGAGTCCGTAGGTCCAGCGGATGCCGTAGCGCGCCAGCAGCTTGACCACGGTGTGCCCGGAGCTGCGCCAGGCGACGGTCGGGTGCGACCGGCTGACCCACCACGTGTTCGGCACGACGCCGCGCGCCGAGTGGTAGGGGTTCTCCCACGGGTTGATGTCGATGGAGCGGCCGTAGGAGTGCGGCGAACGCGAGGTCGGGCGGCCGACGACGCCGCGGCAGTTGAACGCGGAGGTGTTGTCGGCGGCCATCGAGCGGTAGTCGTCCGCGCCCCGGAGCGTCGAGCTGTAGCCGAACCAGTCGACGCGGATCATCAGCCGGATCGGGATCCCGGAGTTGTGCATCGCGGCGAAGGCGTTCGCCGTGCGCGTCGCGACCGAGCGGTGGACGACCATCTCGCCGCGGTAGCGGAAGCCGTCGAAGCCGATGTAGTTGACGCGCACGAGACGGAGGTCGGCCCGGCCCACGGGGCAGCCGCTGCGCCAGCTGCGCCCCACCATGTGGTTCCAGATGTGGTCGGGGATCGTCAGCACCTGTGGCGCCGCGCCCGCGACGGTGGCGCGCGGGGCGATGCCGTTCGCCTGCACCGTCGGACGCGGCGCGCCGGCCGGCAGCTGCACCGGGTTGGTGTAGGGCAGCACGCTCACCCAACGGTCGGGGCTGGTGCCCTGGTAGATCCACTCCTCCGTGCGGAAGATCGCGCGGTACTTCGAGCCCTTGCGCGGATAGACGTCGAGCTGCGCCTTGCCCTGGTTGTCGAGCGCCACCTTGGTGAGCAGCTTCGTGCCCGACCCGTCGTCGACCTGGATCTCGACCGCGCCGGTCACGGGCTGGCCGTTCTCCGTCGCGACCGCGACCCACAGCCGGTACGGGTGCTCGTCGCGGACCTGGTCGTACTTCGTCTCGAGGTGCACGACCGCCTGACGCATGCGCATCTGGATCGCGCCCTCGCCGCTGGAGGCCGCGTAGGTGTCGTCGCCCGCGAACTGCACGCGCACGCGGTTGTCGACGACCCACTTCGACATCTGGATCGTCGCGTAGGCGGTGCCGTCGGCGCCGGTCACGAGGTCGGGCAGCGGCTGCCACGTCTGGTAGCCGTGCCGCTGGGCCTTCAGGGGCACCCCGGCGACGGGCTGGCCGTTGCCGTCCTTGACGGTCACGCGGACGTCCACGTAGTCGCCGCGGTAGGAGGCCGGGCCGGAGACCGAGATGGAGGTCGCGAGGTCGCCGGCGAGCGGCTCGTCGTCCGGCTCTGCTCCGGGGACCGTCGGGAGGGTCGGGCTCGGCGTCGGGCTCGGCGTCGGGCTCGGGCTGGGGGTCGGCGTGGGGGTCGGGGTCTCCGTGGGCTCCGTGGGCTCGGTGGGCTCCGCGGTCTCGGTCGGCGTGGTGGCGTCGGGAGTGCCGGGCGTGCCCGGGGTCCCGGAGCCGGGCGGGTCGGTCGGCTCGGCCGCCGTGGCCGCGCCCGGCGCCACGGCCTGTGCCGGCGCGGAGGTCAGCACGAGCGCGGCGAGCGAGAGCCCGACCACCGTCCCGGTCACGCATCGCGAGGCGGTCGCGAACAGCCGATGACGGGGGGCGGCCGACGGAGGGCCCGAGATCCTCATTGCAGCAGCGTAGGGATCCGCACGACGGACGACAACGGGCGCGCCGGTTCGACCCGGTCGCACGCGACCGACGAGACTGCTCCGGTGACGACCCCCACCGCGCCGGTCGGTGCCGACCGGCACGCGCGCCGCGGCCTCCTCCAGGTCTGCGCGACCGGCGTGCTGTGGGGCACCGGCGGGCTCGCCGCCCACGTGCTGCACGACCGGGACGGCCTGCTCGCGGGCGTCACGAGCGCGTGGCGCATGGGCATCGCGGCCGTCGCGCTCCTCCTCGCCGTCCTGGCCGTGCGGCAGGGCCCGGCGGTCGCCGCCCTGCTGCGCCGGCACCCCGTCCGCGCCGTGCTGCTCGGCCTCGCCACGGCGGCGTACCAGGGGCTGTACTTCGCCGCTGTCCTCGCCACCGGCGTCGGCGTCGCGACCGTCGTCTCGCTCGGCCTCGCGCCCGTGATGGTCACCGTCGTCGAGTGCGCCCGCGAACGCCGGGCACCGCACCTGCGGGAGGTGCTGTCGCTGACCGCCGCCCTGACCGGGCTGGTGCTCGTCTCGGTGGCGGGCACGAGCGGCGGCACCGGCCCCTCCCCGGGCCTCGGGGTCGTGCTCGCGGTGCTCGCGGCGGTCGGCTACGCCGCGACGACCCTCGTCGGGCGCACCGTCAGCCAGAGCACCCCGCCCCTGGCCCTCACGACGGTGTCGACGACGGTCGGTGCCCTCGTGCTGCTGCCCTGGGCCGCGGTCGAGGTCGCGGGCGGCGCCCCCGCCGTGCCCTCCGACGTCGTCGGCGTCGCGTGGCTCGCCTGGCTCGGGCTGGCGACGATGGCGCTGGCCTACGGACTGCTCTACGCGGGCCTGCGCACCACCACGAGCGGGGCCGCGACCATCGCGACGCTGCTCGAGCCCGTCACCGCCGCGGTGCTCGCCGCGCTCCTCCTCGACGAGCGGCTCGGGGTGCTCGGTGTCGTCGGCGGCGTGCTGATCCTGCTCGCCGTGGCGGCGCGCTCCGACGGGGAGGGTGGAGCGCCGCCTCACCCCTCCCGGCGGTAGAGGCGCACGGGGCGGCCGGTGCCGCCGTACTGGAGCCGCGCCGCGAGGCGGCCCGTCTCCACGAAGTGCTCGAGGTAGCGGCGCGCGCTGACGCGGGAGACGCCGATGCGGTCGGCGACGTCGGAGGCGGACAGCTCCTC
>DASWYU010000008.1:0-2973 GCA_036404795.1 Nocardioides sp. | reverse complement strand
AAAGTGCCACCCCCCGAACACCCCTCAACGCCGCCGACGCACGCGGGCGTGGATGCCGTCGCCGACGTCGACGAGGGGGTCGTCGGCGGCGGACTCGCCACCGTCGGGGCGGCCGTCGCCGTCGTCGTCGCCCTGCCCGGGACCGGAGTCGCCGTCGGGGAACGCGGCGAGCATCCCGTCGGGGTCGACGAACTCGACCTCGTGGCCGTCGAGGCTGAGGCGACGGGCGCCCTCCAGCAGCATCCGGCGACCCACGTCGCGCACCTCGTGGACGCGCGTCAGGTCGAGCACGACGGTCGTCTCGCCCGGTGCCTCGGCGGCCAGCTCCCGGAGGAACCGCTCCATGCCGACGAAGTCGACCGATCCCTGGAGCTCGAACACCTCGCCGTGGCCGGTTCCGCCCGGCAGCGGTGCGCGCTCGCGGACGAGGGAGCGCGCGGGCGGGGGCACCTCCATGAGGTGCATCCCCATGTCGGCCGAGAGCCGCTCGAAGACCTGCACGCCGCGCACGGAGTTGCCGTGCCGGTCGAGCCGCGGCGACAGCACGGCGAGACCGGCGCGGCCCGGGAGAGCGCCGATGAGTCCGCCGGAGACCCCGGACTTGGCCGGGATGCCGACGGTGGTGAACCAGTCGCCGGCCGCGTCGTACATGCCGCAGGTCGCCATGACGCTCAGCACCTGCCGGGCGACCCAGCGCGGCACGACCTGCTCGCCCGTGACGGGCTGGACCCCGCCGTCGGCGAGGGTGGCCGCCATCGCCGCCAGGTCGGCGACGCCGACGAGGAGGGAGCACTGGGCCGTGTAGCCCGCGACGACCTCCTGCGGGTCGTCCTTCACGATCCCGTGGTTGCGCAGCATGTAGGCGATCGCCCGGTTGCGGTCGGCCGTCTCCAGCTCGGAGGCGCACACCGCCTCGTCGACCTCGAGCTCGCGGCCGGCGAAGGCGGCGAACCCGCGCCGTACCCGCTCGGTGCCCACCAGGGCGTGCACCGTGATCGCGCCCGCGTTGATCATCGGGTTGAGGGGACGCCCGGAGTCCTCCTCGAGGGAGAGCTCGTTGAAGGCCTCGCCCGACGGCTCGACGTCCACCTTCGCGAGGACCGCGTCGAGACCGAGGTCGGCGAGCGCCAGCGCGTAGGCGAACGGCTTCGAGATCGACTGGATGGAGAACCGCACGTCGTCGTCGCCGACCGCGTAGACGGTTCCGTCGACCGTGCAGAGACCCAGCGCCAGGCGATCGGGGTCGGCCGCCGCGAGCTCGGGGATGTAGGCCGCGAGCTCGCCGCTCGCATCGGTGCCGCAGACCTCCAGCACCTCGGTCAGGTAGTCGGGCAGCGGGGTACGCACGTGCTCACCCCATCACGCACGGTCAAGCCCGGCGCGGTCAGTCCAGCCGTTGACCCCGCAGGACCGGCAGCATCGCGGCCGCGACGAGGAAGATCGCGTCGGTGTCCGGGGTCAGCGCCGTACCGCCGATCACCGCGATGAGCAGCGGCCCGAGCGCCTGGCCGAGGGAGGCCGCGAACGTGTAGTAGCCGAAGGCGGCGTCCAGGCGTTCCGCGGGGAACTCCTGGGCGACGTAGGTCTGCTGGCCCACGATGCACGCCAGGTGGCCGGCGCCGAGCAGCGCGTTGCCGGTGACGAGGGTGGTCGCCCCCGCGGGTGCGAGGAGCAGCACGAGGCACGCTGCGGCGGCGACGAGCCCGCCGACGAGCTGCAAGGTGCCCTCGCCGATGCGGTCGGCGAAGGAGCCGAGGGGTACGGCGAGGAGCAGGGGCGCGATCGCGAACGCGGCGCCGATCGCCCCGAGCGCGGCGGCGGGCACGCCGACGTCGATCGCCGCGTAGGTGCTCGCGGGACGGGCGAGGAACGCGACCGCCTGGATCGTGAGGGAGGCGGTGAGGAGGACCGCGAGCCGGTACGCCGGCACGCGGGGGATCGTCACAGGACGAAGCCTATAGGCTCAGTCGGACTGTCGGTGGCGAGGGCTACGTTCAGGACATGCCTACTCACCACGCCATCGACTACGTCGAGCTCTCCGTCGGCGACCTCTCCGCCTCGACCCGGTTCTACGCCGACGCCTTCGGGTGGCGGACGACGGACTACGGGCCGACCTACACGGGCTTCCGCGACGACCCGGCCTCCGAGGAGGAGGGCGGTGGGCTGGCCGCGACCGACGAGCGTCCGGGGCGCCCGTTGGTGCTGCTCTACTCCGACGACCTCGATGCCACGGTCGCCGCGGTGGAGGCCGCCGGCGGCACGGTGACGCAGGCGCCGTACGCGTTCCCGGGCGGTCGTCGCTTCCACTTCACCGACCCCACGGGCAACGAGCTCGGCGCCTGGTCGGAGCGCTGACGTGGTCGACCTGCTCGTGCTCGACGAGAACGCGACGGCCGACGTCACGACGCGTCCGGTGACGTCGTTCGGCGGGGTCCCGGCGGTGCCGTCGGCGAGCGACTTCGCCTGGCCGCGCTGCGGCGACCTGTGCGAGGAGCCGATGCAGTTCCTCGGCAAGGTCGTCGACCCCTCCGTTCCCGACGGGAGCCGGCTGGTGCTGGTCTTCATGTGCGACAACCCCGAGACCGCCGGCGGCTGCGAGACCTGGGACGCCGACGCGGGGGCCAACGCGGCGGTGCTCGTCGCGGTCGATCCGGCGGGGGTCCTCGAGCCGGTGGCCGTCCCCGAGGGTCCGTCGTCGACGCGGGGGGCGTGGTACGGCGCGGAGATCGCCTCGGTCGACGTGCCCGGCGCGCGGGCGGACCGCGCCTACTCGGAGGCGATGGACGCCTGGCGCACGGCACACCCCGACCGTCCAGGCCGCTGCGTCGTCGGCGGGTGGGGCGGCGCGCCGAGCTTCGTGCAGGGCGACGAGACGCCGACGTGCGACGGGTGCGACCGGCCGATGGGCTTCGTCGCGCACGTCGAGGAGGGGCCCGACCACCGCACGGCGGCGAACTTCGGCGGCGGTGTGGG
>DASWYU010000007.1:0-3646 GCA_036404795.1 Nocardioides sp. | reverse complement strand
GAGGTCGTCGACGCGGGCGACGCCGACGCGACCCCCGGTAGCCCGGAGAGCCCCGGCGCCCCGGGGGTCCGCCGCATCGTGCTCGTCGGCGGTGGCGACCCGCTGCTGACGCGCGAACCGGTCGCGCCGGAGCAGCAGCCGTCGCGGTACGGCGCGTCCGCCTCCCTCCGTGCGCTGGCCGACGCGACCGCCACGGCGCTGCGGGAGGCCGGACACCTCCAGGTCGAGCTCTCCTACGACGCGACCCTCTTCACCGGCCCGGCGATCAACCCGGCCTGGCCGGCGTCCTACGTTCCCGACGACGTCGTCGCCCCCATCTCGGCGCTGACGTCGGAGCGGGGGTACGACGACGACGGCGACCCCGTCGACGACCCGGCCGCAGCGGCGGCGACGTGGTTCGCCGGAGCGCTGGCGGAGGCCGGCATCACCGTGGTGGCCGCGCCGGCGACCGGCCTCGCCGGCAACAGCCCCCTCCTGGCCTCCGTCGAGAGCGCGCCCGTGGGGGGGATCGTCGAGCGCCTGCTCGCCGTGAGCGACAACGAGACCACCGAGATCCTGGCCCACCACGTGGGGCTGGAGGTCGAGGGGTCGGGGTCGTTCGAGGGCGGTGTGGCGGGCGTACGGCGCGTGCTCGGCGACCTCGGCGTCGACCTGGGCGCCGACGTGATCCGCGACGGGAGCGGCCTGTCGCGCGAGAACCTGCTGTCGACGACCACCCTCGTCGACGTGCTCGCCCTCGCCGCGTCGAGCGAGCACCCCGCGCTGCGCCACGCGCTGACGGGGCTGCCCGTCGCCGGCTTCACGGGCTCCCTCACGAACCGCTTCACGACGGCCGACCCGGCGGGCCTCGGCGACGTGCGGGCGAAGACCGGCACGCTGACGGGGGTGCAGGGTCTCGCCGGCATCGTGCAGGACGCCACCGGCGCGCCGCTGCTGTTCGTCGTCGTCGCCGACGCCGTGGGGGAGACGGACGCGCTCGATGGCCGGGAGGCGATCGACCGCACCGCGGCCGCCCTCGCCGCCTGTGTCTGCACGACGGGGGCGGCGTCCCCCGACCAGCCGACCGACCAGCCGACCGACCAGCCGACAGAGGCCCCGACCTCCCCACCGGTGACGACCGGGAGCTCCACGGGGGCGACCGGCCGCGACGTACTGTCGCCGGCATGACCACCACCCCGGCCGCCTCGGCAGCGGGCCCCACCATCGACTGGGAGCTCGCGGCGCGGCTCGGAGCCCGGCTGGCGCCCCCGTCCCCGGACGTGCCGACCGCCCAGGTCACGGAGACGGTCGAGGCGTTGCGGGCCGACGCCGTCCGATCGACCGGGTTGGTCGCCGACTACACCGGGCTCGTCGCGCCGGAGCACTCCGCGCCCGTGCTCGTCGTCGACCGGCCGCGCTGGATCGAGGCCAACACGCAGAGCTTCGCCGTGCTCATGGACCCGTTCGTCGCCCGGCTGGCCGAACGCGGGGCCGAGCGTGAGGCGGAGAGCGGGCTCCGCGCCCCGGCGCCGGTGCGCCGCGCCACCACCGCCGTCGGCTCCCGGGTCACGGGCGCCGAGGTCGGGGTGCTGCTCGGCTTCCTCTCCGGCAAGGTGCTCGGCCAGTTCGACCCCTTCGCGCCCGAGGACGTGGCCCCCGACGGCCGCCTGCTCCTCGTCGCCCCCAACGTCTGGCAGGTCGCGGAGGACATCGGCGCACGGCACCGCGACTTCCGGCTGTGGGTGTGCCTCCACGAGGAGACCCACCGGGTGCAGTTCACGGCCGTGCCGTGGCTGCGCGCCCACCTCCGCTCCCAGGTGGCGGCGCTCGCCGACACCCTCGACCCGACGTCGGTGCTCGAGGACGGCCTGTCCCGCGTCGTCGACGCCGTCCGCAACGGGGCCAAGGGGTCGCTCGTCGACCTGCTCGGCTCGCCCGAGCAGCGCGCGATCATCGACGGCGTCACCGGCACGATGTCGCTGCTGGAGGGCCACGCCGACGTCGTGATGGACGGCGTCGGCCCGTCGGTCATCCCGACGGTGCGGCGCATCCGCACGGCGTTCGAGCAGCGTCGCGACGGGCTCGGGTTCCTCGACCGGCTCGTGCGCCGCATGATCGGGCTCGACGCGAAGATGGCGCAGTACCGCGACGGCGCCGCCTTCGTGCGCCACGTCGTCGACCGGGTCGGCATGGCCGACTTCAACGCCGTCTGGGCAGCGCCCGAGAACCTGCCGTCGAAGTCCGAGATCGCCGACCCGGCCGCCTGGGTGCGGCGCGTGCACGGGTGACGCTGCCGCCGGCGGTGGCGGCGGTCCGCAACGCCGTACGTCGCGTGCTCGACACCGAGCGCCCCCCGACCGTCGTCGTCGCCTGCAGCGGGGGCGCCGACTCGCTCGCCCTCCTCGCCGCCACGGTCTTCGTCGCCCGCACGGCGCGGGACGCCACGGGCACGCACGTCGTCGGCACCGTCGTCGACCACGGCCTGCAGGAGGGGTCCGCGGAGCACACGGCGCGGGTGGTCGCGCAGATGGCGGAGCTGGGTGCCGACGAGACCTTCTCGGCGACGGTGCAGGTGTCGGCGGCCGGGCAGGGGGTCGAGGCGGCGGCGCGGGAGGCGCGGTACGCCGTGCTCGGCCAGGTCGCGGCGACCGTCGAGGCGCCGGTCGTGCTCCTCGGCCACACCCTCGACGACCAGGCGGAGACCGTGCTGCTGGGTCTGGCCCGTGGTTCCGGCGGACGGTCGATCGCGGGCATGCGCCGCGGTTTCGACGTGTTCCGCCGCCCGCTGCTCGACGTGACCCGCGCGGAGACCGAGGCGGCCTGCACGGCCGAGGGCATCGCGTGGTGGACGGACCCCCACAACAGCGACCCCCGTTACCTCCGGTCCCGCGTCCGCGGCGAGGTGCTGCCCGTCCTCGAGGCGGTGCTCAACCCGCGCGTGCGCCACAACCTGGCGCGCACCGCCGAGCTCCTCTCCGACGACCTGACGGCGCTCGACGAGGTCGCGGACGCGACGTACGACGACGTGGTCACCGGCCGCGGCCCCGGCACGGTCGTCGACCTCACCGGTCTCGCGTCGCTGCCGCGGGCGATCGCCACCCGCCTGCTGCGGCGCGCGGCGCTCGCCGCGGGCGCCCGCGACGCCGAGCTGTTCGCCGTGCACGTCGACGCGCTCGCCCGCCTCGCCGAGGCACCCGGCGGTTCCGCCGTGCAGCTCCCGGGGCATGTCACCGCGCTGCGCCGGGGCGCGACGGTGACGTTCGGGCCGACCGCCTGACGGGCCGCGACGCGTCCCGGCGGGGACCGGCACCTGCCGCTGAACTGGTCACGAACAACAGGTCATCCGGGGTGCGCGGGCGTCGTTCGTGACCAGTTCCGGCCGACGCGGGACCCGCCGTCGCCTGGTCGGGCCGGCCGGCCCGGCCGGGCGCGCGCGTTGAACTGTGCACCTGCGACACCTCCGATCGTCCGCGACCTGCACCAGCTGCACAGTTCGTGGCGGCTGCCGGCGCCACGGCGCCGGGCCGCGGCCGATGCGGCGCCAAGCAGTCGAACTGTGCGCCTGCGACGCCCCCGACCGGGGCTGACCTGTCGCCAGCGCACCGTCGCACCGCCAGGCCGCACCGCCGGGCCGCGCGGCCCGCACCGTGCGCCGCGGCCCGTTGCC
>DASWYU010000006.1:0-10604 GCA_036404795.1 Nocardioides sp. | reverse complement strand
CGACCAGTCGCGCGGCTGGGACGACCTCGCGCTGCGGGAGGCGATCCGCGCCGTCGCCCGGGCCGATTCCGAGGTGAAGGGTGCGGGCGGGGACGCGGCGTACACGCTCGAGCGGTTGGTGCTCACCATCGCCGGCCTGCGCAGCGGCCGCTGAACGCACCGCCCCCACCTGCCGGAGACACGTCGAAGGGCGCCGACTCCCGGAGGAGTCGACGCCCTACGCGTACGACGGGTGGGTGCCTGGCGTCAGAGCGCCGCGGCGCGCTTCGCGATGGCCGACTTGCGGTTCGCGGCCTGGTTCTTGTGGATGACGCCCTTGGAGGCGGCCTTGTCGAGCTTCTTGGACGCGTCGCGACCGAGCGCGACGGCCTTGTCCTTCTCGCCGGCCTCGGCGGCCTCGCGGAACTTGCGGACGGCCGTCTTGAGGCCGGTCTTGACCGCCTTGTTGCGCTCGTGGCGCAGCTCGTTCTGGCGGTTGCGCTTGATCTGGGACTTGATGTTGGCCATCTGGTGGTTCTCTGCCTTCGGTCGCTCGTCGATCAGGTCGTCGTACGGTGGCGTTCGGTGCGCGCCGCCACGAGGGCAGGCAGCATCCAGACACGCGAGGGGTCACGCTACCAAGGGCGTCGCGCGTGCGTCGAATCGGGCTCGCCGCGCAGCTGCCGGGTGCCGGTCGAGGGACGCCACCGTGGCGAGGTAGGGGCCGGTCGCGAAGGTATAGCCGAACCCGCCGTAATCCCGGTCGCGGTGACCCTGGCGCACGTCCGACCAACGCACGTGCTCCGGGCCGACGCTGACGCGCACCAGGAGCGGCCAGCAGTCGGCGAAGCCGCACTCGCAGCCCAGCATCGTGCGGTGCTCGCCGTCGGTCGCGAAGTGGGCGGTCGCGTCCCGGTCGGGCAGGTCGTCGACCCCGAGATCGGCATAGGCGCCTGCGAGGGAGAGGTCCTGTCGGTCCGCGACTCGACGCTCCACGGCGCGCACGTCGTCGACGAGCGGCCGTCCGTCGACGGTCACCGCGACGGCGCCGTCGACGAGGCGGAGTCCGAGCACGGTGGTCATGCACCGAGGATGTCACCCCGCGGGTTCGGCCCCGGTCGGGACGTCGTGGGAGAATCCGCCGGTGCCTGCTACGCCTGCGTCCGCCGTGCCCCAGCCGGGGCGCACCGACCCCGCGATCATCCGCAACTTCTGCATCATCGCGCACATCGACCACGGCAAGTCGACCCTTGCCGACCGGATGCTGCAGCTGACCGGTGTCGTGGGCGAGCGCGAGGCCAAGGCGCAGTACCTCGACCGGATGGACATCGAGCGCGAGCGCGGCATCACCATCAAGTCGCAGGCCGTGCGGATGCCCTGGACGGTCACCGAGGAGGCGGCCGAGCAGCACGGAGTGGAGGCCGGCCCCGGCACCTACGTGCTCAACATGATCGACACGCCCGGGCACGTCGACTTCACCTACGAGGTGTCGCGGTCCTTGGAGGCCTGCGAGGCGGCGATCCTGCTGGTCGACGCGGCGCAGGGCATCGAGGCGCAGACGCTCGCCAATCTCTACCTGGCCATGGCTGCCGACCTGCAGATCATCCCGGTGCTCAACAAGATCGACCTGCCGTCGGCCAACGTCGACAAGTACGCCCTCGAGCTGGCGAATCTCGTCGGCTGCGAGCCGGAGGACGTGCTGTTGACCTCCGCCAAGACCGGCGTCGGGGTGGAGGCGCTGCTCAACGAGATCGTCAAGCAGGTGCCGGCCCCCGTCGGTGACGCGGACGCTCCGGCCCGGGCGCTGATCTTCGACTCCGTCTACGACACCTACCGCGGCGTCGTCACCTACGTGAGGGTGGTCGACGGCTCGCTGAAGCACCGCGACCGGATCAAGATGATGTCGAGCGGCGCCGTGCACGAGATGCTCGAGGTCGGTGTGATCAGCCCGGAGCCGCTCAGGGCCGGCGAGCTCGGCGTCGGCGAGACCGGCTACCTCATCACCGGCGTGAAGGACGTCCGTCAGTCCCGCGTCGGCGACACCGTCACCAATCAGCACCACGGCGCCACCGAGCCGCTCGGGGGCTACGCGCACCCGACCCCGATGGTCTATGCCGGGCTCTACCCGATCGACGGCGACCAGTACCCCGAGCTGCGCGACGCGTTGGAGAAGCTGCAGCTCAACGACGCTTCGCTCACCTACGAGCCGGAGACATCCGGGGCGCTCGGCTTCGGCTTCCGCTGCGGCTTCCTCGGGCTGCTGCACATGGAGATCACCCGCGAGCGGCTCGAGCGGGAGTTCAACCTCGACCTGATCTCGACCGCGCCCAACGTGGTCTACGAGGTCGTCATGGAAGACGGCTCCCAGCTGACGGTCACCAACCCCAGCGAGTACCCCGACGGGAAGATCCACGAGGTCCGCGAGCCCGTCGTCTCCGCCACGATCCTCGCCCCGTCCGACTACATCGGCACGATCATGGAGCTCTGCCAGGCCAAGCGCGGCACCCTGCTCGGCATGGACTACCTCTCCGAGGACCGCGTGGAGATGCGCTACACGCTGCCGATGGGCGAGATCGCCTTCGACTTCTTCGACCAGCTGAAGTCGAAGACGAAGGGCTACGCATCGCTCAACTACGAGCGGTCCGGCGAGCAGGCGGCCGACCTCGTCAAGGTCGACATCCTGCTGCAGGGCGAGCCCGTCGACGCCTTCAGTGCGATCGTGCACAAGGACGCGGCGTACGGCTACGGCGTCATGATGGCCGGCAAGCTCAAGGAGCTCATCCCGCGCCAGCAGTTCGAGGTGCCGATCCAGGCCGCGATCGGCGCCCGCGTGATCGCCCGCGAGAACATCCGCGCGATCCGCAAGGACGTGCTCGCCAAGTGCTACGGCGGCGACATCAGCCGCAAGCGCAAGCTGCTGGAGAAGCAGAAGGAGGGCAAGAAGCGCATGAAGATGGTCGGGCGCGTCGAGGTCCCCCAGGAGGCGTTCGTCGCCGCGCTCTCCACCACGCAGCCGGCCGAGAAGAAGAAGTAGCCGCGCGCCCGCCTCAGGCCGCGACCCAGTGCGGGTCGCGGCCGAGCCGGCCGAGCAGGCGGTCGCCCGCGGACGCGTCGGGTGCCACCGGGACGGCGGCGGCGCAGATGCCGTCGGCGTAGAGCGCGTCGCCCCAGCCGTCGGCCGCCGCGTCGTGCGCCGCGGCGTCGGCCTCGTCGATCACGTAGGGCTGACCCGTCGCCCGCGCGACGTCCCACCCGTGCACCAGCAGGTCCCACGTGTAGAAGTCACGCAGCGTCGCACCGATCGTCGTCGGGCCGAAGAACCCGTCGTATGTCCGGTCGAGCACCTCGTCCGTCAGCACTGCCGCAGTGGCGGCGACGTGCGCGCGCCACGCCTCGGCGACGGGGCCGGTGGGTCCGGTGCCGAGCTCCGGCGCCGGCGGTACGGCGAGGCCGTGCCGCTCCAGCAGCTCGCGCTCCGTGTCGACGACGTGCCGCACCACCGCCCGCGCGTCCCACCCGACGCACGGGCTGGGGGAGTCCCAGCGCCCGTCGGCGCCGTCGAGGACGCGGGCGAACCGCTCCGCGCGGGCGACGTAGTCCTCCCGCAGCGCGGTGGCGGACGTGGGGGCGGACGTGGCGACGGGGGTGCTGTTCTCGCTCATGTCCGGGACGCTAGGGCCGGGCGGTCGCGCGCGCTTGTGATAATCGGACACGTGGCAGACGAACCGGTCGACCGGGCGCACCTCACCGGGCTCAGCCGGCCCTCGCCCCCGATCCACCGCTACCCGCCGTCGCCCGATCTCACCGACCTGGTCGACCGCTACTGGATCCCCGTCTGGTCGCTCGCCGAGCCGTCGACGCAGCGCACCCTGCAGCATCCGGTGTGCCTCCTCGTGGTGAGCCACGACTACGCGCGGTTCTACGGCGTCGTGCGCGGGACCTCGTCGGTGACGCTGGAGGGCGATGGGTACGCGGTGGGCGTCATGCTGGCCCCCGCCGCGGGCCGGCTCCTGCTCGGCCGCTCCGTCGCCACCGTGACCGACCGGCACCTCGACCTCGCCGAGGTCCCCACGCTGGACGGCGCCGCGCTGACCGCGGAGGTGCGGGACGCGATGACCGCCGACCCGCTCGCGCCGTCGAGCCACGCGGCGGCGATCGCGGCGTACGAGCGCCGGCTCCGCTCCCTGCTCCCCGTCGACGACCAGGGTCTGCTCGTCAACCGCGTCGTCGCGTGGCTCCGCGAGCACCCCGAGGTCACCCGCGTGACCGAGGTCGCCGACGCCTTCGGCCTGGGGGAGCGGGCGTTGCACCGACTCGTCGAGCAGCGCGTCGGCCTCTCGCCGAAGTGGCTGGTGCAGCGGCGCCGCCTCCACGACGCCGTCGTCGCGCTCAAGGCGGGGACGTGGTCCCTCGCCGGACTCGCCGCCGAGCTCGGCTACACCGACCAGGCCCACTTCACCCGCGACTTCCGCACGGTCACGGGTCTGACGCCGGGTGCCTACCTCGCGGACCAGCGCGGGGGCACCACGTGACGGGAGCGGTCGCCGTACCCGCGGGGCTCCTCGCCCAGGCCGCCCTCGGCGAGGACTGGGCGGAGTGGCTCGCGCTCCTCCCGCGCCGCACCGCCGCGCTCCTCGACGAGTGGGAGCTCGTGCCCACGGGCCCGGCGGTCCACGGGTTCGCGTCGCTCGTCGTGCCCGTCGTGGGGCGCTCCCGCGGGGCCGGACCGGCGATGCTGAAGGTGGGGTTCCCGGACGAGGAGTCCGCCCACGAGCACCTCGCTCTCCAGCGGTGGGGCGGCCGGGGCGCGGTGCGTCTGCTGCGGGCGGACCCTGGCCGCTCGGCCCTGCTCCTCGAGCAGCTGCAGCCCACCGACCTCACCGACGTGTGGGACGTGGAGGCGTGCGAGGTCGTGGGCGGGCTGTACGGCGCGCTCCACCTCCCCGCGACGCCGCAGCTGCGCCCGCTGACCGACCTCGTCGCCCGCTGGGCGGCCGACCTCGAGCGCGACCCCCGCCGGGTGCCGCTGCCGCGCCGGTTGGTCGACCAGGCCCTCGGCCTCGCGCGCGACCTCGTCGCCGACCCCGCGAGCACGGGGCGGATCGTGCACGCCGACCTGCACTTCGCGAACGTCCTGCACGCCGCCGACCGTGGGTGGGTGGCGATCGACCCGAAGCCGCTGTCGGGGGACCCGCACTACGAGCCGGAGCCGATGCTGCGCAACCGCTTCGAGGAGTACGGCGCGGTGCCCGGCGACTCCGTGCGCGACGGCATCCGCCGTCGGTTCCACGCGCTCGTCGACACGGCGGGCCTCGACGAGCACCGGGCGCGCGACTGGGTCGTCGTGCGGAGCGTGCTCAACGCGCACTGGGGAGCGGACGACCGCGACCACGTCACGCGGTGCCTGACGATCGCGAAGGCGGTGCAGGACTGAGCAGCGCCGTCCGCGCGGCTCAGTCCTCCCCGAGCAGCGCCCGGAGCGCCGCACGGTGCGCGCGATAGGCCGTGCGACCGGCGCGGGTGAGCTTGAAGGACGTGCTCGCACCGCGGCCGCGGCCGAGCTTCTGCACCGCGACGTAGCCCGCGGCCTCGAGCGCCGACATCTGCTTCGACAGGTCGGAGTCGGCGATCTGCAGCCGCTCCTTGAGGAACTGGAACGACGCCTGGTCGGCGGTCGAGAGCACCGCCATCGCGGCGAGCCGTTTCGGGGCGTGGATGACGGGGTCGAGGTCCTCGAGGCCGCTGGGCGACGAGGCGCTCACGCGAGCCGCTCCCGCACCGCGGCAGCGGCGCGCTCGTACACCCGCTCGTAGCCGACGAGGCAGATGTAGGCGACGACGGCGGTGACCGGGCCGGTCACCCACCACGGCACGACGAGCGCGAGGCCGATGATCGCGGCGGTCGCGACGGCGAACATGACGAAGTAGAGCCGGTAGACCCGGCGGATCTCCGGCGGCTTCGGGCCGACGAGCTTGGGGTAGGCGCCGTGGTACTGCTGGTGCCACCCGACGTACGCCCCCAGCAGCATCGCGAGCGGGATGATCACTGCGAGCGTGATGAGGGCCTGCCACATGCTGCTGACGCCGGCCGGCCACGTGAAGTCCTGCACGGATGCCATGGCGCCGAACCAGAGCGCGAAGCTCGGCGCGAACCACCAGGGGGAGGGGCGCTGGTCGACGTACGGCGATGCCTCTGCGCGCTCGAGGTCGTGGAGCTGAGCCCGGATCTCATCGCTTTCCATGGTGGAAACCCTAGGCATCGGTTTCCACTTGTGCAAGTGGAAACCGCGGCGGGAGTCGTGGATTTCGGCCGTCCTCGTGTCGTTTCGCGGTCAATCGCTACCGCCGAGTAGGCCGAGTGATCTAGGTTACGGAGGCAACCCCCGAGGGCCCGCGACGAGGGCACGGACCCCGAGAAAGCAGGTAGCACGCATGCCGATCAACCACGACGCCTCGTTCCTCGACCGCATGCCGCGCAACGTCGCGGTCCAGTTCCTCGACCGCGTCGAGAAGTCGGGCGACCGGGAGGCCTACCGGTATCCCGTCGGCGACACCTGGACGTCGGTGACCTGGCGCGAGGCGGGCGAGCGGGTCAACCGTCTCGCCGCCGGCCTCCTGGCGCTGGGCATCGAGGCGGAGCAGCGAGTCGGCATCGCGTCGGCCACGCGCTACGAGTGGATCCTCGCCGACCTGGCCGTGATGGCCGCCGGCGCGGCGACGACGACGGTCTACCCGTCGACGAACTCCGACGACACGGCCTACATCGTCGGCGACTCCGAGTGCCAGGTCGTGTTCGCCGAGGACGACGAGCAGATCGCCAAGCTCCGGGCGCACCGCGACGAGCTCCCCAGCGTGGCGAAGGTCGTCACCTTCGACGGCACGACCGACGGCGACTGGGTCATCGGGCTCGAGGACCTCGCCGTGCTCGGCGACGGCCTGCTCGCCCAGACCCCCGACGCCGTGCGCAAGGTCGCCGAGTCGATCGAGCCCGACGCGCTCGCCACGCTCATCTACACCTCCGGCACGACGGGCAAGCCCAAGGGCGTGCGCCTCCTGCACCGCGCGTGGGTCTACGAGGGCGAGTCGATCAAGAGCCAGGGCATCCTCGACGAGACCGACCTGCAGTTCCTCTGGCTGCCGATGGCGCACTCGTTCGGCAAGGTGCTCCTCAGCGTGCAGATGGCCTGCGGCTTCGCCACGGCCATCGACGGCCGCGTCGAGCGGATCGTCGACAACCTCGGCGTCGTGAAGCCGACCTTCATGGGCGCCGCGCCCCGCATCTTCGAGAAGGCCCACGGCAAGATCGTCACGATGCAGGCCAACGAGGGCGGCGTGAAGGAGAAGCTCTTCAAGCGGGCCTTCGCCGTCGGTCTCGAGGTCGACCGGCGCAAGCGCGACGGTCAGTCCGTCCCGGCCCTCCTCAAGCTGCAGCACGGCCTCTTCGACAAGCTCGTCTTCTCGAAGGTGCGCGACCGCTTCGGTGGGCGGGTCCGCTTCTTCATCTCGGGCTCCGCGGCGCTCAACCGCGAGGTGGCGGAGTGGTTCCACGCCGCCGGCATCCTCGTCCTCGAGGGCTACGGCCTCACCGAGACCGCCGCGGGCGCGTTCGTCAACCACCCGGACCAGTACAAGTTCGGCTCCGTCGGCCACGTCTTCCCGGGCGGCGAGGTGAAGATCGCCGAGGACGGCGAGGTGCTGGTGAAGGGCCCGAACGTCATGCAGGGCTACCACAACCTGCCCGACAAGACGGCCGAGACGCTCGACGCCGACGGCTGGCTGCACACGGGTGACATCGGCGAGCTCGACAAGGACGGCTTCCTGCGGATCACCGACCGCAAGAAGGACCTGTTCAAGACCTCGGGCGGCAAGTACATCGCCCCGTCGGCGATCGAGTCGCAGTTCAAGGCGCTGTGCCCCTACGCGAGCCAGTTCCTCGTCATCGGCAACAACCGCAACTACTGCGTCGCGCTGATCACGCTCGACCCCGACCAGGTCACCGACTGGGCCGCGCACAACGGCCAGGAGGGGAAGTCCTACACGGAGGTCGTGAACTCGGCGGGCATGCAGCAGCTCATCGCGGGCTACGTCGAGCAGCTCAACGGCCGGCTCAACCGCTGGGAGACGATCAAGAAGCACACGATCCTCGACCACGACCTCACCATCGAGTCCGGTGAGCTGACCCCGTCGCTCAAGGTGAAGCGCCCGGTCGTCGAGTCGAACAACAAGGACGTCATCGACGGTCTCTACACCTGATCCGCCGCTGCGCGTCCTCGGATCCGCACCACAGCGGTCGCACAGGGAGCGCACAGCACGCAGGCCTTCCATGGGTGTCGTCGGCGAGAGCCGGCGGCACCCATGCCTGTTGCTGCGAGGAGAAGCCCGTGACCGACCACGACCACGACGAGCACCGCGAGGGGCTCGAGCACGACCTGCCCGTCATGCAGGGCGCCGGCATGATCCGCCGGCCGATGGCCCGCCGCGGCGTGCTGGGCCTCCTCGGCGGGATCGGCGCGGTCGGCCTCGTCGGGTGCGCCGCCGGCTCCGACTCCTCCGCGTCCTCGGCGGCGAGCTCGTCCGCGACCTCCGGCGCCGCCGGCGCGGCGGGAGGCCCGGGCGGCACCCCGCCGGACGGAGGTCCGGGCGGGGGAGCGGGCGGCGGGGTGAGCCAGGACGGTCTCGACGACGGCGACATCCCGGAGGAGACGAACGGCCCCTACCCGGCCGACGGCAGCAACGGCGTCAACGTCCTGACGGAGTCCGGGATCGTCCGCAGCGACATCACGCGGAGCTTCGGCGACGCGAGCGGCGTGGCCGAGGGCGTGCCCCTCACCATCGACCTGAAGATCTACGACAACACCGCGGACGGGATCACGCCGTACGCCGGTGCCGCCGTCTACCTGTGGCACTGCGACCGCGACGGCAACTACTCGCTCTACTCCTCGGGCATCGAGGCGGAGAACTACCTGCGCGGTGTGCAGGTCGCCGGGGACGACGGGTCGCTGCGGTTCACCAGCATCTTCCCGGCGTGCTACGCCGGTCGGTGGCCGCACCTCCACTTCGAGGTCTACCCGTCCGTCGACGACGCGACGAGCGCCTCCGGCAAGCTGCGCAACTCCCAGATCGCGTTCCCGGAGGACGTCTGCAGCACCGTCTACGGCTCGGCCGACGGCTACGGGTCGAGCGTCGCGAACCTCGCGCAGGTCAGCCTCGACTCCGACAACGTCTTCTCCGACGGCTACTCCCTGCAGATGGGCACCGTCACCGGGTCGGTCGACGCGGGCTACACCCTCCGCCTCAACGTGCCTGTCTGAGCCGCCTCTGGAACACTTCCCCGGTGCCGTCGACCCCGCCGCCCGGAGATCCCGTCCCCGAGGACGGGTCGCTGCCGGCCGGCGCGCTGGCGGCGCTGGGGGAGCGGACCTTCGCGTTCTACGTCCACGTGCCCTTCTGCCGGGTGCGGTGCGGCTACTGCGACTTCAACACCTACACGGCGGCCGAGCTGGGCGGCGCCGACGCGCCACGCGGGGCGTCGCGTGCGACGTACGTCGACGCCGCGGTCGCCGAGGTGCGCCTGGCGCGACAGGTGCTCGGCGAGGTGGGCCGCCCCGTCGACACGGTGTTCTTCGGCGGTGGCACGCCGACGCTGCTCCCGCCGGAGCACCTCACGGCCGTGCTGGGGGCGATCTCCGGCGAGTTCGGTCTCGCGCCCGACGCCGAGGTGACCACCGAGGCCAACCCCGACTCGGTGACCCGCGCCGACCTCGACGTGCTCCGGGCGGGCGGCTTCACCCGGCTCTCCTTCGGGATGCAGTCGTCGGTCTCCCACGTGCTGCGGGTGCTCGAGCGCACGCACGACCCCGAGCGCGTGCCGGGCGCCGTCGCCGACGCCCGCGCGGCCGGCTTCGACGAGGTCAGCCTCGACCTCATCTACGGCACGGCGGGGGAGTCGGTCGCCGACTGGCGCGCCAGCCTCGAGGCGGCGTTGGCCTGCGAGCCCGACCACGTGTCGGCGTACTCGCTCATCGTCGAGGACGGCACGGCCCTCGCGCGCCGCGTCCGCCGCGGCGAGGTCGCGGCGCCGGACGAGGACGACCTCGCCGACAAGTACCACCTCGCCGACGAGGTGCTGACGGCCGCGGGCCTGCAGTGGTACGAGGTCTCCAACTGGGCCCGCCCCGGCAGCGAGTGCCGGCACAACCTCGCCTACTGGCGCAGCGACGACTGGTGGGGCGTCGGTCCGGGCGCGCACTCGCACGTGGGTGGGGTGCGGTGGTGGAACGTCCGGCACCCCGTGGCGTACGCCGATCGCCTCGCCGCCGGTCGCTCCCCGGGGCACGAGCGGGAGCTGCTCGACGACGACGTGCGCCGCGTCGAGCGCGTCCTGCTCGAGACCCGGCTCCGCGAGGGCCTGCCCGTCGACGCGCTGGACGCCGACGGCCGGGCCGCGCTGCCGGACCTCGCGGCCCGCGGGCTCGTCGAGCCCGTCGCGGGCGATGCCGCCGATGCTGCCGCCCGGGTCGTGCTCACCCGGGAGGGTCGTCTGCTCGCCGACGGGGTCGTGCGGGACCTGCTGGCCTGAGATCGGCCGGGGCTCGGTCGGGGCTCGGTCGGGGCTCGGTCGGGGCT
>DASWYU010000005.1:0-5110 GCA_036404795.1 Nocardioides sp. | reverse complement strand
GCGTGCGCCGCAACGCCGCCCGCCTCGGCGTCCCCGACCTCCGCGTCGTGACGGGACGCGCCCCGGACGCGCTCGACGGGCTGCCCGCCCCCGACGCCGTCTTCGTCGGCGGGGGCGCCACGCGCGCCGGGGTGCTCGAGGCGTGCGTCGCGGACCTGCGCCCCGGGGGACGTCTGGTCGTCCACGGCGTGACCGTGGAGACGGAGGCGCTGCTCGCGCGCTGGTACGGCGAGCGCGGTGGCGAGCTGACCCGCACCTCGGTCGAGACCGCCGCCCCGATCGGCTCGTTCGCCGGCTTCGCCCCCGCGCGGGCCGTGACCCAGTGGGCCTGGCAGAAGGAGTCCGCGTGACCGTCCACTTCGTCGGGGCCGGCCCGGGCGCGGCCGACCTCCTCACCCTCCGGGCCGCGCGGATGCTGGGCGCGGCCGACGTCGTGCTCTACCCGGGCACCTACCTCGACGCCGCCGTCCTCGGGCACTGCCGCGCCGGGGCCCGCCTGGTCGACACGCAGGACCTCGACCTCGACGCCATCACGACCGCGCTCGTCGACGCCGACCGCGCGGGGGGCGACGTCGTGCGCCTCACCTCCGGCGATCCGTCGCTCTACTCCGCGCTGTTCGAGCAGACCCGCCGCCTCGACGCCGCGGGGGTGACGTGGGACGTCACCCCCGGCGTGCCGGCCTATGCCGCCGCCGCGGCTCGCGTCGGCCGGGAGCTCACGGTCCCGCTCGTCGCGCAGTCGGTCGTGCTCACCCGCACGCAGGCGCGCTCGACGGCGATGCCGGCGGGCGAGGAGCTCGCGGCCTTCGCGGCCACGGGAGCGACGCTCGTCCTCCACCTCGCGGTGACCCGCACCCGCGTCCTCGCCGAGGCGTTGAGCGCGTCGTACGGCGCGGACTGCCCCGTCGCGGTCGTCTACCGGGCCTCGCAGCCGGGGGAGCAGGTGCTCACCGGGACCCTCGGCGACATCGCGGACGCCGTCGAGGGGGCGGGCCTGCGGCAGGCCGCCGTCATCCTCGTGGGACGTGCGATCGCCGGGCCGACGGCGCCGGGCGGGGGCGAGTCCTACCTCTACGACGCCGACCGCGACCGGACGCTGAAGCGCACCGGCCCCGGCGCGTAGCCGACGGCTCGCAGGTCAGGGGCGCAGCGCGTCGCGCACGACCGCCTCACCGGCCAGCACCAGCCGGTCGGCGACCCCCGCAGGGTCGGCGTCGAGGGTGCCGGCGACCATGGCGCCGTCGCGCAGCATCTGCAGCTGCCCGGCGGCGCTGTCGAGGCGGTCAGTGGCGACGCCGAGCTCGCCGAGCAGGACGGCCAGCTCGCCACGGAGCCACGCGCGGTGGGTGGCGACGACGGTGCGGACGGGGTGGGTGGTGTCGGCGTACTCCGCCGCCGCGTTGAGGAACGCGCAGCCCCGGAACCCGTCGGCGCACGTCAGCGACCCGATCCGGGTGGCGTAGGTGCGGAGCACGACGGCGGGGTCCGTCGGGTGGGCCGCCCGGGCCGCGGCCATCGCGTCGCGCTCCTCGGTGACCACCTCGGAGAGGTAGGCCACGACGAGGTCGTCCTTGCTGCGGAAGTGCCGGTAGAAGGTCATCTTGGAGACCTCGGCCTCGGCGATCAGCCGGTCGGCGCTCACCGCGCGGATGCCGTCCCCGTAGAACCGGCGGCGCGCGGCGTCGAGGATCCGTCGCCGGACGACGCTGGGTCGCGTCGTGGTCGTCGCGATGTCGTCCATGGGGCGCATCCTGTCGGGGTACCGGGCCTTGTGTCCGGCGTTCGGACCTGCAAGTCTGATGTAGACGTACTAGTCACTCTACAACTGCGGAAAGGAGATCTCGATGCCCACCGAGATCAAGTACACGGCGTCCGCCACGGCCACCGGGGACGGCCGCCTCGGCCACGCCCGCACCTCCGACGGCCAGATCGACGTCGACCTCGTCCCGCCGAAGGAGCTGGGCGGCGCCGGCGGCGCCACCAACCCGGAGCAGCTCTTCGCGACGGGCTACGCCGCGTGCTTCCTCGGCGCGCTCAAGGCCGGCGCGAAGCAGCACGAGATCACGCTGCAGGACGTCGCCGTCACCGCCGAGGTCGGCATCGGCCCGCGCGAGGACGTCGGCTTCGGCCTGGCGGTCAAGCTGATCGTGGAGTTCGGCGGCGGCGTCTCGCAGGCCGACGCGGAGAAGGCGGTCGAGGTCGGCCACACGATCTGCCCCTACACCCACGCGACGAAGGGCAACGTCGAGGTCACCACCGAGGTCGAGGTCGCCTGAGCGACCCCGCCCCGCCCGGTCCCGCCGGGCAACCCGGACGCCCGTCCGCACCGCCGCCGCGCGGAGCGGACGGGCGTCTGCCGTCGACCCGACATCCGGTTCGTGAGCCACCACTAGGCTGCGCACCATGTCCTCGGGAGCGCCGGTGCTGGCGGCTGACGTCTACTCGCTCGAGCTGGTGACCGTGCGCCGCGCCTGGTGGCGACGGGTCGGCTTCGGTGCCTACGCCCTCGTCAGCGGTCTGTTCGGCGACACCCCGCTCCCGAGCCGCGGTGACATCGTGGTGCGCCGTCGCGCCGACGGCGGCGAGGTGCTCCGCATGGATGCCGGCGCCGACCCCGAGGCGGAGCGCCTGCTCCAGCACGTCAACGACCACCTCCACCACCTCGACGTGCCGACGTTCGACGAGTCGTGGGGGATCGGGCGCTGAGAGGGCCTCAGCCCACGGTGCGGGGCGTCCAGACCTTGCCGTGGTCGACGCGGGTCGACGACGCGCCCACCAGCACGAGGCACTTCATGTCCACCGTCGTCGGATCGAGCTCGCCGAGCGTGGTGACCCGCAGCTCCTCCTCGTCGCGTCCGACGTCGCGCCCGACGACCACGACGGTGCTCGGCTCGCGCTCCTCACGCAGCACCTTCAAGGCGTCGCCGAGCTGGTCGGGCCGGCTGGCCGAGCGCGGGTTGTAGATCCCGAGCACGAGGTCGGCCGCGGCGACGGCCCGCAGGCGCCGCTCGATCACCTCCCACGGCTTCAGCCGGTCCGAGAGGCTGATCACGGCGAAGTCGCCGCCGATGGGCGCGCCCGCGCGGGCCGCCACGGCCTGGACGGCGGAGACCCCGGGGACGACGCGGACGGGCACGGCGCCGTACGCCGCGTCCTCGGCCGCCGCCGCGACCTGCGCCTCGAGCACCGCGGTCGCCATGCCGAAGACCCCCGCGTCCCCGCCGGAGACGACGGCGACACGCTCGCCGCGCCGAGCGAGGTCGAGCGCCAGACGCCCACGGTCGACCTCGACGGTGTTGCCGCTGGCGTGCCGCACGAGGCCCTCGCGGTGGGGGACGCGCTTGACGTACGGCGCGTAACCGACCACGTGCTCCACCTCGGCCAGCACGGCGGATGCCTCGGGGGTCAGCCACTCCGCCGGGCCGGGTCCGAGGCCGACCACGACCACCTCGGCGGGGGCGTCGGCGAGCGGCGCGTCGACCGACGTCGAGGCGCTCGGCTCGGACCGCCGACCCGTGCCCTGCAGGGAGTCGCCGGCGACGACGATGAGCGAGAAGTACGGCACCGTGGCGGGGTCGACGTCGACGACGGGGAGGTGGCGCTCGGTGTCCATCGACGCCCGCTCCACGTAGACCGCGTGCTCGAGGCGTCCGGCGGCGGCGAGCGCGCGCCGTACGGCGGGGAACCGACGCCCCAGCTTCATGATGATCGCGCCGTCGGTGTCGGCCAGCCGACGGGCGAGCTCCGTCTCGGGCAGCGTGCCCGGCAGGATCGTCAGCACGTCGGTCTGCCGCACCAGCGGCGAGGCGATGGTCGCCGTCGCGGCGGCGAAGGCCGGCACGCCCGGCACGACCTCGGTGGCGAAGCGGTCGGCGAGGGCGTCGTGCATGTACATGTACGACCCGTAGAACATCGGGTCGCCCTCGGAGAGCAGCACGACGTCGCGCCCGGCCTCGAGGTGGGCCGCGAGGCGGGCGGCGGAGGCGAGGTAGAACTCGGCCATCGCGCCGGCGTAGCCGCCCGGGTGGTCGGTCCCTCCGGTCGTGACCGGGTAGACCAGCTCCTCCTCGATCGCCGTCGCGGGGATGAGGTCGGCGGCGATCCGGCGGGCGTTCGACTGCTTGCCGCGACCGGCGTGGAACGCGACGACGTCGGCGGCGGCGATGAGCCGCGCGGCCTTGAGCGTCACCAGCTCCGGGTCGCCGGGCCCGACCCCGACGCCGTGGAACCGACCGGGGGTGGGGGCCGCGCTGCTCACTCCGCCTCCTGGGCGATCGCGTTGAGGGCCGACGCGGTCATGGCGGAGCCGCCCCGTCGCCCGTGGACGGTGAGGAACGGGATGCCGTGGGCCGCGGCGTAGTCCGCCAGCGCCTCCTTCGACTCCGCCGCCCCGATGAACCCGACCGGGCAACCGACGATCGCGGCCGGCGGTGCGCAGCCGTCGGCGAGCATCTCGAGCAGGTGGAACAGCGCGGTCGGAGCGTTGCCGATCGCCACGACGGAGCCCGGGATGCGGTCGGCGAGCACCGACAGCGCGGCCGCGGACCGGGTCGTTCCCCACGCGCGGGCGAGGTCGGGGACCCGCGGGTCGTGGAGCGCGCAGAGCACCTCGTTGGCGGCGGGCAGCCGCTTGCGGGTCACGCCCGAGGCGACCATGTGGGCGTCCGCGACGATCGGCGCGCCCGCGGCGAGAGCGGCACGGGCCGCGCGGACGAGGTCGGGGGAGACCACGACGAGCGGCGCCAGGTCGGTCTGGCCGGTGCCGTGCACCATCCGCACGACGACCTTCTCGGCGTCGCTCGGCACGTGGGAGAGATCGGCCTCCGCGCGGATCGTGGCGAACGAGTCGACGTAGATCGCCTGCCCGTCGCCCTCGTAGGGGTAGCGCCGCGTCGGCCGCACCGGCGCACCCGCCACCGGGGGAGCGGCGGGCAGCACGAGCGAGCGCCATGGCGTCACGACGAGCGCGGCGTCGTCGTCGAGGCCGCCGAGCAGGGTGGCGAGCGTCGCGGGGTCGAGGCGACCGTCGGTCACCGCGACGTGGCGCTGGACCCCGGCGGGGGTGCCGACCTCGCCGTACGGCGCGGGCTCCGCCGCCTCCGGCAGCCGG
>DASWYU010000004.1:0-13859 GCA_036404795.1 Nocardioides sp. | reverse complement strand
GCACTCGTCACCGGCGCGGCCCGCGGCCAGGGCCGCTCGCACGCCCGCCGCCTCGCGGCCGACGGCGCCGATCTGATCCTCGTCGACGTCTGCGGGGAGGTGAGCACGACCGAGTACGCCGGCGCCACCGCGGCCGACCTGGCCGAGACCGCGGCGTACGTCGAGAAGGAGGGCCGGCGCGCCGTCACCTTCGAGGTCGACGTGCGTGACCTCGCGGCCCTCACCCGCGCGGTGACCGACGGGGTCGCCGAGCTCGGCCGCCTGGACGTCGTCGTCGCGAACGCCGGGATCTTCTCGTCCGCCCCGGTGCACGAGCTGACCGAGGAGGTGTGGGACGAGATGCTCGCCGTCAACCTCACCGGCGTGTGGAAGACGGTGAAGGCGACCGTGCCCACGCTCATCGAGCAGGGCGAGGGTGGCTCGATCATCCTCATCAGCTCGACCGGCGGCACGCAGGGCTTCCCGAACTTCGCGCACTACGTGGCCGCGAAGCACGGCGTCGTGGGCCTCATGCGCTCCACCGCCAACGAGCTCGGCGGGCAGCGCATCCGGTGCAACGTCGTGCAGCCCACCTCGGTGCTGACCGACATGATCGACCACGAGGCCATGTACCGCCTCTTCCGGCCCGACCTCGAGCAGCCCACCCACGCCGACTTCCGCGAGGCCTGCCAGAGCGGCATGAACGTGCTGCCGATCCCGTGGATCGAGACAGCCGACGTCAGCGCCGCCGTCGCGTGGCTCGCCTCGGACGAGTCCCGCTACGTCACCGGCATCGCCCTGCCCGTCGACGCGGGGGCGATCAACAAGATGTGAGGTCCGCGGCGCCGGCTCCCGACGGGAGTCGGCGTCGTCAGGGGACGTCAGGCGGCGGCGACGAGCTCGTCCGGGGGCACGATCCCGACGCCGGCGTCCGTGGCGAAGAACAGCGGGTACGACGCGAAGGGCGCGTCGTGCAGCGCCCGGTGGAGGCCGGTGCACCAGGCGCGGTCGGCGGGCGTCATCACCGGACCGCCGGGGCGCGCCTTGAGCACGGCCAACGACCCGCCCGGGAGCGCCCGCGTCAGCACCTCGGTGTGGACCCTGACGAAGCCGTCGAGCAGCTCCTGGTCGGGACCGTCGGCCAGCTCGTCGTCGTAGAACTGCATGATCGCCGGGCTGACCGAACCGTCGGTGTCGATGTGGACGGCGAACAGCTGGGGTGCGCTCCAGCCGAACCCACCGTCGATGTCGTGCCAGAACGCGGCCAGGTCCTCGGTGCTGCGGATGAACGTCTCGTCAGGGCTTCGCATGCCGACGAGTCTCACCCGAACGACGCCCGCGCCGCTGGCGTCATCCACAGGCCCGGGGGTGACGGCTCGCGTCAGAGCCGGTCGATCCAGGTGTCGTCCTCGCGGTCGTCCCACAGCGAGCCGGCGCTGCTGCGGTCCGCGGTCCCGCCCAGTGCCGTGAGCACGGTGAACGCCTCCTCCGACGTCAGCTCGCGCAGCGAGCCGAGGGAGCGGCCGGCGTGCAGCTCGACCGTCTGCTGCCGCTCGGCGAGGGACGTGAGGCCCCGCTTGTCGAGAGCCGTGCGGAGCAGGTCCACCTGCCAGTCCGCGACGGGCGCTGCCGCACGTGGTGCGGGCTCCGCCGCAGGAGCCGGGTCGTCGTCGCCGAACAGGGAGAGGTCGTCGGACACGGACGCCAGCGTAGAGCGCGGCGCGCGCCCCCCGATCGTCAGGACCCGGCCTCCTCCGCGACCGTGCGCAGGCGAGCGACGTACCGCTCCCACCACTCGTCGTCCTCACCCGGGAGGTTGCTGTTGCCGTCGGAGAGGCCGCGGCCCCCGTCGAGCGACTCCCGCACGATGTCCGCGTGGCCGGCGTGCCGCGCGACCTCGGCGATGAGGTGGACGAGGATCCGCTGGAGCGTCACGTCACCGTCCCCCCACCACGGGACGTGGCCCGGGGCGTCGAGGTCGAGCGCGGCGACGGTGGCGTCGCCGTGCGCGATGACCCGCTCGTAGAGCGCCACGATCTCGGCGGGCGACTCGTCGGCCGCCGCCCACATGTCCAGGTTGGCCTCGGAGTCCTCCTCGTCGGCCTCGATCATCCAGGCCGGCTTGTCGGGCAGCGGCCGACCGAACACGTCGCCGAGGTACCCCGCCTCCGTGAACGCGAGGTGCTTGACCAGCCCCAGCAGGTTCGTGCCCGTGGGGGTCGCCGGCCACCTCTGGTCGCGCTCGCTGAGCCCCTCGAGCTTCCACAGCAGGGCACGGCGTTCACGGTCCAGGTAGCGCTTCAGGATGTCCTTGAGGTCGTCCACCCTGCGAACCTAGGCCGCATCGGGGTGGGGACGCCACCGAGTTGCAGCCCGGTTCCTCGGCGGGTCTCAGACGTGCAGCGCCCGCAGCACCGGCCACGCCCCCTCGGACGTGGTGGCCAGCACCGTGACCGTCAGGCCCGTGGCCGGGTCGTGGCTGGTGCGCGCGGAGACGCCGGCGTCGTACCCCTCCAGCACCACCTCCCACGACTCCGCCCCGAGCCAGAAGCCACGGCCGTAGCGCATCTCCTCGTCCGCGACGTACGCCGTCGGCTCCAGCAGGTGCCGCAGCGTCGCCTCCCCGACGACGCGGTGGGCGTGCACAGCCCGCCAGAACCGCGCGAGGTCGCCCGTCGTCGTCGCGAGGCCGCCGTCACCGCTGCCCCGCACGGGCAGGTGGAGGACGTTGGTGCGGAGCCCTTCGTCGTCGAGGTAGCCGCGGGCGACGTCACCGGGGAGCTCGTCGCTGCGCGGGTAGCCGCTGCGCTCCATCCCCGCGGGCGCCAGCACACGGCGGCGGACCAGCTCGGTGAACTCGACGCCGGACACGCGCTGCGCGACGAGGGCGAGGAGCACGAAGCCGGAGTTGTTGTAGGCGTACGTCTCCCCCGGCGCGGACACCTGCGCCCGCCCGTCGAGCATCGGCACGAACGCCTCCGTGTCGTCGAGCTCGTGCACGGGCCGGGTGAGCACGTGGTCCGTGATCTCCCCGCCGGCGGACTCGTCGAGGTAGTCACCGATGCCCGAGCGGTGGGCCAGCAGGTGATCGACGGTGACGCGGTCGTCGACGAGCGGGAGGTCGTCGCCGAGCACCGGCCGCACCGGCGTGTCCCACGCGAGCAGCCCCTCCTCGACGAGGCCGGCGACGGCGAGCGCGGTGAAGCCCTTGGCGACGCTCGCCACGCCGTACCGGTGCTCCGTCGTCGCCGCCACCCCGTGTGCGCGGTCGGCGAGACCGTAGGCCCGGTCGAGCAGCACCTCGTCCCCGCGGTCGACACGGACGGCCCCGCTGAGGCCGGACGCGACGGCCGCGTCGTGGAGGAGGGCGCCGGGGTCATGGGGAGGCATGGCCACGACCGTACGGCGCGGGACCGCCGCCCGGCATCCCGTTTGCGACGGCCCCGGCAGACTGAGCGCCGTGGATCCTGCGCCTCCCCGCTCCCCCGGCCCCCGCCTGCTCGCCCCACCCGTGGCCGTCGCCCTCGTGTTCGGCTCCTCCGCGGCGGTGCTGGTGGTGGAGCTGGTCGCGTTGCGGCTGCTCGCGCCGTACCTCGGCCTCACGCTCGAGACCAACACCCTCGTCATCGGCATCGCGCTGGCGGCGATCGCGCTCGGCTCCTGGGCGGGTGGGCGCGCCGCGGACCGGGTCGATCCGCGCGGGCTGCTCGCACCGGCGCTCGGGATCTCGGGAGCCGTGGTCGCCCTGACCCCCACGCTCGTGCGTACCGCGGGATCCAGCGGCGACAGCGTGCTGCTGCTCGGCGCCGCGGCGGCGACGATCGTGGTGCCGGGCGCGCTCCTGTCGGCGGTGACGCCGCTCGTCACGAAACTCCTGCTCACCGACCTGTCGAGCACCGGTACCGTCGTCGGACGGCTCTCGGGTATCGGCACCGTCGGCTCGATCGTCGGGACGGTCGTGACCGGGTTCGTGCTGGTCTCGCGCGTCCCTGTCAGCGGCATCCTCGTGGGCCTCGGCGCCGTGCTCGTGGCGGTGGCGGTCGTGCTCGCGGCACGGCTGCGGTCGGGCGGCCTGCGAGCGGTCGGCACGACCGGCATCGCCGTGGCGGCAGGAGCCCTCGTCGCGCCGGTCGCCCCCGGCGGGTGCGACGTCGAGACGACCTACCACTGCGCGTCCGTCGTGCCCGACCCCGAGCGGGAGGGCGGTCGGCTGCTCGTCCTCGACGGGGTGCGGCACTCCTACGTCGACGTGGACGACCCCACCCACCTCGAGTTCGCCTACGTGCGGGCGCTCGCGGCCGTCAGCGACGCCGCGTTCGACCCCGACGCGCCGCTGGAGGCCTACCACCTCGGCGGCGGCGGGCTGACGTTCCCGCGCTACCTGGCCGCGACCCGCCCGGGCACGACGAGCCTCGTCTCCGAGATCGACGCGGGCGTGGTGCGGATCGACCGCGAGGAGCTCGGGCTGCGGGACGGGCGGGGCATCGCCGTACGCGTCGAGGACGGCCGCCTCGGCCTCGACCGCCTGGAGGTCGGCACCCGCGACCTCGTGGTGGGCGACGCGTTCGGCGGGGTGAGCGTGCCCTGGCACTTGACGACGGTGGAGGCGCTGACGTCGGTACGGCGCGCGCTCGCCCCCGACGGGGTCTACGCCGCCAACCTCATCGACCACGGCGCCCTCGACTTCGCCCGCGCCGAGGTCGCGACCCTCGCGGTCGTGTTCGACCACGTGGCGGTGCTCGGTGAACCGGCCGACCTCGGGCTCGACGACGAGCCCGGCGACGGTGGCAACCTGGTCGTCGTCGCGGCCGACCGGGAGATCGACCTCGATGCGGTGCGGACCGGCCTCGGCGAGCGCGACACCGGGTGGACGGCGGTCTCCGGGTCGGCCCTGGAGGCGTGGGTCGGCGACGCCGTCGTGCTCACCGACGACCACGCGCCCGTCGACCAGCTGCTGCAGCCCTACGGCTGATGGCGGCGTCAGCGGGGCCCGTCAGCGGGACGGCAGTCCGCGGCTCTCGAGCGTCGCGCGGAGGGTGTGGCGACCCGCCATCGACTGCGGCCCGGCGAGGCGCGCGAGGACGCGCTCGGTCCACGCGCCCGGCAGGCCGAAGCGTCGGTTGTAGGTGGCCAGTCGCTCGTCGTACCACGCCAGCGCCGCGTCGGCACCCGCCGCGTCGAACCGCTCGTGGTGGAGCACCGCGGCCTGCGGCAGCCGCGGCTTCACGTCCGCCGCCTCGTCGGGGTCGGGCTCACCGACGGCGAGCCCGAACGCGGCCACCGTGTGCGGTGGGAGGCCCAGCTCGGCGGCGACGTCGTCGGGCCGGTTGCGGATCGCGCCGACGAAGACGGCCCCCAGGCCGAGCGACTCCGCGGCCAGCACGGCGTTCTGGGCAGCGAGCGCCGTGTCGACGAAACCGATGATCGTCGTCTCGAGGTAGTCGTCCGCGTCGACGCGCGTGCCGGCGCGCTCGGCGATCCGGCGGGCGCGCCCGAGATCGGCGACCCAGACGAGGAACAACGGTGCCTGCGCGACGAACGACTGCTGCCCGGCGAGCTCGGCGAGCCGGGCCCGTCGCTCCGGGTCGCGGACGGCGACGACGCTCCACGGCTGGAGGTTCGACGAGGTGGGCGCCGACTGGGCGGCCGCGACGAGCGCCTCGAGCTCCGCGTCGGAAACCGGGCGCGTGCCGAACCGACGCACCGACCGGTGCGCGAGCTGGAGGTCGATGACGTCCGAGGTGACGTCGAGGGAGAGGTCGGGATCGCCGTAGCGCCGGGTCACGGACATGACCGCACCATAGTCGAGCGAATCACTGGACTATCGGGGGTCCAGTGATCGTGGACGTAGCAACCGACCGCGTTGACCATCAATATTGATGGTCAACGCGGTCGGTTCCCCGGTCGACCGGGGACCGACCGCCAGAAAAAAAGTCACCCGTAGTGGCACACGTACCCGAGCGTCTCGAGCACCTCGATGCCGAAGGTGGCGTCGCCGGGCACCGCGAAGGACTCGCCCGCGGCGTGCTCGACCCACGTGTCGGCGCCGGGCAGCAGCACGCGGCAGCGGCCGGCGTTGAGCTCCATGACCTCGGGCGCTCCCGTGCCGAACTCGAAGCTGCCCGGGAAGATCACGCCGGCGGACTTCCGGGTGCCGTCGGCGAGGTGGAACGTGTGGCTCACGCAGCCGCCGTCGAAGTAGACGTTGGCGCGCGGGTCGAGGGTCACGTTGGCGTAGGTCACGTCGTCGCTGGTCACGGCGCGCGAGCCTAGACCGTCGCTGGTCCGCTCACGCGTCCAGATCCGCCTCCAGCGCGAGGAGCGCGTTCTCGACGAGCTCGGTCGGGGCGGGGTGGATCCAGTACTGCCCCCGCGCCAGTCCCCGCACCGGCACGTCGTTGCTCATCGCCTGCACCAGCGGCTGCAGGAGGGTCGCGGCCATCGGGCCGACCACGTGGGCGCCGACGAGCAGGCCGGTGGACCGGTCGGCGAGCAGCTTGGCGAAGCCGCCGGGACCCGCGGGGTCGACGTCGTCCGGGCCGGCCTGGAGCGCCCAGCCGTAGGTCGTGTCGGCGACGTCGGTGCGGCCCACGGCGAGGTCGATGCCCTGCTCGCGCGCGGCCGCCTCGGTGAGCCCGACGGCGGCGACCTGCGGCTCCGTGAAGACGGCCTGCGGCACGTGCCGGTGGTCGGAGGCGACGAGGTCGTCGGGGTGGAGCAGGTTGTGCTGCACGACGCGCGCGTCCTGGTTGGCGACGTGCTTGAGCGGCGCGGGAGCGCTGGCGTCGCCGAGCGCCCAGACGCCGTCACCCGCGCGCTGGTGCTCGTCGACGACGATCCGTCCCTCGTCGTCGACGGGCACGCCGGCGCGGTCGAGGTCGAGCAGGTCCGCGTTGGTCCGCCGCCCGACGGCGACGAGCACGAGGTCGGTCTCGAACGCAGACCCGTCGGCGAGCTCCAGACGGGCCGAGGAGTCCCCCAGCGGTACGGCGCGCTCCAGCCGCGTCCCGAGCCGCAGCTCCCAGCGCTGCGCGGCCGCGCGCGTCACCACGTCGGCGACGTCGGCGTCCTGCGCCGCCAGCAGCCGGCCCTCGCTCTCGACCTGCACGACCTCGACCCCGAGCGCCGCGAACACGTGGGCGAGCTCGCAGCCGACGTATCCCCCACCCAGCACCGCCATCCGCCGCGGGAGGGCGTCGAGCAGCATCACGGTGTCACTCGTGACGTGCGGGACGTCGTGGAGCCCCGGGACGTCGGGCACCACGGGGCGGCCCCCGGTCGCCAGCACGACCTGGTCCGCGGTCACCGCGACGACCCCGCCCTCGGCGTCGGTCACCTCGAGGGCCCCGGGGGCGGTGAACCGCGCCGTACCCCGGAGCACGTCCACGAAGTCGAGCCCGCGGCGATAGTCCTCCCCGCCCCGCGCCACCGCGTCGATGCGCGAGGTGACGCGGTCGCGGAGGCGGGTCCAGGAGCCGGGGTCGGCGGGCGCCGCCGACGTCCGTACGGCGAGGGCGGGGCCCCGCGCGGCAGCCGTCAGCAGCTCGGCGGCGTGGACGTACATCTTCGACGGGATGCAGCCCCGGTTGACGCAGGTGCCCCCGAACACGTCGCGCTCGACGATGGCGACCCGCAGGTGGGAGAAGCGATCGTCGACGATCGTGTTGCCGGAGCCGCTGCCGATCACGACGAGGTCGTAGTGGTCGCTCACCCGCTCATTGGAGCAGGCACGGCGAAACCGCGGGGACCCTCAGTCCTCCTCGGCGCGGACCTCCCACGCGAGCGGGCCGACCTCGATGCGGGTGCCGGGGTCGCCCGACCACGTGACCGGCAGCCCGAGGTTCGTCACGACCTCCACGATCGTGCGCGCCACGGTGGCCGCCTCCTCGTCGAGCCGGCCGCTCATCCCGCTGAACCCGACGACGAGGGTGCCGGTCAGCACGAGGCGGTCGAGGTCCTGGAGGTGGCTGTAGCCGTAGCCGATCGCGCCCTCGAGCTCGGACGCCTCCTCGAAGCCGTCCTGGGCCGCCTCGCCCGTGTCGAACCCCTGGCCGAACGAGAACGCGACCCCGCGCTCCTCGAGCTCCTCCAGCGCCTCGAACCACGTCGCGACGTGCTCCGAGGTCGCCGTGACGACGCGGTCGTGCTCCGCGATCACCTCGTCCAGCAGCGCGAGCGCCTCGTCGAGCGACGGCTCGTCGTCGTCCGGGAACACCTCGGCGAACTCGTCGCTCTCGATGAGGTCGGTGATCTGGTCCTGGAGGTCCTCCCGGTCCTCGAGACCGCGGGCGACCTTCAGCATCAGGTCACCCGCGAACGACTCGTCCGCGGGCGGGAACCGCGTGGCGGCGGCCGGGTGGGTCCAGGTGGATCGGTCGTCGGGGGTCTCGCTCATGCGCGCCACGGTCCCCCGCCGTGACCTCGGGAAACAACAGGGCGCCGCCTCACCCGAAGGAACGATCGGTGAACAACTGTGCCCTCGTTCGGGTGTAGCGGTCGGCTGGTCGGGTAGGGACCCGCAATCCGCCGACCGGGGCCTCCCGCGTCGGACCCCGCAGAAACGGCCCGAAAGGCGCGTGCTGAGTGGACGACTTCATCGCGGAGAGATGGCGGCAGATCGCCTTCGACATGCTGCAACATGCCAACCTGGTCTTCCAGTGCGTCCTCGTCGCGACCATCGTCGCCATCGCGCTGGCCGTCCTCGTCGACCGGGTCAGAGCGCTCGAACCGGTGGCGAACGCCGTGTCGGCCGTCGGACTGACGCTGCCCTCCTTCGCCCTCATCGGCCTCCTCCTCCCGATCGCGGGCCTCGGCACGACCACGGCGTTCCTGTGCGTCGTCTTCTACGCCGTGCTGCCCGTGCTGCGGAACGCCGTCGTCGGTCTGTCCGGCGTCGACAAGACGCTGCTCGAGTCCGCGCGCGGCATGGGCATGGGCCCGGTCGGCGTGCTGCTCAAGGTGCAGCTCCCGCTCGCGTGGCCGGTGATCCTCGCGGGCGTGCGCACGTCGATGCAGATGTCGATGGGCATCGCGGCGATCGCCGCCTACGTGCTCGGCCCCGGGCTGGGCTCCTACATCTGGCGCGGTCTCGTGCAGACCGGCGGCGCCAACGCGCTCAACTACGCCCTCGTCGGCACGGTGGGCATCGTCATCGTCGCCCTCCTCGCCGACCTCCTGCTCCTCGCCCTCGGGCGGCTCACGATCTCGAAGGGAGTCCGTGTCGCATGACGACCCAGGACCCGACCTCCACGCCCGCCGACCGTTCCCGCGACTCCGACGGACGCCGCATCAGCGGTGTCGAGATCGAGCTGACCGACGTGGTGAAGCGCTACTCCGGCCAGAAGACCCCCGCCGTGCACAGCCTGTCGCTCACCGTCCCCGCCGGTGAGGTCGTCATGTTCATCGGCCCCTCGGGCTGCGGCAAGACGACCTCGCTGAAGATGATCAACCGGCTCATCGAGCCGACCTCCGGCACCATCACGATCGACGGCCAGGACATCCGCGGCCGTGACGCCGACGAGCTCCGCCGCACGATCGGCTACGTCATCCAGGGCGGCAGCCTCTTCCCCCACATGACGGTCGCCGACAACATCGCGGTCGTGCCCAAGCTGCTCAAGTGGTCGAAGCAGAAGACCGCCGAGCGCACCGAGGAGCTGCTCGACCTGGTCGGGCTCGACGCGGGGAAGTACCGCGACCGCTACCCCCGCGAGCTCTCGGGCGGCCAGCAGCAGCGCGTCGGCGTGGCCCGCGGCCTGGCGGCCGACCCGCCGGTCGTGCTGATGGACGAGCCGTTCGGCGCCGTCGACCCCATCACGCGCCAGCGGCTGCAGGACGAGATGCTCGGCATCCAGCGCGAGCTCGGCAAGACCATCGTCTGCGTCACCCACGACATCGACGAGGCGATCAAGCTGGGCGACCGGATCCTGATCTTCTCCGAGGGCGCGCGCATCGAGCAGTACGACACCCCCGAGAACATCCTGGCCGCTCCCGCGAACGACTTCGTCGCGGACTTCGTCGGCGCCGGCTCCACCCTCAAGCAGCTGAGCCTCGCCCGCGTCAACGAGCTGCAGCTCGGCGAGTGGACGACCGCGCAGCTGGGCGACGACGCCGCCGACGCCGTACGGCGCGCAGAGGCCGCCGGTCAGGACTGCGTGGTCGTGCTGGACGACCGCAAGCGGCCCATCGCGTGGCCGTGGCTGCGGCGGCTGCGGAGCCAGACCCGCATCGACGTGCCCCGCCGCGAGGAGCTCGTGACCCTGGACCGCCGGGCGACCCTCAACGACGCGCTCGACACGATGCTCAGCTCGTCGCACGCCGCCGCCATCGTGACCGGCGACCGGGACGAGTACCTCGGCGTCGTCGACTTCGAGTCGGTGACCCAGCACATCCGGGCGCAGGAGGCGTCGGCGGTCGAGGCACAGGAGGCGCGGTCGTGAGCGTGGAGACGCACCCGCCGACGGCGGCACCGCCGGATCCCGACACCCCGGAGGACCGCGACGGTACGGCGCCACGCGGCTGGCTCGCGCGCAAGGGCGTCGGTCGCGAGACGGTGACGATGCTCGTCGTACCCCCGCTCCTCGTCGCCCTGACCTTCATCGGGTTCGTCGTGTGGCGGCAGACCGCCGAGCTCGACTCCGTCGAGGCGAACCAGCTCCAGTGGGGCACGCTGCGGCGGCTGCTCCTCGAGCACCTGCAGCTGACGGCGGTCGCGGCCGTCATCGTCGTCGTCATCTCGATCCCGCTGGGCATCGCCCTGACCCGCGGTGGGATCAAGCGCGCCGCGCCCCTCGTCATCGGCATCGCCAACGCCGGCCAGGCGGCCCCGTCGGTCGGCCTCATCGTGCTGCTGTTCCTCTGGCTGGGCGGCGGGTTCTGGACGGCCATCATCGGACTGAGCCTCTACGGGATCCTGCCGGTGCTGCGGAACACCATCACCGGCATCCAGGCCGTCGACCCGACCCTCGTCGAGGCGGCCCGCGGCGTCGGCATGACCTCCACGGAGACCCTGCGCAAGATCGAGCTGCCGCTGGCGGTCCCCGTGATCATGGCCGGCGTCCGCACCTCCCTGGTGCTCATCGCCGGCACCGCCTCGCTGGCGTGCTTCATCGACGCCGGTGGTCTCGGCGAGGTGCTGCAGACCGGCATCACGCTGTTCCGGTTCTCGCTGATGGTCACCGGCGCCCTGCTGATCGCGCTGCTCGCCCTGCTCATCGAGTGGATCGGGCGACTGCTCGAGCTCGCCTACCGACCGAAGGGGGTCTGACATGGCACGCACCCACCTCCGCACCCGGCTCCGGACGCACCCCGTCACCCGCCGGCTCGCCGCCGGCACCGCGGCGCTCGTCGCCACGGGAGCGCTGCTCTCCGGCTGCGCGCTCGGCACCGCCGGGGGCTACGTGCCGGCCGGGCAGCTGACCGGTGACCTCACCGATCTCGAGGGAGCGCTCGACGGCGCCCAGATCACCGTCGGCTCGAAGAACTTCAACGAGAACGTCATCCTCGGCAAGATGGCGATCATCCTCATGCGCGCCGCCGGGGCCGAGGTCGAGGACCTCACCAACATCCCCGGCAGCGCCGCCGCCCGCCAGGCGCACGAGGTCGGCCAGATCGACGCCATGTGGGAGTACACGGGCACGGGCTGGATCACCTACCTCGGCGAGACCGAGCCGATCCCCGACGAGCAGGAGCAGTACGAGGCCGTCCGCGACGTCGACCTCGAGCAGAACCAGCTCGTGTGGCTGCCGCCGGCGCCGATGAACAACACCTACGCGTTCGCCATGAACCCGGAGGTGACGGAGCGGCTCGGCATCGAGTCGATGTCGCAGCTCGCGGAGCTCCCGGTCGAGGAGCGCACCTTCTGCGTCGAGTCGGAGTTCACCAACCGTCCCGACGGCCTGCCCGGGATGCTCGAGACCTACGGCATCCCGCTCAACGAGGCCGACGGCACGCCCGAGTCGAACCTGCGCACCTACCAGACGGGTGCCATCTACGACGCGACCGCGCGGGGCGAGTGCAACTTCGGCGAGGTCTTCACGACCGACGGCCGCATCCTGGCGCTCGACCTCACGGTGCTGACGGACGACCAGGAGTACTTCCCGAAGTACAACGTGTCCCTCGTGCTCACGGAGGCGATCGCCGAGGACTACCCCGAGATCGAGGACCTCATGGCGCCGATGACCGAGAAGCTCACGGACGAGGTGCTGCTCGAGCTCAACGCCCGCGTCGACGTCGACGGCGAGGAGCCCGCCGAGGTCGCCTACGAGTGGCTCGAGGAGGAAGGGTTCGTCACGAGCTCGTGACGAAGGAACACCCGTGCAGCCCCGCCTGATCCCGGTCCACGAACCGGACCGACCGACCGCCGCCGTGCTCGTGCTGCACGGCGGCGGTTCCCGTCCCGGCAGCCCGATGGTGAGCCCGGCGCAGCTGTCGGTGCTCCGCATGAAGCCGGTGGCGCGCCGGCTCGCCCGTCGGGTGGGGCGGGCCGCGACGTACCGGCTCCTCAACACCCGCAGGGCGGCAAGCACGCGATGTTGCGGCACGGACGCCGGTTCGAGGAGCGGGCGGCGGCGTTCGTCGACGACCACCTGCCCTGAGCCGCGTGCCGCGGGCGCATGATGGAGATCATGTCCGCGACCCGCTCCGCGCCGACCGCCCCCGCCTACCGGGACCGCCTCTCCCCCGGCATCGTCCACCTGGGCGTCGGGGCGTTCCACCGCAGCCACCAGGCCGTCTACCTCGACGACCTCTTCCGGCGGGCAACTGCCGGCACGACGGACGAGGGGGCGCTCACCTGGGGCGTCCGGGGCATCGGTACGACGAGCCACGACCGCCCGCTCCACGCCGCGCTCGCGGCGCAGGACCACCTGTGGACGGTCGAGACACGCGAGGCCGACGGCGCCGCGACCCACCAGGTCGTCGGCGCGCTGCTCGACCACGTCGTGGCTCTCGACGACGCCGCCGGCGCGCTGGAGCCCCTCACCGACCCCCGCGTGCGGTGGGCGACGCTGACGGTGACCGAGGGCGGCTACCCGGTCGACCCGGAGACGCTGGCGCTGCGTCCCGACGACGGGCTGCTCGCCGATCTCGAGGGGGTACGGCGCGGTCGTCCCCCCACGTCGGCGACGGCACTCCTCGTCGCGGGTCTCGAGGCGCGGCGGCGGGCCGGACTCGCGCCGTACGCCGTCGTCTCGTGCGACAACGTCCAGCACAACGGCGCGATCACCCGGGCCGCGGTGCTCGGGGCGGCAGCGCTCGTGGACCACGGACTGGCGGACTGGATCGGCACGGAGGTGGCGTTCCCCGCGACGATGGTGGACCGGATCACCCCGGCGACGACGGTGCTCGACGTCGAACGGATCCGCGCGGCGACGGGTGTGGACGACGCGTGCCCGGTCGTCGCCGAGCCGTTCCGGCAGTGGGTGCTCGAGGACGTCCCGGGTCTCGCGCGGCCCGCGCTCGAGGAGGTCGGGGTCCAGGTGGTGCCGGACGTGGCGCCGTACGAGCTCCTCAAGCTCCGCGTGCTCAACGGCGGTCACCAGGCCCTCGCGTGGCCGGGGCTGCTCCTCGGGCACCACCACGTGCACGAGGCCGCGACCGACCCCGACGTGGCGGGTTTCGTGCGCCGCTTCCACGCCGAGGTGATCCCGACGCTCGATCCGGTGCCCGGCGAGGACCCGGAGGCCTACGCAGCGACCGTGCTGCAGCGGTTCGCCCAACCCCACCTGCCCGACACCCTCGAGCGGCTCGCGGCCCACTCGGAGGACCGCATGCCGGGCTTCGTCCTGCCGGCGGCGACGGCCTCGGTGCGGGCGGGGCGCGCCGTACCCGCGACCGCCGCCCTCGTCGCGCTCTGGTGGGCGGTGCTCCGCCAGCGCGACCCC
>DASWYU010000003.1:0-12060 GCA_036404795.1 Nocardioides sp. | reverse complement strand
CCGCAGGCTCCCCCCGGACCCCCGCCGTCCGCCCGACCGCCCGCCGGACCGGCGCCACGGCGCCGCCGACGCTTCCCGGTGTTCCGCGTGCTGCTCCTGCTCGTCGTGCTGTGGCTCGTGTTCCTCGTCGCCGTGCCGATCTGGGCGTGGAACAACGTGGACCGCATCGATGCGATGCCGACGGGCGACCGTCCGGGCGAGCAGGGCGGCACGACCTACCTCGTCGTGGGCAGCGACTCCCGCGCCGGGTTGAGCGAGGAGGAGCGGCGCTCGCTCGGCACCGGCGACGTCGGCGGCAACCGCACCGACACGATCATCCTCATCCACACCGGCGGTGGGGAGCCGGTGGTGGTCTCGTTCCCCCGCGACAGCTTCGTGGACCTCCCCGACGGCGGTACGACGAAGATCAACGCCGTCTACGCCCGGGGCGGCGAGGGCGACGACGGTGCGCGCTACCTCGTCGAGACGATCGAGCAGAACACCGGCATCCGGATCGACCACTACGCGGAGATCGGCATGGGCGGTGTCGCGCAGGTCGTGGACGCCATCGGCGGCATCGAGATCTGCCCCGAGGACGCCATCAAGGACGACGGGGCCCACCTCGACATCCCCGCCGGCTGCCAGGAGGCGGACGGGACGACGGCGCTCAACTACTCCCGCGCGCGCTGCTCGAAGAACGGGCCGCCCGAGTGCCCGCTCACCGCGTCCGACCTCGACCGCGTGCAGAACCAGCGCGAGGTCGTCTCGGCCGTCGGCAGCAAGGCCGCGAACCCGATGAACGTGCTGCTGCCCTGGCGCTACGTCGACCTCAACGTCGCCGCGACCTCCTTCATCGCCGTCGACGAGCAGACGAACGTCGTCGAGGCCGGCCGGATGGCGCTCGCGCTGCGCGCGATCGGCGGCGGTGCCCGCAACTGCACCGTCCCGCTCACCGACTCGTCCGCCGAGTCGTGGGACGAGGAGCGCTCCGGAGCGCTGTTCTCGGCGATCGCGAGCAACGAGACGGACAGCATCACCGACGCCCTCTGCACGGCCAACGGACTGGAGCCCTGAGCGATGACGCAGCACGCCGACGCACCCGCAGCACCCGCCTACGAGACGCTCGACTGGTCGGTCGACGGCGACGGCATCCTCACGCTCACGCTGGACCGTCCCGAGGCGCTCAACTCGTTCACCGTCACCATGGCCGACGAGCTCGAGGACGCGTTCCGCCGGGTCAACGACCACGACGAGGTCCGGGCCGTCGTCGTCACGGGCTCGGGCCGCGCGTTCTGCGCCGGGATGGACCTCACCCGCGAGGGCAACGTGTTCGGGCTCGACGAGTCGCTGGCCCCGACGCCCCAGGACCTCGTCGAGAGGTTCGACGCCCCCGAGATCCACGACGGGGTCCGCGACACCGGCGGCCGGGTCTCGCTCGCGATCTTCGACTGCCGCAAGCCCGTGATCGCGGCGATCAACGGCGCGGCCGTCGGCATCGGCGCGACGATGACGCTGCCCATGGACGTGCGGCTCGTCTCGACCAAGGCCCGGGTCGGCTTCGTCTTCGGCCGCATCGGCATCGTCCCCGAGGCGTGCTCGTCGTGGTTCCTCCCGCGTCTCGTCGGGCTGCCGCAGGCGCTCGAGTGGATCTACACGGCCGACATCCTCGAGCCCGACGAGCTCCTCGCCGGCGGCCTCGTGCGGTCGGTGCACGAGCCCGACGACCTGCTTCCCGCGGCGTACGAGCTCGCGCGCCGCTTCACCCGGGCGCGCTCGCCGTACGGCGTGGCCCTCGCCCGCCAGCTGCTCTACCGGGGCGCAGGGGCCGCCCACCCGCTCGACGCGCACCGCGCGGACTCGCTGGCGATGTTCTACGCCTCCATGGCCGACGGCAAGGAGGGCGTCGCGGCGTTCCTCGAGAAGCGCGAGGCCGACTTCTCGGCGCCCGCGTCGCGGATCCCCGACGTGTTCGGGGACGACCGATGACCGGCCCGGGCCCCCAGGACCCGGTCGCCGTCGCCCGGATGCTCGACGAGCTGGAGACGTGGGCGGTCGTCGGCCTCTCCGACGACCCGAGCCGCACGGCCTACCGCATCGCCGAACTCCTCCAGCAGCGGGGCAAGCGCATCGTTCCCGTGCACCCGGCGGCGCCGACCGTGCACGGCGAGCAGGGCTACGCGAGCCTGGCGGACGTCCCGTTCCCGATCGACGTCGTCGACGTCTTCCGGCGCTCCGAGTTCGCGGGCGCCGTCGTCGACGAGGCGATCGCCGTCGGGGCGAAGGGCGTGTGGCTCCAGCTCGGCGTCGTCGACGCCGCCGCCGTGGACCGTGCGCGCGCCGCCGGTCTGGTGGCCGTCATGGACACCTGCCCCGCGATCGAGTGGAACCGGCGGGGCTGACCCCGCCGGTCCGCCTCAGAAGCCGACGCGGGTCCCGCTCCCCGAGGACGCGGCGCGCACGACCTCGCCCTTGGCATGGGCCGCGTCGCGGAGCGACTCCTGGAACGCGAGCATCCGCTCCTGCAGCGCCGGGTCGGTCGCCGCGAGGATCCGCACGGCCAGCAGGCCGGCGTTGCGGGCGTTGCCGACCGCGACCGTCGCGACGGGCACGCCGGCGGGCATCTGCACGATCGACAGCAGCGAGTCCATGCCGTCGAGGTAGCGCAGCGGCACGGGCACGCCGATCACCGGGAGCGGCGTGACGGCGGCCAGCATGCCGGGCAGGTGGGCGGCGCCGCCCGCGCCCGCGATGATCGCCGACAGACCGCGTGCGTGCGCCTCGCGGCCGTAGGCCAGCATCTCGTCGGGCATCCGGTGCGCGGAGACGACATCGGCCTCGAACGGTACGTCGAACTCCGCCAGCGCGGTGGCCGCGGCCTCCATGACGGGCCAGTCGGAGTCCGACCCCATGACGATGCCGACGCGGGCCCCCTGCGGGCGCCCGTTGGACTCGCTCATCTCACTCGCTCTCGTTGCCGAGGTCGCCGGCGAACCAGGCGGCCGCGTGGCGGGCCCGCTCGCGGCACTCCTCGAGGTCGTCGCCGTAGACGTTGACGTGGCCGACCTTGCGCCCGGGGCGCAGGTCCTTGCCGTAGAGGTGGACCCGCAGCCGGGGGTCCCGGGCCAGGGCGTGGGGGTAGCCGTCGTAGAGCCGCCCGGCGGTCGCCGGGTCCACGCTCGCCGAGCCGAGGATGTTGACCATCACGCTCCACCGGGCGCGCGGCGCCGGGGAGCCGAGCGGCAGGTCGAGGACCGCGCGCAGGTGGTTCTCGAACTGCGAGGTCACCGCACCGTCCTGGGTCCAGTGCCCGGTGTTGTGGGGTCGCATCGCGAGCTCGTTGACCAGCACGCGGCCGTCGGCGGTCTCGAAGAGCTCGACCGCGAGGATGCCGACCACGTCGAGCTCGCCCGCGACCCGCAGGGCGATCTCCTGGGCGTGGGTGGCGAGCGCCTCGTCGAGGTCCGGCGCGGGCGCCGTGACCTCGTGGCAGATCCCGTCGCGCTGCACGGTCTCGACGACGGGGTACGCCGCCGCCTGCCCGCTGGGTGAGCGGGCCACGAGGGCGGACAGCTCCCGCGTGAAGTCGACCAGCTCCTCGGCGAGGACCTCGACGCCGGTCGCCTCCGCGGCGGCGAACGGGGCCTCGACGTCCGCCGGCGTCCGCACGACCCAGACGCCCTTGCCGTCGTACCCGCCGCGCGTCGTCTTCAGGACGCAGGGGAAGCCGAACGCCTCGACGTCCGCCGGCGTCGCGACCACGGCGTTGCGCGGGCACGGGACGCCGAGCTCGGTGAGTCGGCGGCGCATCACGGCCTTGTCCTGCGCGTGCACCAGCGCGTCCGGGCCGGGACGCACCGCGACGCCGTCCGCGGCGAGCGCCCGGAGGTGCTCGGTGGGCACGTGCTCGTGGTCGAACGTGACCGCGACGCAGCCGTCGGTGATCGCCCGCAGGTCGTCGAGGTCCCGGTGGTCGCCGACCCGATGGTCGGGGATCACCTGCGCGGCCGACACGTCCGGTCCCTCGGCGAGCAACCGCAGGGGTACGCCGAGGGCCGCGGCGGGCTCGGCCATCATGCGGGCCAGCTGACCGCCGCCGATGACGGCGAGGCGGGGTGCCCGCTCAGCCATCGAGGTCCGCCACGAGCGAGGCGAACTGCCGGCCCATCCGCTCCGGCGAGCGCTCCGCGGCGAGCGCGAGCGCGGCGGCGCGTGCCCGCTCCGTGGCGGTCGGGTCGCCGAGGATCTCGTCGAGCGCGACCCGGATCGCCGTCGCCAGCGAGTCGTCGTCCTTCGGCTCGAAGAGCCGCACCTGGTCCCGGCCGTCGAACGCGGCGATCGCACCGGCACGCGGCGCGACGACGGGCAGCCCGAAGGTCTGCGACAGCAGGAACGACCCGGAGTTGAGGATGTTGCGGTAGGCGAGGACGGCGAGGTCGGCCGCCTTCATCCACACCTGCAGCTGGTCGTCGGGAACGAACTCGAACTTCGCGATGATCCGCGGGTCGGCGAGGCACTGCGCCTCGAACCGCGCGGACCGCGCGAGCCGACCCGGCCGGCCGGCGATCAGCAGGCGCAGCGACGGGTCACTCCGGTGCAGCTCGTCGAACACCGTGACGAGCCGGTCGAGGCCCTTGTAGGGCCGCACCCCGCCGAGCGCGATGATCGCCCGCTCCCCCGGCTGGATGCCGAGGCGGGCGCGGGCACCCTCCCGCGAGACCCACGTCGGGTAGATGCCGTCGTAGCTCGAGTGCTCGATCACGACCGCCTTGGCGGGGTCGATCCGGTAGAACGGGGCCGCCTGCTCGATCGTCTCCTCCGACAGCAGGTGCACCGCGTCGGAGGAGTCCGCCAGCAGCTGCGCGAGCTCGATCTCGCCCCACTGGAACTTGCCCTCGTGGGGCAGCACGTTGTGGACCGTCCAGATCAGGTGACCGCCGCGCTCCTTGAACTGTCGGAGCGTCGCCGCGAAGTCGTCGAGCACGAGCCGGGCGGAGAACGGGCCACGCGACGGCTGCAGGATCGGGTCGGTCCAGTGGATGTTGAACACACCCGGGTGGCCCGGCGCCGCGACGCGCGTCTTGAGGTGCGCGAGCGCGTCGTTGATCGCGACGGGGTAGCCGCCGTCGGCGTCGAGCCCCGAGAGCAGCATCCGCTGGTAGGGGTTGTTCGAGTAGTCGGGGAAGAAGTGCACGGCCCGCGGGGCCGGGGGCGCGTCGTACCGCGTCGCCCCCTCCGCGAGGGCCGCCGTGAACTGGCGCGCACGCGTCCGCCAGGTGTGCCGCTCGAGCACGACGGCGCGCGTCTGCTCGGCGAGCAGGGTGGTGCGGGCGGGGTCGGACCGCAGCTCGGTCAGCACCTCCGACAGCTCCCGGGCGTCCCGGTAGGTCGGCAGGTGGCCGAACCCCTGGTCGGCGAGGCCGAGGCGCGTGTTGACGATCGGCAGCGCACCGGAGGCGGCGCTCTCGTAGAGCCGGCTGTTGAGCGCGCCGAAGCCCACGTTGGAGCGGTTGACGTCGTCGATGACGTAGGCGTGCTCGCCGTACACCGCCGGGAGGTCGAAGTAGGACTTCACACCCCCGTGCCAGCGGCGCAGCCGGGCCGGGGCGCGGCGGGCCTCGCCGTACATCAGCACGTCCGCGTCGGACGGGAGGGCGACGAGCACCTTGTGGACGTCGCGGAGCGAGCCCCAGAAGTTGGCGGTCGTGACCGCGGTCGGCCGGCGGGTCGTGCCGGCCTCGGGGAGCACGAAGAGCTGCTCGTCGGCCGCGATCGGCAGGGGCTCGGACCAGACCCGGTCCGTCACCTGGGAGAGGCGCTCGACGGCGAGGGCCGAGGAGGCGAAGACCTGGTGATAGCCGCGGAGCGAGCCCATGGCGCACCAGCGCTCGACCTCGTTGCGCACCCACGCCACGCGCCGCACGCCGGCACGCAGCACCGTCGGGTCCAGGTCGGGCAGCATCGCGACCACCACGTCGGCGTCGTCGATCGTCGCCCAGTCCCACTTCGGGACGAGACGCACACCGTGCCCGAGCCGCACGAGCTCGAGACCGAGCCCGGCGGCGACGTAGATGTCACCGCGGCCCTCGTCGAGGTCGTCGGTGTAGACGCAGAAGGCGACCGTGGGGAGCTCCCCGGTCGCGTGCTTCCCCGCGACGAGCGCGTCGTACGCCGCGCGCCGCGCGGGCGTCAGCGTCGTGGCGGACATCAGCGGCTCCGGACGCGGTCCAGCACCCGGCGCGCCGCCCGCTCGAGGCGCGGGTCGGAGCGCACGGCGTCCACAGCGCGGCGGCGGGCCCGGCGGTAGGCCACCTTGACCGCCAGCGGCTTGCCGTCGACGCTCACGAGCCGCTCGTACTCGCGCTGCCACTTGTCGAGCTGCTTCTGGATCGCGGCGCGGCTCTCGAGGTGGCGCTCGATCTCGCTCTGCATGCCCGAGACCTCGACGGCGCCGAGACGGAGCTCGGACTGGAAGTGGGCGCGCTCGGCGACGAGCAGGGAGCGCACGGTCTCGAGCTCGCGCTCGAGCTGGGAGACCTGGGCGCGGAGGCGCTCGCGCGAGTCGAAGAGCTGCTGCCACTCCTCGTCCCGACCGTCGGGCCCGCCCGGGCCGGCCGGGGTCGCGGACACGACCGTCTCGGCGGTGTTCTCGTCGTCGGACAGCTCAGGCATGGCGCCTCGGATCCTCTCCAGGTCGGTCTCTGACTCTGCGGTCTGCTGGCTCTGCTCGTTCTGCTGCGGCACGCGCTCGGCACCGGGCACGGCGACGCGGCGACGGCCCGTCACCACGAACCCGTGCCGCTCCAGCAGGCGCCGGAGCTGCTGCGTCGTGTGCCGGCGGACGCCGTCCGCGCCGACGGTGACGGTCTCCGCGTACGTCGCGTCCCCCGCCAGGAGGTCCGCCCGCACGTCGGGCCCGAGCACCGGGTCGACGCAGACGAGGAGCGTACCGTCCGGAGCGAGCGCCCCGGCGCGCAGGAGGTCGAGCGCCGCCGGTAGCGCGGGCCCCCTCCCCACGGGCCCCACGAGGGCCAGGACGACGACGGGGTCGGGGGTGTCGTGCGGGTCGTTCCCGCGCCGTACGGCGAGGTCGGCACCGTCGTCGGCGGCGAGCGCCTCCAGGGCGTCCGCCACTGCGGGGTCGCCGAGGACCCGCACCGTGGTCGTCCCCGGAGGCAGGAGCGCCCGGACGGCCTCGGCCCGGGCGGCGGTGCACCCGTCGGGCGCGGTCTCAGCCAGCGGCAAGCGTCGACTCCGCGGTGGGGAAGGTCGTCACGGCGTCGTTGCGGCCGAATCGGCCCGCGGCGGCGTCCGCCTTGCCCATCGCGACCAGCTCGTCGAAGCGGTCGAGCCACGCCGGCGCCTTGTCGGCGACCTTGGCGCGCCACGGGTCGAGGAACGACGCCTGGTGGTGCGCCATCGCCGCCTCGGGGTCGATGCGGAGCGCGTCGCGGGCGAAGCCGTAGCGGTTCCGCGTCATGTAGTAGAGGTAGTACGGCTGCGGCAGCACGCCGCTGGAACGCTTGAGGTGCACCATCTCGGCGTCGCGGTTGACCATGGTGCGCCAGCCGCCCTCCTGCACCGTGACGCACCAGTGCGTCTCCTCGAAGTAGAGGAAGTAGTGCTCCGGCAGCAGCCCGACCTGCTCCAGCGTCGTGCGCCGGATCAGCGGCGCGGCGCCCGTGACGTAGCCGACGTCGACGATCTTGCGCCCGCCGACCTGGTCGGCGCTCTTGCCGTTGTTCATGTGGGACGTCGCCCCGGTGGTGCGGTCGATCGTGGCACCGTCGAACCAGATCCGGTCGCCGGGCGGACCGTAGAGGATGCGCGCGCTCACGACGCCGCAGTCCGGGTACGCCGCCATGTGCTCCTTGAGCGTCGGCAGCGTCCGCCGCTTGACCCGCGTGTCGGGGTTGAGGATCCAGACGAGGTCGACGTCGGTCTCCAGCGCCCGGCGCACCCCCACGTTGTTGCCGCCCGCGTAGCCGAGGTTCTCGCCGGTGGCGATGACCTGGCCGCGGTCGCCGATCGCGTCGCGGAGCGCCGCGTGCCGCGCGTCGTCGGGACCGTTGTCGACCACGTAGAGGTCGATGTCGAGGTCGTCGGAGAGCTCGAGGCTCGCCACGCACTCCAACGTGTCGCTCGGGTCTCCGTAGTTGAGCACCACGGCGGCAGTGCGCATCTGCTCCCTCTCCAGCTGAACGAGGCGGCCCGGCGCGACCGGGCGGGCACGTCCGACGGACGGCGGCCCCTAACCTGCCACAGCGCTCCACGTCGTCCAAACACAGTGCGGAGCGGGCGGGCGCGACGCCGTCAGGACGGGACGGCGGACTCCTCGCGCACGGGCGGCGACGGCTCGAACCGCAGACCCTTGCCGCGCACCGTCGTGATGAGGTGCGGCGCCCGGCTGTCGTCGCCGAGCTTGCGGCGCAGCCATCCCAGGTGGACGTCGATCGTCTTCGACGAGGTCCAGAAGTTGGTGTTCCACACGGTGCGCATCAGCTCCTCGCGGGTGACGACCTCCCCCGCCCGCGCGATGAGCGCGTGGAGGAGGTCGAACTCCTTGCGGGAGAGGGTCACCTCGACGCCACCGCACCACGCCTGACGCGTGGCGGGATCGAGACGCACTCCTTGGACGTCGAACACACGCTCACGGTAGGAACGCGCGTGCCCACTTGTGGGGGAACGATGGAAATTTTGCCTTCGCCGCGCCGGTGGCCGGTTTCGTGGCCGTTTCGGTGGCCGGTTCCAGTCAGGTGCGGCGCACCGTCACAGGCTCCAGCAGCCCGAACCCGCGCACCGGGCGGGCCGGGAGGCGACGGGACTCGAACTCGCGGGCGGGGAGCAGGTCCGCGGTCGCCTGGTCGACGATGATCCGGTTGCGGCGGGCGATGTTCGTGAGTCGCGAGGCGAGGTTCACCGGGGGGCCGAAGACGTCGCCCATCCGGGTCACGACGTGGCCGGTCGCCATCCCGACGTGGACGTCGGGCATCCGGGAGTCGCGGCCGATGACCTTGATGATCCCCTCGGCGATCTCGTAGGCCCGCAGGGGGTCGTCGTTGACGAAGAGCACCGAGTCGCCGAGCGACTTGATGATCCGGCCGCCGTGCGCCTGGACGACGTCGTGACAGCGCGACTCGAACAGCTCGACGAGGTCGCCGATGCGCGACTCGTCCAGCTCGTTGGAGAGCGCCGTGAAGCTCACGAGGTCGGCGAAGCCCACGGTGATCTGCCAGGTGTCGGCGTCCTCGTCCAGCTCGTCGAGGCCCTCGACCCGGCTCGCGGCCGCGGCGAGGTGCCGACGCCAGGCGTTGACCATCACCCGCTCGAAGACGTCGCTGAGCTCCTCGACGAGGTGCACCGCGGACCCGAGCCGGCTGCCGGAGGCATCCGGGCCGGACTCGAGCGCATCGACGAGGGGCACCAGCACGGAGATCTCCCAGTCGGCGAGCCGCGCCATGGTCTGACCGATCGCCCGGGTCAGGTTGACCGCGGCGTCCATCGGGATGCCGCCGCGGTCCACCGCGTCGAGGAGCGCGCCGAATGTGGTCGTGTCGGCGCCGGTGAAGGTCACCGAGTCCTCGTTGAGCGGCAGGCCGAGCGCCCGCCAGAGTCGCCGCACCTCGGTGATCGGGATGCCGCCCTCGTCGAGGTCGTGGGCGGTGAAGACCGGGACCTCACCGAGGATGGCGCGCTCGAGGTCGAAGACCGTCGGTCGCCCGGCGCCGTCGGGGTGCGGGACCGAGGACGGTGCGGTCGTGTCCTCGGGCTCAGGTGCCATCGTCGTGGGAGACACCCGAGATGCGGTGGAGCTCCTCCGAGACGAGCAGCTGGACCCGCTCGACGCGCGGGATGTCCGTCAGCTCGACGCGGCCCTGGTCGCTGGCGTCGGAGACGACGAGGGTGCCGCAGCCGAAGATCCGGTCGATGACACCGATCTCGAAGTCGACGCCGCTGATGCGGTTGAGCGGGATCGTGCGCCCCTCCTTGGCGATGAAGCCGGAGCGCGCGATGAAGCGGCGGTTCGTGAAGGTGTAGGTCGTCGTCAGCCAGCTCACGAGCGGGCGCAGCACGAACCAGACCAGCGTGCCGGCGACGACGACCCAGACGAGGATCTCGGCGACGTTCGCGGCGGTCTGGTCCGGCAGGAGCACGGTGGCGACGACGCCGAGGGCGATCATGAGCAGCAGCACCGTCGCGGGCCCGAAGAGCTCCTTGACGTGCGTGCGCGTGGTCACGACGACCTGCTCGCCGGGGTTCAGGAGCCTCTGCGGGAACGACACGACGGCGATTCTGTCACCCTCGCCCCGTCCGCGCTGCCCGGAGTCCGCTCAGGCGGGGCGCACGTGCACCACGTCGCCGGCCCCCACGACGTGCCGGCGCCCCTCGCTGTCGACGACGAGGCAGCCGCTCGCGTCGATGTCGACCGCGTCACCGACGAGCGCGTCGCCCGTGGGCAGCTCGACGCGGACCCGGCGTCCGACCGTGGCGCAGGCAGCGGCGTACGACACCCGCAGGTCCCCGAGCTCCCCCCGCTCCCAGCGGGCGAGCGGATCACGGATGTCGGCGAGCACGGCGGTGAGGAGCGCGGTGCGGTCGATCGCGGCGGTGGGCACCCCGGCGGTGCGCAGCGAGGCCGCGGTCGGCACGGGCAGCTCGTCCGGCGTGGTCGCCGTGTTGATCCCGATGCCGACCACCGCGGCGGGCCCGTCGGGCGTGTCGACCCGCTCGGCGAGGATGCCGGCGACCTTGCGCGGCTCGTCGGGGGCACCCGCCGGCGCGACGAGCACGTCGTTGGGCCACTTGAGGGTGGCGCTCACCTCGGGGTGCAGGCGCGCGATCGCGCTGCGGGCGGCGAGGCCCGTGACGAGCGGCAGCCACGGCCAGTGCTGCGCGGGGGTCGACGGGCGGAGCAGCATCGAGAACGTGAGCGCGGCGCGCGGCGGCGTGACGAACGTGCGGTCGATGCGCCCACGCCCGGCGGTCTGGTGCTCGGCGACCAGCACCCGCCCGCCGGCGGCTCCCTCCCGCGCCAGGACGCCGAGGGCGGCGTTGGTCGACGGCGAGGCGTCGACGACGTCCACCTGCCAGCCGGTCAGGTCCGCCAGCTCGTCGACGCGCAGCGGTGCGCGTCCCTCCTGCTCCGTCACGACGCTCCCCTTCCGGCCGTCCGTCCCGATCGCTGGAACCCTAGACTCACGGGCCATGGCCGCCTCCCGTGTCCCCGTCGTGCTCGCCACCAGCAACGGCGTCGGGATGGGCCACCTGACGCGGCAGGTGACGGTCGCGCTCGCCGGGTCCGACCGGCTCGACGTCACGCTCCTGTCGCTCTCCGCGGCGCTCCCCACGGTCGCGCGCGCCGCCGCGGACGGTCGGTTGCCGGGAGCGGAGCGGATGCGGTTCGAGTACTGCCCGAGCCGCACCAGCCCCTGGCAGGGATCCGGCGCCGCGAAGGTCGCGTGGCGCACCCACTGGGACCCCTACTTCGCCGACCGGCTCGTCGCCCTCGTCGCGGAGACCGGCGCGCGCGTGGTCGCCTTCGACGGCGTGGTGCCGTACGCCGGGTTGCTGCGCGCCCGTGCGGCACTGCCGCGGACGGCGTTCGTGTGGGTACGGCGCGGGATGTGGCGACCCGGCGTCGGGGCCGCCTGGCTGGCCCGGGCGTCGGAGTTCGACGCGGTCGTCGAGCCGGGTGACGTGGGCGGGGCCGCCGACACCGGTCCGACCGCCGGCCTGCCCGGGGTGCGGCGCACGGCCCCGATCGCGCTCACCTCGGTGCTGCCGCCGCGTCCCCGCGCCGAGGCGGCCGCCCGGCTCGGCCTGGACCCGGAGCGCCCGGCGCTGCTCCTCGCCCCGGGGTCGGGGGCGTACGCCGACGTCTCGACCCTCGTGCGCACCGTCGTCGCGCACGTGCGGGCACACGCACCGACGTGGCAGGTCGCGGTGACCCGGCAGGCGATCGCCCGCCATGCCGCCGCCGGGTCGGCCGAGCGCGGCGGGGACGCCGACGGGGACGTGGTGGTGCTCCGCGACGTCTACCCCCTGGCCCCGCTGCTGACCGCGTTCGACGCCGCCGTCGGGGCG
>DASWYU010000002.1:0-6998 GCA_036404795.1 Nocardioides sp. | reverse complement strand
TTCGTCATCAGTCGCCGTACGCGCGGCGCCCGCGGGGGCGAGCACCGCAGCCCGCGCCGCGAGAGCGAGCTCCCCGCCGTCCCCGTCGCCGGCCGCCGACGCCGCGCCGTGCCCAGCGGGGCCTGAGGAGCGCGTACGGCGCGGCCGGGTGCAGAAAACGCGGACGCGGCGGGCCGAGCCGAAGGAAAACGCGGACGCGGCCACCACCGTCGACGGAAAACGCGGACGATCCCGGTCCGCCCGTCCGCGTTTTCCTCCCGAAGAGGCGGCCTGCGCGCATTCTCCGTCGCGCCGTCGTTCGCCGCCCCCGCAGCCCCCGACCCGCCCGGCGCCTGACCGCCCGACCACGGCGAACACCTCAGGTCGCGGGGGCCGGCGCCGATCGAGGAGTCCGACGCCAGGACGGCGTCGCCCCTCGCCAGGACGGCACGCGCGAATCCCGCGAGGAGTGACGTGAAGCGGTTCTCCGGCATGGCGGTGCCCGTCGGCATCGTCTTCGTCGTCGTGATGCTGGTGGTGCCGCTGCCGCCCGTCGTGCTCGACCTGCTCATCGCCCTGAACATCACGCTCGCGCTGCTGATCCTGCTCAACGCGATGTACGTCAAGAAGCCCCTCGACTTCGCCGCGTTCCCCTCGCTGCTGCTCGTCATGACCCTGTTCCGCCTGGCGCTCAACGTCAGCGCGACGCGCCTGGTGCTGCTCGACGGCTACGCCGGCAAGGTCATCGACACGTTCGGCCACTTCGTCGTCGGCGGCTCCCTCATCGTCGGCATGATCGTGTTCGCGATCCTGCTCGTCATCCAGTTCGTCGTCATCACGAACGGCGCCGGCCGGGTCGCCGAGGTCGGCGCCCGCTTCACGCTCGACGCCATGCCCGGCAAGCAGATGGCGATCGACGCCGACCTCAACTCGGGCCTCATCGACGAGGAGGAGGCGCGGCGCCGGCGGGCGGAGGTGCACCAGGAGGCGGACTTCTACGGCGCGATGGACGGAGCGTCGAAGTTCGTGAAGGGCGACGCGATCGCCGCCATCATCATCACGCTCGTCAATCTGCTCGGCGGCTTCGCGATCGGCGTCGCGCAGAACGGGATGAGCATGGGCGACGCCATCACGACCTACAGCCTGCTGTCGGTCGGCGACGGCCTCGTCTCCCAGATCCCCGCCCTGCTGCTCTCCGTCGCCACCGGCCTCGTCGTCACCCGCAACACGGGCGAGGACGACATGGGCTCCGACATCTCGCGCCAGCTGACGCAGCAGAAGACACCGCTCCTCGTCGCGGGCTTCGCGGCGCTCGGCCTGTGCCTCATCCCGGGCCTGCCGAAGCTGCCGTTCATCATCGCGGGCGGCGCGATGCTGCTCCTCTCCACCCGGGTCGTCGAGACGCCGCGGCCCGAGGCCGCGAAGCCCACGGACCCCGTCGCCGCCGAGCTGACCGAGCGCGACACCCCCGAGCAGCTCGCTGCGGAGATCCAGGTGGACCCGCTCGGGCTCGAGCTGTCCGCCGACATCATCGACCTCGTCGACGCCTCGGTCGGCGGCGACCTCCTCGACCGGGTGAAGGCGCTGCGCCGGAAGATCGCGGGCGACCTGGGCATCGTCGTACCGCCCGTGCGCACCCGCGACAACCTCGAGCTGCCGCTGGGCACCTATGCGATCAAGCTCTTCGGCGTCGAGGTCGCGCGCGGCGCGGCGCCGACCGGCACGGTGCTGGCGATCGGCGAGTTCCTCGGCTCGCTGCCCGGCGAGCCGACGCAGGAGCCGGTGTTCGGCCTCGACGCGAAGTGGATCCCGGCCGAGATGCGCAACGCGGCCGAGATCAGTGGCGCGACCGTGGTCGACCGCGCCTCCGTCGTCACCACCCACATGGCCGAGGTGGTGGGGCAGCACGCCGCCCGCCTGCTGGGCCGCGAGGACGTCAAGCTGCTCACCGAGGTCGTCCGCCGCACCCACCCGGTCGTGGTCGAGGAGCTCACCCCGGTGCACCTCAGCCTCGGTGAGGTGCAGCGCGTGCTCCAGTGCCTGCTCGACGAGAACGTCGCGATCCGCGACCTGGTGCGCATCTTCGAGGCGCTGTCGCTGCGCGCCGCGGCGAGCAAGGACCTCGACGGGCTGGTGGAGTCCGCGCGTACGGCGCTGGGCCCGGCCGTCGTCGCGCCGTACCTCGTCGACTCCGGCGTCCACGTCATCAGCTTCGAGCCGCTGCTCGAGCAGCAGATGCTCGAGGCGCTCCGCCCGGCCGACGGCGGCGCCGTGATCGCGCTGGACCCGACGACGGGGCACCTGCTGCTGACCCGGCTGGCGCAGATCGTCACCGAGACGGAGAACCAGAACATCCGACCCGTGCTGGTGTGCGCGCCTCCGCTGCGACCGGCGGTGCGGCGCATGACCCGCCCGATCCTGCCGCAGGTGCCCGTGCTGGCCTACTCGGAGCTCTCCGGCGGCGCGCGCGTGCAGTCGGCCGGCGTCGTCACCGTCGAGCGCCGGGTCGAGGTCGCCCCCTGAGCCGCTGAACCCTCGGCGCCGGTCGGTCCCGGTCAGTCGGACAGGGGCACGGCCCACTCGAGCAGGGTCCCGCTCCCGGGCGCGCTGGTGACCCGCACGTCGCCGCCGAGGTCCTGCGCCCGGCGGCGGACGTTGACGAGCCCGCTCTCCGCGGCGGACCGCTCGAACCCGCGGCCGTCGTCAGCGACCCGCAGCACGACGCCCTCGGCGCCGACCTCGAGCCGCACGTCGACGCTGCGCGCCGCCGCGTGCCGCACCACGTTCGACAGCGCCTCGCGCAGCGTCGCGAGCAGGTAGTCGGAGATCCGGTCGGGCACCGTCGAGTCCAGCGGCCCCTCCAGGTCGACGGTGGGGCGGAAGCCGAGCGGCTCGGCGTACTCCGCCACGAGCTCCCGCACCTCCGCCCGCAGCGAGCGGCCGCGCAGGCGGGACAGCTCGAAGATCGTGGTGCGGATGTCGCGGATCGTCTGGTCGAGGTCGCGCACGACGACGTCGAACCGGGTGCGTTCCGGGACAGGCAGGTGGTGGCGCAGACCCTGCATCTGCAGGCCCGTCGCGAAGAGGCGCTGGATCACGACGTCGTGGAGGTCGCGGGCGATCCGCTCGCGGTCGGCGAGCACCATGAGCTCCTGCCGCTCCGCGAGTCCCTCGAGGCGGTCGATGGAGGTCACGGCCTGGTTGGCGAACGACGTGAGCAGGTCCAGCTCCGCCTGGTCCGGCGGGTGCGCGTCGCGCCGCAGGACGACGCCGATCACCAGCTGCTCCGTGAGCTGGAGGGGGAACGGCACGATGACGACCGTCGACCGGCCGACCTCCGACACCCGCGCGCGCTGGTCGGCGAACGCGGCGACCACGGCGGTGTGCACGGGCGTGCCGGGGGCCAGCTGCTCGTCCAACGAGGCCAGCTCTCCCAGCCCGGCGAGCGCCTCGGTCGACGGGTCCTCCGCGACGAGCTCGATGCGGTCGCCGACGAGCCGCGCGAGCACCACCGCGCGGGCCTGGAACATCCACCCGACGAGCTCGGCGACGTGCGTGAGGGCGACCCCCCGGTCGATGGGCGGCTCGAGGAGCTCGACCGAGCGCTGGAAGACCCGCAGCCACTCCTCCCGCCGCTCGGCCCGGGCCCGCGCCTCCTCGAGGGCGAGCACCTGGGCGGCGCGGTCGGCGAGCCACTGGAGCACGTGCTCGTCGGTGCGCGTGAAGGGGGCGACGTCGGGGCGGTCGCCGAGGTAGAGCATCCCGAGTCCCCGCCCGGCGTGCCGGATCGGCACCCCCAGGAACCGGTCGATGTCGGGGTGGCCGGGCGGCAGGTTCTCGGCGTCGGGTCGCGAGCCGACGTGCTGGAGCCGGAGCGGGCGGCTCGAGGCCATGAGCCGGCCGAGCACGCCACGCCCGACCGGGAGCTCGCCCATCGCGTCGACCGCGGCGTCGTCGAGGCCCTGGATGTGGAAGTCCCGTATCCGGCCCTCGTCGTCCAGCACGGTGAGGACGCCGAACGCCGCGCCGGTGAGCGCGCAGGCCGCGTCCACGATCGCGTTGAGCACGTCGTCCCGATCGGCCTCCGAGGTGACGAACTCGAGGAGGTCGAGGACGCGGGGGAGCTCGTCTCCCGCGACGAGCTCGGCGATGGGGCGCCGACGAGGGGCCATGGGACGACGTTAGTACGTCGCGGGCCCGGCGGGGCCGAAATGGGAACGGCCCGCAGGCGTGGTGCGTCGAGCCGAAGCTCGTCGCACCGCCTCCGGAGGACATGACCGGAGCGCCTGCGGGCCGGGTGACTGCCCTGGATTGCCAGCGGCTACGACGCCGACGGCGGAGCTGCTAGCGAGCAGCCACCTCACGCGTCCTCGAAGAACTCATTCCTCGGACCACCTCCTTTCCCGTGTGCACGAGACGGTACGCCGCTCCCCCGCCCCCCTCAAGGGATTAAACGGCGGCGGTTCAGGGCGCCAGGCGGGACACGGTCCAGCCGTCGCCCGCGCGGCGGTAGACGAGCCGGTCGTGCAGGCGACCGGGACGGCCCTGCCAGAACTCGACGGACTCGGGGACCACGCGGTAGCCGCCCCACTCCGGCGGCACCGGGACCGGGGCGTCGGCGGCGTAGCGGGCGTCGAGCGCGTCGTACGCCTCCGTCAGCTCGGCGCGCGACGCGACCTCGCGGGACTGCGGCGACGCCCACGCGCCGAGGCGGGAGCCGCGGGGGCGCCGGTCGAAGTAGGCCGCGACGTCCGCCGCGTCCAGCGGCACCGCACGGCCCTCGACGCGCACCTGCCGCTCGAGCGGGTGCCACGGGAACAGCAGGGCGCAGCGGGGCTCCGCGGCGAGCGCGACGCCCTTGCGCGAGGCGGTGTTGGTGAAGAAGCGGAAGCCGTCGGGCCCGAAGCCCTTGAGCAGCACGAACCGGTTGGACGGCGCGCCGTCGGGATCGACGGTCGCCACGACCATCGCGTTGGGCTCGTGGACGCCGGCGGCCGCGGCCTCGTCGTACCAGCGCGCGAAGGTCGCCACCGGGTCCGCCTCGAGGTCGGACTCGTCGAGCCCGCCGCGGACGTACTCCTCCCTGAGGTCGGCGAGGTCACGGTCCGGCTGGGGGGTGCTCATGGGAGCGACGGTAGGACATCCCCGTGGACGAGCCCGGGAGCACAGGTCCGCGGCCCCCGTAGCGACTGCTCGGTAGCCAGGGGCAGAATGCGGTCGCGGGGACGTCACGAGCGCGCCCGACCACCGACGAGAAGGAGCCCTCATGACCGAGGTCCACCACGGCCTGGAAGGCGTCGTCGCCTTCGAGACGCAGATCGCCGAGCCCGACAAGGAGGGATCGGCGCTGCGCTACCGCGGTGTCGACATCGAGGACATCGTCGGGCGGGTGCCCTTCGAGAACGTGTGGGGCCTCCTCATCGACGGCTCCTACGCCCTGGGTCTGCCGCCCGCCGAGGCCTACAACCTGCCCGTGCACACGGGTGACGTGCGCGTGGACGTGCAGGCGGCGATCGCGATGCTCGCCCCGGCGTTCGGTTTCGGCCAGACCTACGACATCAGCGACGAGCAGGCCCGCGAGGACCTCGCCCGCGTCGCGGTGATGGTGCTCTCGTACGCCGCGCAGTCGGCCCGCGGCCTGCACCAGCCGGTGGTGCCGCAGAAGGTCGTCGACGAGGGCGCGACCCTCGCCGAGAAGTTCCTCATCCGCTGGAAGGGCGAGGCCGACCCGAAGCACGTCAAGGCGATCGACGCCTACTGGTCGAGCGCGGCGGAGCACGGCATGAACGCCTCCACGTTCACGGCCCGCGTCATCACCTCCACCGGCGCCGACGTCGCCGCGGCCTTCTCCGGCGCGATCGGCGCGATGAGCGGCCCGCTCCACGGCGGTGCCCCCTCGCGCGTGCTCGGCATGATCCAGGACGTCGAGGAGCGCGGCGACGCGCGCGCCTACGTCAAGGAGCTGCTCGACAACGGCGAGCGCCTCATGGGGTTCGGCCACCGCGTCTACCGGGCCGAGGACCCGCGCGCCCGCGTGCTGCGCCGCACGGCCCGTGAGCTCGACGCCCCCCGCTACCAGGTCGCCGAGGCGCTCGAGCAGGCCGCGCTCACCGAGCTCCGCGAGCGCCGGCCCGACCGCGTGCTCGAGACGAACGTCGAGTTCTGGGCCGCGATCGTGCTCGACTTCGCCGAGGTGCCCGCGCCCATGTTCACGTCGATGTTCACCTGCGCCCGCACCGGCGGCTGGTCGGCGCACATCCTCGAGCAGAAGAAGACGGGCCGACTGATCCGCCCGTCCGCGATCTACACCGGTCCGAGCGCCCGCCCGGCGTCCGAGGTCGAGGGCTGGAACGCCGCCTGGGGCGAGTGATCCCGGGCAGCACCCCGACCGGACGGCGCGTCAGCGGTACCAGCTGGTCGCGCCGTTCGCGCCGTCCCAGCTCAGCGAGATGTGCACGTGGTCGACGTGCCGCAGCGTGGGCGAGCACTTCGCGACGGACGTGCACGATGCGTGCAGGTAGGGCCGCGGCTCGAAGTCGTTCCACGCCGCCCAGATGCGGTCGTTCCAGATGATGTACATGATCCCCTGCATGCGGGCCCGCGCGTCGGTGTGGCCGTTGACCGTGGCCGTGACCTCGTTGAAGAAGCGGTAGAACTGCTGCCGCTGGCTCGCGTTGCGGGCGTCGATCGCCCAGTCGACGGCGCGGCTCTCCTTGTGCTCCGAGCGGCCCCCCTGGTTGCAGGCGCGGGTGATGCCGATGATGCGTCCGCCGTACCGGGCCGTGAGCTGGTTGACGAACGCCCGCGTGCCGGTGCGCACGATCGACGTGCAGGCCGTCTGGGGCTCGTAGCGCGCGTAGGGGTCGATCGTGGCCTGCCGCGCCTGGACGGCGGCTCCGGTGGCGGGTCCCGCGGCGACGACCGCGACGCCGGGCGTCGCGGCCCGCGCCGTCTGCGTGTCGAGGCCGGCGACGAGGGCGGCGAGCGCCAGCACGACGCCGAGGAACGTGAGCAGCGCC
>DASWYU010000001.1:0-4963 GCA_036404795.1 Nocardioides sp. | reverse complement strand
GCCACGACGGTGCGCCTCGGCGCGGAGGTGCTGCGCACCTCGACCGCCGGCCTGGCCGCCGTCGCCGCGCTGCTCGCCCGCACGCCCCGCTGGGGCTGAGCCGCGCCGTACCCGCTCGTCGGCCCGCCCGGCCCGCACACGCGGATAGTCCCTGACGTTCCGCTCTCGACACGCCGACCTGAGGGCAGGGCCGCGGTGCCGTTCGTCAGGGACTATCCGGGGTCGGCAGCGGAGAGACCTACTGGACCGTGATGGTCTTCGAGTCCTCGGCGGGGCCGGGGCCCTCGCCGCCGGACGGGTCGTCGGTGCTGGCCACGAACGTGTAGGTGCCCGCCGCGAGACCGCTCACGTCGACCGTCGCCTCCCAGGGGACGAGCCCGGTCGTCCAGTCGCCCTCGGCGGTCGTGAAGCCGTCCGCGACCACGCCGTCGGCGTCCGAGCGGAGCTCCCACCGCACCGTGTTCTCGAACGAGCTCGCGCGCCCCGTCGCCGTGAAGCTGCCCGAGACGGCGGTGCCCTCCGCGGGGTCGGTGACGTTGACGAGCAGCAACGTGTCGATCTGGGGCGCCGCTGCGACGGGGTTCGTCGCGCCGGCGAGGGCGGTCACGTCGCTGCCCGCGGAGTCGACGAACCGCACCGGGTGCGGGTCGCCCGCGGCGGCCTGGAGCGTGTAGACGACCTGCTGGACCGCGAGGGAGGCGTCGGTGTCGACCTCCTCGCCCGGGGCGCCTCCGTCGACGGTCGCCACGATCTCGTCGCCGTCGAGGGCCGCGCTCTGCACCCACCCGGCCACGAGGTTGCTGTAGTCCGGGTCGACGGGGGAACCGGAGAGCAGGTCGACGGCGGAGGCCAGGTCGGCCCCACCGGCCTGGAACTCCCGCACGAGACGGGGCCCGAGCGGTCCATCGGCGACGAAGTAGACGGCGGTCGCCGCGTCGCCCGTGCTGCCGCCGTCCCCGCCCTGCGTGGGCTCGTCGGTGCCGTCGCCGCCGGGGCCCTCCGCGTCGTCCGAGGGCGCGGGGCTGGAGCCGTCGTCCGACGAGGTGGCGGCGCCGCCGGGCTCGTCGTTGCCGGACTCGCCGCAGGCGGCGAGCGTCAGCGCGAGCACGGCGCTGGTCGCGAGCGGGACGAGCGTGCGGCGAGTCTTCATCTCGGGGTACCTCTCTCGGGGTGGGAGCGACCCCCGACGGTAGTCGCCGGGCGGGTCGCCTACCCGTACGACGCGCGAACCCGCCCGTCGGTTGCGACCGGCCGCCACTAGGTTGGTCCCGTGAGCACCGACTGCCTCTTCTGCAAGATCGTCGCCGGTGAGATCCCCGCGACGGTCGTCCACGAGACGCCGACCACCCTCGCGTTCCGCGACATCAACCCGGTCGCGCCGACCCACGTGCTGGTCGTGCCGCGCAGCCACTACGAGAACGCCGCCGCGCTCGCGGCCGGGGAGCCCGCGACGGCCGCCGATCTCCTGACGAGCGCCCGGGCGATCGCCGAGGCCGAGGGCATCGACGGCTACCGGCTCGTCTTCAACACCGGTGCCGACGCGGGGCAGACGGTCTTCCACGCCCACCTCCACGTGATCGGCGGCACGCCGCTCACGTGGCCGGCCTGAGGCCCGTCCCGCGCGGAAAAGCGGTGGGCCCCGGGGTGGGCGTGCGGCGTACGATGGCGGGGTCGGTCCACAGGGACACGACACCCGCACCGAGCCGCACGACCCCGCACCGACCCCGCACCGACCCCGCACCGAAAGGCCGCCCGCACGGGCCAGGAATGACTGAATCGCAGACCGCCACCCGGCACACCGTCATGGTGCCCACGAGCATCGACATGGTCAGCCTCCTCGGCCCCGGCGACGAGCACCTCGGTGCGGTGGAGCAGGCGTTCGGCATCAGGGTGCACGTGCGGGGCAACCGGATCACGCTCGAGGGCGAGCCGCCCGAGATCGCACTGGCGGAGCGGCTCCTCGGCGAGCTCGTCACGCTGATCCGCACCGGCCAGGGCGTCTCCGGCGAGACCGTCGAGCGCGTCGTCGCGATGCTCCGCACCGAGACGACCGAGCGCCCGGCCGACGTGCTGAGCCTCAACATCCTGTCGAACCGCGGCCGCACGATCCGGCCGAAGACGATCAACCAGAAGAAGTACGTCGAGGCGATCGACCAGAACACCATCACGTTCGGCATCGGACCGGCCGGCACGGGCAAGACCTACCTGGCGATGGCCAAGGCGGTGCAGGCCCTGCAGAGCAAGGACGTCACCCGGATCATCCTCACGCGGCCGGCGGTCGAGGCGGGGGAGCGGCTGGGCTACCTGCCCGGCACCCTCAGCGAGAAGATCGACCCCTACCTGCGGCCGCTCTACGACGCGCTCCACGACATGATGGACCCCGAGACGATCCCGAAGCTGATGGCGTCGGGCACGATCGAGGTCGCGCCGCTGGCGTTCATGCGCGGACGCACGCTCAACGACGCGTTCATCGTGCTCGACGAGGCGCAGAACACGACGCCCGAGCAGATGAAGATGTTCCTCACCCGCCTGGGCTTCGGCTCGAAGATCGTCGTCACCGGCGACACGAGCCAGACCGACCTCCCCAACGGCCAGGCGTCCGGGCTCCGGGTGGTGGAGAGCATCCTCGACGGCGTCGAGGACGTGTCGTTCAACCGGCTGACGAGCGGCGACGTCGTGCGGCACCGGCTGGTCGCCCGCATCGTCGCCGCCTACGACTCCTACGATGCCGACCGGCCCCGCGTCACCGGTGAGGGCCCGCGGGGCGCTGCTCCGCGACGTACCGGACGGCCGCAGGCCCAAGGAGGACGTCCCTCGTGACGATCGAGATCATCGACGAGTCGGACACCGACCTCGTCGACGGCGAGCGCACGGTGCGCCTCGCGCGCTTCGTCATGGACGCCATGCGCGTCCACCCCGAGGCCGAGCTGTGCATCAAGATCGTCGACGAGGCGACCATCGCCGAGCTCAACGAGCAGTGGATGGGCAAGGAGGGGCCGACAGACGTGCTCTCCTTCCCGATGGACGAGCTGCGCCCCGGTCTGCTCGACGAGGAGCCGGAGGAGGGCGTGCTGGGCGACCTCGTGCTCAGCCCCACCGTCGCCGCGCGCCAGGGCGAGACCGCCGGTCACGGTGCGCTCGCCGAGATCGAGCTGCTCACGGTGCACGGGATCCTCCACCTCCTCGGCTACGACCACGCGGAGCCGGAGGAGCACAAGGAGATGTTCGGGCTGCAGGACGACCTGCTCGCCCGCTGGCGTTCTCCCGCGTGAGTCCGCGGAGCGTCGACGCCCATGGGTGACGTCTGGGTGGTCGTGGCCGCCTCCGGCCTGGTCGTGGTGGCCGGCCTGCTCGCGGCCGCGGACACGGCGCTGTCGGTCTTCTCACGGGCTCGCGCCGAAGAGCTGCGGGCCGAGGGGCGGGCCGGTGCGGGCTACCTGCTGCGGGTGCTCGACGACCCGCCGCGCTACCTCAACTCGCTGATCCTGCTGCGTCTCTTCGCCGAGGTGTTCGCGATCGTGCTCGTCACGCTGCGCGTGGACGAGGCGGTGCAGAGCTTCTGGGGCAGCATCCTGCTGACGGTCGCCGGGATGCTCGTCGTCTCGTTCGTCGTCATCGGGGTCGCGCCGCGCACCCTCGGCCGGCAGCACCCCGAGGTGGTCGCCCTCGCCTCGGCGCTCCCGATCTGGTTCGTGACCCGGCTGCTCGGCCCGCTGCCGCGGCTGCTCATCCTCGTCGGCAACGCGATCACGCCCGGCAAGGGCTTCCGCGAAGGGCCGTTCTCGACCGAGACAGAGCTCCGCGAGCTCGTGGACCTCGCCGAGGCCAGCGCGGTCATCGAGTCCGGCGAGCGCAGGATGATCCACTCGGTCTTCGAGCTCGGCGACACGATCGCGCGCGAGGTGATGGTGCCGCGGCCCGACGTGGTGTTCCTCGAGCGCCACCGCAACCTCCGCCAGACGATGTCGCTGTTCCTGCGCTCGGGCTACTCCCGCCTGCCGGTCGTGGGGGACAACCTCGACGAGGTGCTCGGCTTCGCCTACCTCAAGGACATCGCCCGGCTCGACTTCGAGGACGTCGCCGGGGGCGCCGACATCACCGAGCGCATCGAGGACCACCTGCGGCCCGCCCACTTCGTGCCCGACTCCAAGCCGGTCGCGGCGCTCCTCGCGGAGATGCAGGCGATGCGGCAGCACATCGCCGTGGTGGTGGACGAGTACGGCGGCACCGCCGGCATCGTGACGATCGAGGACGTGCTCGAGGAGCTGGTGGGGGAGATCGCCGACGAGCACGACGTCGACGAGGTGGACGTCGAGCGGATCGACGACGCGTCGTACCGCGTCTCCTCCCGCTACCCGATCGACCACCTCGACGACCTCTTCGCCGGCTACGACGTGGAGGAGGAGGACGTCGACTCCGTCGGCGGCCTCATGGCCAAGCACCTCGGCCTCGTGCCGATCCCCGGCTCCACCGTCGAGGCGCACGGCCTCGGCTTCCGGGCGGAGGGCACGACGGGCCGCCGCAACCAGGTCAGCACCGTCGTCGTGACGCGGCTGGCGACCGACGAGCAGGACGACGAGAGCGAGGCGGACGCGTGAGCACCGAGCAGGCAGGACCCGGACCCGAGGACCGGAAGCTGGTGACGCTGGCCCGGGCGACGCGGGCGCGGGCGCGCGCCGCGGAGGGCGCCGCGGTGCGCGACCAGGACGGCCGCACGTACGCCGCCGCGACCGTCGACCTCCCGTCGTTGCGGATCAGCGCGATCGGGGCGTGCATCGCGATGGCGATCGCGTCCGGCGCGAGGTCGCTGGAGGCCGTGGTCGTGCTGGGGGATGCCGGCGCGGTGGCCGAGACCGACCTGGCGGTCGTCCGGGACTTCACCGGCACGGGCGTGCCCGTGTACGCCGGCGACGCCCGCGGCACTCTCGCCGCCCCCGTCGTGAGCTGACCCGTCCGCCCCCGG